>JBEQSW010000636.1:0-10733 GCA_040348565.1 Myxococcales bacterium | reverse complement strand
GCCTCCGCCGAGCTGAGCGAGCCGCAAGTCGCGCTCGTGCAACGGCAGCTGCTCGAAGCGTACGTCGCGCTCGAGGCGCCGGGGCTGGCCACCGCCGCTTGCAGCGAATGGCTCAAGCGCAGCCCGGGCGTCACCCTGTCGCCGGTCGAGCTTTCGCCCAAAATTCTGGCCGTTTGTGGTCGCGCCACGTGACCGAGATCCGCACCAAGCTCGACTGGGGCGCGTTCGCTCCGCTGCGTTTGAAGGCGCGCAGCGTGGCCGACGGCGTGTACGCGGGCAGCCACAAGAGCCCGCGCAAAGGCTCCGGCGTCGAGTTCGGCGGGCACCGCGCTTACGTGCCCGGGGACGACCTGCGTTACATCGATCGCCACGCGTTGATGCGCCATGGCGAGCTACTGATCCGCGAGTTCGAAACCGAGACCGATCGCGATTTGTGGCTGTTCGTCGACGCCAGCAAGTCCATGTCCTACGCGGGGCCGGGCGCTCCCGGTCCCAAGTACGGCTTCGCGGCAGTCATCGCCGCTGCGCTGGCCTACATCGCGGTGCGCACGGGTGATCGCGTCGGCTTGGATTTTCTCGGCGGCAAGGGTGCTCGCCCGCTGCCTCCGCGTTCCGGTCGCGACGCGTTCGAGCGCATCGCGCTGGCGCTGGAAGACGTCGAGCCGGACGGCGACTTGAGCGCCGATCCGAAATTGTTCGAGCAAGCCTTGGGTCAAGCCCAGCGCTCCGCGCGCCGGGGCGCCATCCAGGTCGTGCTGACCGACTTGCTCGATCTACCGAGCGGTAGCCTGGAGGCGCTGACCACCCTGACGACGCGCGGCCGCATGCTGCAAGTCATCCAGGTGCTGTCGCCGGCCGAGCGCGATTTCCCGTTCGAGGGCGCGGTGCAGCTGCGCTCGCTCGAGGGCAAAACCTTGGTCGAAACCGACGCCGCGCTGTCTCGGCAAAATTACCTGGCGGCGCTGGCGGCCGCGCAAAAACGGGCAGAACAGCAGCTTTTGCCGCGCGGGGGACGGCTGCTCACCTGCGCCACCAGCGACCCGCCCGAGGAGCTGGTGCGTCGCATCTTGAGCAGCCACGTGGAGCCGTCGGCGTGAGCTTCGTCACCGTCTTGGCCCTGGGTCTGTCGCTGCTCGTAGCCGCACCCACGCTCGCGCACTTGCTGCGGCGCGGTCGCGCCAAAGAGCAACCGTTCCCGGCCGCGTCGTTGGTGCCGGTCACTCGCTCCACCGCCCGCGAGCGCAGCCGCTTGGAAGATCGCGGGCTGCTGGCGCTACGCGCGTTGATGATCTTGTGCCTGGCCATGCTGGGCGCGGGGCCGCTAGTGCGCTGCTCGCGCGTCGCGCTCGGCCGCAGCGGGGGGGCGTCGGTCGCGCTGGCGATCGTGGTCGACGATTCGGCCAGCATGCGCACTCGCTTGCCCAACGGCAAAACGCGCTTTCAGCGCGCCATCGAGAGCGCCCACGAGCTGCTCGGCTCCGCCCGCGACGGCGACGTCGTGGCGTTGGTGCGAGCCGGCAAGCCCGCGCGCTTGGCGCTGGCCGCCGGCACCGATTTGCAAGCCGCCGCCCGCGCGCTGGACGAGCTGCGCCCGACCGACCGCGCCACCGATTTGGGAGCGGCCATCGCGCTCGGGCGCGCCGCCTTGAGCAGCTTGCCGCACAAGGACAAGCGCGTGGTTCTGCTCAGTGATTTGGCCGGAGAATTCCCGAGCGAGCCGGCCGAAGGGGTGTGGGCCGCGTTGCCCGAGCTGGCCACCAAGGCCGACGACTGCGGCGTGTTGCGCGCCGAGCAAAGCGGACCGCGCGTGACGGCGGTGGTCGCCTGCTCGACGGAAGCAGCCGCGCGCTCGCGCACGCTCAAGCTCGTTGGCAAAGATCCGAACGTCAAAGCCGAGGCGCGCTTGGTGGTGCAGCGCGGCGAGCAAACCCTGACCCTCGAAGCCAAGGCGGATTTCGCTGGCGCCGTCGAGCTGACCGGCGCGGACCAAAACCCCGACGACGATCGCGCCGAGGTGGCGCCGGAATCGCGGGGGCTCAGCCTGGCCGTGCACGTCGACAGCGAGGGCGAAGCGGTCGCGACGGGCGGCGCTCCGTTGCTCGAGCAAGCCCTGCACGCGCTGCCGTACGGAGCGCCCGTGCGTCCGCTGCCCGAGCTCCCGCGCGAAGCCGCGGAGCTCAACGACGTCGCCGCGCTGTTCATCGACGATCCGCCCGGCCTGACTCCGGAGACGCGCGCAGCCGTGGACGGCTGGCTCGAAAGCGGCGCGGTGGCGGCGCTGTTCTTGGGCACGCGCGCTCACGATACGCAGCTGGGTGCCAGCCTCGAGCCATTCTTGCGCGGCGCCGTGGACTGGGAGCCACTGCCAAAAGACAGCGGCATCGACGTCGGTTCCTTCGGTTGGCTAGGCGCCGAAGCCGAGAGCTTGAAGGACATTGCGCCCAAAGGCCGCGCGCGGCTGGACAGCGCGCTCCTACCCGGGGCCGACGTCGTCGGGCGCTGGAGCGACGCCAAGGTGCTGGTCACGCGTCAAGAGCGCGGTCGCGGCTTACTGTTCAGCGTCGGCTTGCCGGTTTCGGTCGAGGTCAGCGACTTGCCGCTGCGTCCGGCCTTTCTCGCCCTGCTCGATCACATGGTGGGCGAAGCGCTGCGGCGGCGCGGCCCGCGCGCCAGCGAGGCCGGCACCGAATGGTGGTTTCCGGCGACTGGCACGCTGCAGGTGAACGGCAACGGCGGGCCCCTCGTGCTGCGCGAAGCCGAGGGCCAGCGCGTCGCCCTGCCCGAAACCACCGGCCGCTACACCATCACCCTGAACGGCAAGAGCGAAGCGCGCTTCATCACCCTACCGGCGGACGAGGTGCTCAGCATGCCCAAGCAAGAGTTGCCCAACGCCTGGCGAGCGAGCAAGACCGGCGCGGCTCCGCAAGTGGACGCCTCGCCTGAGCTGGGTTGGCTGCTGCTGGGCTTGCTGGCGCTGGAGCTGGGCGCGCGCTTCTGGCGGCTGGTCCGTGAGCGCCGGGCGCAAGGTGCTATACAGCCGACCTCGCCATGACCGACGTCGTCCAGTCACCACAGCAAGCGCTCGCCGAGCGCTTTCAACGCGCCGTTTCCAGCGCCTTTGGACCCGAGCACGCCGGGGTCGATCCGTTGGTGCGCCGCTCGGACCGCGCGGACTTTCAAGCCAATCTGGCGATGAGCCTGGGCAAAACGCTCAAGCGCCCACCGCGCGAGGTGGCGCAAGCGCTGATCGCGGCGTTGCAGGTCGACGACCTATGCGAGAAGGTCGAAATCGCCGGCCCCGGTTTCATCAACCTCACGCTCAAGAACAGCTACTTCGATGGCTTACTGGCCGCTACCTTGCAAGATCCGCGGCTGGGCGTCGCTCGCACCCAACAGCCCGACACCGTCGTCGTCGACTACGGCGGCCCCAACGTCGCCAAAGAGATGCACGTCGGCCACCTGCGCCCGTGCGTGATCGGAGACTGCTTGGTGCGCGTGCTCGAGTTCGCCGGGCACCGAGTCATTCGCCAAAACCACATCGGCGACTGGGGCACCCCCTTCGGCATGTTGATCGAGCACCTGCTCGACCTGGGCGGCACCGAAAAAGCCGCCGAGCTCTCGGTGGGTGAGCTCGACGTCTTCTACAAGGCCGCGCGCAAAAAGTTCGACGAAGATCCGGCGTTCGCCGAGCGCTCGCGGCATCGCGTCGTGTCGCTACAAGGTGGAGACGCCGCGACGCTCACCCTCTGGCACGCGCTGGTCGACGCTTCCAAGCTGCACTTCGAAAAGGTGTTCGCGCGCTTGGGCGTGACGATGACGCCCGCCGACACGCGCGGAGAGAGCTTCTACAACCCGTACCTGCCTGAAATTGCTGCGGATTTGGAGAAACGCGGTGTAGCCAGCATCGGCGACGGCGCCCTGTGCGTGTTCCCGGACGGCTTCAAGAACCGCGAGGGCGACCCGCTGCCGGTGATCATCCGAAAGTCCGACGGCGGCTTCGGCTACGCCGCGACGGATCTGGCGGCGCTGCGCTACCGCGTGCAAGAGCTGCACGGCACCCGCATCCTTTACGTCGTCGGCTCGCCGCAGGCCCAGCACTTCGCGATGGTGTTTGCGGTCGCGCGCCTGGCCGGCTACGTGCCGGACCGCGTCCGCACCGAGCACGTCGGCTTCGGCTCCATCTTGGGCAACGACCGCAAGATGATGAAGACGCGCTCGGGCGATACGCTGCGGCTGATCGAGCTGCTCGACGAAGGCCGCGAGCGTGCCCTGGCCGAGCTCGACAAGCGCGGTGTCGATCTGACACCGGAAGCCAAGCTCGAGCTTTCGCAGAGCCTTTCGCTCGCCGCCATCAAGTACGCCGATCTATCCAGCGACCGCATCAAAGACTACGTGTTCGATTGGGATCGCATGCTGGCTCCGGAGGGCAACACCGGCCCCTACCTCCAGTACGCGCAGGCTCGCCGGCGCTCGCTGCTGCGCAAGCTCACGGCTAGCGACGTCATCGACGGCAGCAAGCTACGAATCCAGCACGATCGTGAACGTGCGCTGGCACTGCTCTTGACCGGCTTCGGCGAAGCCGTCGAGTCGGTGGTGGTGGCGCTGGAGCCGCACAAGCTGTGCTCGTACTTGTACGAGCTGGCCAGCGCTTTTGCGTCTTTTTGGGTCGAATGCCCGGTGCTGAAAGACGACGTGCCGGCTGACGTTCGCGCGTCACGCATCGCCCTGACGGAGCTCACCGGCCGCGTCCTCGTCCAGGGCATGTCGCTCTTGGGCATCGAAGCGCCGGAGCGGATGTAAAGCGGTAACGCGGGCTTTTCAGTACGCCGTGTCGCTGGATTGCGATATCTCAGCCGCACACGTGCCCGCCTAGCGACTCATCACATCTCGGGCTGCCGAGATGCAGCCTGAATCGCAGAAGCTTCCGTTGCGGCGCGAGGCCACCTCGTACGTTCGAGATTTTTTTCACAAGGAGGACGGGAGGACGGGAGGGCGAGGCAGAGGCGAGAATTTTGGGGTACGCGCTGACGCCCGCGGGTCTGCAGCAGCGTCGCGGGCTCAACCCCTCCAGCTTTCTCTCGAGGAAAATATTTTTGGTTTTGGTCCTCCAAAAACAAAAATGCGCTCTCGCTTCCCCCACCTCCCGTACTCCCTGTAAATCCCGAAGGCACTCTAAACAAGCTGCCTGCATGGCAGCAGCCCAAGGCGCTCTCGCTCGTCTTGGCCTCGCGACGCCACGGTAGTTTCTGCAAGGGGGGGCAGCCCAAGCCATGATGAATCGTGAGCGTGCGCTGCCCGACCGTCCGTGAGGAGTCGTGGGGGGCCGGTTCGTTGGTGGCCCGGGGTCTGAGGCACGGGCACGTTTGCGGGAAGACCAGCAATTTGGGGACACACTCCCGGGCAGTCATGATAGTTCGCGAAGCCATGCGTCTTTGGTCGCCTGCGTTTGCGCTCTTGCTCGCCACTGGTTGTGCCTCCGCCGGTCCCTACGGCTACAGCCGAACCTACGCGCCGCTCAGCGCCGAGGAAGACGCGGCCGAGGGCGCGCACGAATACGACCCGGTGATGGCCGAGCGTGACCACGCCGAATGGAAGAAGCGCAAGGTCAGCGTGTTCGGCATCGTGAACAAGCGCGCCGAAGGCCCGGGCGGCATGGCGTATCTCACGCTCAGCGTGCGCACGCTGGAGATTCGCAACCTGTGCGAAGCGCTCGACGAGCAAACCTGCCGCGTCACGGTGGGCGAGCACGAATTCGCTATCGTTCACGCGCGAGTGAAGCTGACTCCCGGCGACGACATCGGCGAAAAAAGCGTCAACCGCGGCTCACTCGTCCGCATCATCGGCAAGCTGACCGACGACGTGGACCCCGACGACGGCACCCCCGTCTTCAAAGCCGACTTCTACCGCCACTGGCCGCGCAACTACTTCGTCACCACCGCCAGCCGCCCCGACATGACCATGTAACCCCCGGCTCCCGCGCTCCTCACAAGGCGCCCAGCGCGTACCCCATATTGAACTGCGCCAGCACCGCCGTTCCCGACGGTCGATCCGTGCTGCGTATTCCGCACGATGTCACCGGCGACGTCAGGTTGCGGCAGACGTCTTTCAGGCTGCCGCCGAAGGCGTGCCCAAGCGCAAATTCGAAGCCGACCCGCAAGTGTTTCGGCGTCGTCCATTCGAACGGCAGCCCCAACGACACGGCGCTGCCGTAAGCGGCCACGTCGGTGCGCTGCAGCTCCACGCTCGGCCCGAACGCGAACGTCCGGGAGTTGGTGATCAAAAGACCGACCGACGCCGAGTAGAGCATCGACATCGAACGGGCTTGGACGCGCTGGAACGACTGCGCTCCATTGGACTGCGGAGGGCCGAACGTGGTGTAGCCGTCGCTCACGTCGTCGAGCGGAACCACGATCCGCCCGGCCACCCGCAATCGCTCGAAAAAGTAGCCGCCGACTTGAACGCCCAAGTTCAAGAAGTTCCCGGCGCGCTCCTCGAGGTTGAAACTGACGAGGGAGAAGTCGACCCAGGGCGACGAGCGCAAAACGAAGTCGGGCGGAACCGTGCGCCCCGACCCCGCGCCACCGATGTTCGGCTCGCTGGCAGGCAGCACTTGTCGCTTCTCGCGCAGCGGCTTCAACTGATCCATCTCGGCGGCCGTGTGCAGAAACGGGGGGCGCGACGGCGAGGGCTGGCTTGCCGGCGGGTCGAGGGGCGGCGGCTCCGCGGGTGTTGGCGCCACCGCGGCCGGACGGGGCTGGCTCACCGGCGCGGGTGCTGGTCGAGTGGGCTCGGCGGCCGGCGGCGGCGGCGGTACCGGCGGCAGCGCTTCAACGGCGGGCGGGTTGGATGGTGGGGGCTTGGCGCTGGCAGACGGGGCCGGAACCTGCGCCAAGGCGGCGGAGGCCCACAAAAAAACCACGCTAGCGCCCAGGAACGTCCGTAGCTCAGCACCCGAAACCAAACGCCCCATGCCCGAACAGCATCGCCAAACGGGGTCCATAGTCAAGCCGGGAGTGCTATGACCCTGCGCCCTTGGCTCTTCGACCTTCGCTCCAACGCCTGATTGGCTCGGCTTTCCTCGGCAGCGTGCTTTGCGCCGCCACCGCCCAGGCCACCGTGGTCGAGCGGATTGTCGCCACCGTGGGTGAGCGCGCCATTCTGCTCAGTGACCTCCGGCGCCGCGCCGAGCCGTTCATGCTGCAGGTGCAGCAGAGCGTGCCGGTGGGAGCGCAGCGCAACGCGGCCATCTCTCAGGTCTACAAAGCGGTCCTGCAAAAAATCGTCGACGAAGAGCTGATGGAGAAGGCGGCCGCGCAGGCCAAGGTCACCATCACGCCCGTGGAAATCGACGAGGCGCTCAAGCGCGTGGCCGCCCAAAACAAGATGGCCGTCGAGCAAGTGTTGGCCGAAGCCGCGCGCGCCGGCATGCCCGAGTCCAAATACCGCGAAGAGCTGCGACGGCAGCTGCTCGAGGCCAAGCTGCTGAACGTGCGCTTGCAAGGTCGCATCCGCATCACCGAAGAAGATCTACGCGCCGCCTATCAAAAGATCGAAGCCGAGGAGCGCGCCCAGCTCGGGGTGCGTCTGGCTTGGATCGTGATCCGCGGCAGCAACCGCTCCCCCGCCGAGGCCCGCAAGCTGGTCGACGCGGCGTTGGAGCGCACCCGCCACGAGGACTTTGCGGCCGTGGCTCGCGCGCTATCCGAAGACGCGACCTCCCGCGCCAACGGCGGCGCGATGAACAAGGTGCAGCCCGCGCAGCTCCCGCCCGATCTGGCGCGCAACGCCGCCGCCCTGGCCACCGGTCAGGTCTCGCAGCCGTTCCGCAGCGGGGCCGACTTCATCATCCTCAAGGTCGTCGAGCGCGACCCGTCCAACCTGCCCGATTTCGACTCCGCCAAGCGAGAGCTGGGCGAGCGAGTTTACATGGACAAGATGGCCCAAGCTCGCCGCTCCTGGCTCGACAACCTGCGCCGTCAGCAGCACGTCGACGTTCGTCTCTGACAGTTTGTCAGTCGCCCCGCGCGCTGCGCCAACCTGGCGGAAAGCGGCGGCGGCCGCCGCGCATGAATCCGCGGCCCTGCCGCCCTTTAGGCCACCCGCATGCCGCGATTGCGGCGTGGCACGCCGTGTGCTCATAAAGCCTCGTCCGCATGCGTTTCTTTCGCCTCTTGGTCGCCACGCTCTGCCTGGGTGCGTCGGGTCTTTCCGCCGCCCCGGCTCACGCCCTCGGAACCCTGACGTTCAGTCCTCCCAAATGGACGTACGCAGACGGTCGTTCCCGCCCCGCCAACCGGCTGCTCAACGTGCTCAACCGCCAGGATTGTCTGGACGATGCCGTCGCCAGCTTTTCTTACTCGGTGAAGAACAGCTCGGGCGGCGTGTTCGAAGTCTGGTCAGGCGCCGGCTGCGACAAAAACGAAAACCGCGCCGCGAGCTCCGTGTCCAAGACGTGCGCGCGGGTGGCGACTGGCTCCACGATCGAGACGCGCATCGACTTGCACTTCCGCGAGATGGTGAAGACCTACGGCGAGACCTCCGACGTCGGCATCGCGGGCTGCGACACGCCCCAGGGCGCCGGTCTGCAAACCCGCGCGCTGTTCTTCGTCGTCTACGACCTGAACAGCAACGCCTCGCTCGTCACGTCGACGCCCGTCTCCTGGCAATTCAAGTACGACATCGTCGCCCCGCCCGCGCCCAGCAACGTCTCGGCGGTCGCCGGCGACATGACCCTCGTCACCAGCTTCACCCCGCCCACGGGTGAAACCAACCTGCTGCATTACCACTTCTATTGCAGCCCGCAGGGCAGCGCGCCCGTCACCGGAACGGCCGGCACCGGCGCCACCGCCGGCACCGACACGAGCGGCGGCGGAACCACCACCGACGTTGCTGCCGCCGGCGCCGCGGATGCGGCTGGCGGAGCCGGCACCAGCGGCACCAGTGGCACCAGTGGCACGGGCGGAACCAATACCTCCGTCACCGTCGACCCCAACTGCACCTCCACCATCCTCGTCCCTGGCAAGCCTGTCCCGGAAGGCGCCATCGACTGCGGCACCATCGGTGCTCTCACGTCCAAGGGCGGCGAAACCGACCCCGTCCTCGAAAACGAGGGGCAATACGCTATCGCGATCGCTACCGAAGACGACGCCAACAACATCGGCCTGCTCTCGGGCCTGGCCTGCGGCACCCCGCGCGACGTGACCGGCTTCTACGAGGCATACACCAAGGCCGGCGGCCAAGCCGGCGGCGGCTACTGCAGCTTCGCCCCCGCCCACGGCGACGCCATGTACACGGGTGCGGCCCTCCTCCTCGCTGCCTGCGCGTTCTGGCGGAGGCGCAAGTGAGCCACCGCTTCGGGCGCCTCGTCGCCCTCGTCTCCAGCCTCGGCGCGCTACTCACCGCCTTGCCGGCGCACGCGCAAGGCGTCGATGACGTCGGTGGTTACGGCGCCAGGCGCGGCGTGCAATCCGCATCCAAGCAAGAAGCCGCGTTCGAGCTGCGCCTCGGGCGCTATCGGCCAGAAGTCGACAGCCAGCTCGGCAGCACGCCTTTCCAAAGCACCTTCGGCAACGACACCCGCTACATGTTCGGAGCCGAGATCGACTGGCAGCTCCTACGCATCCCGCATTTCGGCACGCTCGCGCCGGGCCTGGGCTGGGGCTACACCAAGTTCACGGCCAAAGCGCGCTTCGCCAGCAACGACGAGCTGTCCGGCACCAGCACGCGCCTCAACATCATGCCCATGTACCTGGTGGGCGTGGTGCGCGCCGACGTCGTCAGCAAAGAGCTCAAGATCCCGCTCGTGCCCTACGCCAAGCTCGGCGTCGGCTACGGCATGTGGTGGTCGTCCGACGGCAAGCGCAGCGCCGAAGCCAACGGCAAGGTCGGCCGCGGCGCCTCGTACGGCCTCACCTACGCCCTGGGCGGCATGTTCCTGCTCGACGTGCTCAACGAAGACGACGCCGTCACCGCCGACGGCATCACTGGCATCAACAACTCGTACATCTTCGCCGAGTGGTTCCGGCCGCAGCTGGATGGGTTTGGCTCCTCCAAAGTGCTCGATATTGGGAGCAGTAGTTGGTTGCTCGGTATCGCATTGGAGATTTAGGTCTCCCTCGTGACCTGGGCTCCTGCGTGGGCTGCTCTACTTTTTCGCTGCCGCTCGCGACCGGGTTTGTCGTGCGTCCGTGGTTTGTCGGGGCGCAGCGGGCGCTGGTCTCGCCAGTTTGTGTGTCGTGGCTACTCTGGCGATCGTGATCTGGCTTCGCCAAGGTATGGCTGACCTCGTTCCATGCTTTCGGGGCAGGCCCCGAAAGCGAACGCTGAACCACGGTGGGCGGATCGAGAGGAGAGCGAGTTGTCAGTCGTTTGGGGCGCCGGCGGCGACCCAGGCGGTGATGGCGTGGCGGGCGGGGGCGTTTTCCGCAGGTGAGTCGAAGGGCATGTTGCCGCCGAGGGGGTTGATCCACACCAGTGGCGACAGGGTGGGGCTGGCGATCGACGAGTGGGTGGGGTCGATGGGATCGATCAATCCGACCATGGTCATGCCGACGTAGCACTCTGCCTTGGTTGCGCCGCACGCCCACACGGTTGGCCCGGATCTGCATGGCAGCCGGCTGTCGCGCAATGGCCGGGCGTACCGAGCGCGAAGTAATCGTCGTAGAGCTGGCTGTAAGTGGGGGCAGGATCTAGAGCGACGGATTCAGGGCCATCCGACATCGCGCCGGAAGAGG
>JBEQSW010000635.1:0-15252 GCA_040348565.1 Myxococcales bacterium | reverse complement strand
TTACTTCGGAACCGCCAACGTGCTGGAGCGAGCTCGCCGCCTGACTCCGGATTTGAGCGACTCGGGCCTGGCCGATCTGGAGCGGGCGCTTTCGGAACAGCGGCCGGGCCTGGCAAAAACGCAAGGATCCGAGGGCGAAGACGATTCCAAGCTCGGTTCCGGCAGCGCTTGAGCGAAGCTGCGCGCGTGGCTCGGTGGCCCTTCGCGCTTTTGCCGCTCGTGACCTTGGCGGCCCCGCTGCGCGCCGAACCGAGCGAAGAGGCCGTGCGGTTTCAGTACGCGGCTCCGCCCAGCTGTCCCGACGCGGCTGCCTTCACTGAACGGGTTCGTGAGCGCACGTCGCGGGGGCGCGTCGCCGAACCGGGCGAGCTGGCTCGCACTTTCAATGTCGCGATCGTCGCCGACGCCGACGGATTTGCCGGTGACATCGCGTTTCTCGACGACGGTGGGACCCGGGTTGCGCGTCACCTGCACGGCGAACAATGCGACGCCGTCGTGAGCAGCTTGGCGCTCATCACCGCGCTGGCGCTCGACGCGACCCTGCGCGAAGACGAAGAGCCGGCTCCGTCCGCAGCGACGCCAACGACGGCGCCACCGCCCCGCGAGCCGCCGGTCGCCGCCAAGCCGGAGCCGACGGCCCCGCCGCCACGGGTTCGCGAGCGCGCCTTGGCGGGAGCGCGCGTCGGCGTGGCTGGTGGCTACGGCAGCTTGCTTCACGCGCTCGATTTGGGGGTGGCGCCGCGCCTGGCCCTGGTGGGTCAGCTGGATTGGCGCGCTGGTTTTGCTTTGCGCTTGTCGGCTCACTACGACTGGCACGACGTCACCGTCGGCGAAGGTCGCCGCGCCCAGCTGCGGATCTTGGGAGTGGAAACCAGCGCCTGCCCTTGGCGTTTTCACGCCGATGAATGGGCGTTCGCTCCCTGCGCCACGTTCGATCTGGGCACGCTGCGCGCGCAGGGTGAGCGGAGCGACGAGCTGACCAAGCCCGACGGCAGGACCATTTTGTGGGCGGCTGTGGGCGGCGAGCTACGCTTGGCGTGGGAGCCCGACGCTCCGTTTTGGCTCGAGCTACGGGGCGCTGCCATGTTTCCGCTGCGCGCCACCCACCAATTTCGCTTCTTGAACCCGACTCAGCTGGTCTACGAGGTGCCCTGGTTCAGCGGCGCCGGCAGTACCGCCGTCGGCGTGCGCTTTTGGTGATCGCCTGCCAGGCTGCCTGGGGATAAACGACCGTGGCAGCAGAAGCAGCCGCTTTGGACGAGGCCGAATCGTCCCCCCGAGCCTCCAGCCAGCGCCTGGTCGGGTTGGTGCGCGACCACTACGCGTTCGTGTGGCGGCTCTTGCGCCGGCTGGGGTTGCGCGAGGGTGACGCCGACGACGCCGCCCAACAGGTGTTTTTGACGGCGTCCCGCCGGCTGCACGAGGTCGAGGCGCCGCGGGAACGCGCGTTTTTGTACGGTGTCGCGCTCAATGTGGGCGCGCGGGCGCGCCGCAGCTTGGGCCGGCGGCGCGAAGAGCCACTGGAGGCTGCCAGCGAGCGCGTCGCGCCGGAGCCGAACGCCGAGCAAGTGCTGGAGCGCCGTCAGGCTCGCGCATTGCTCGACCAGTTGCTGGACGAAATGCCCGAAGACTTGCGGGTGGTGTTCGTGCTGTTCGAGCTCGAAGAGCTGTCGACGCCGCAAATTGCCGAGCTGTGCGACATCCCGGTCGGCACCGCCGCGTCGCGGCTGCGCCGGGCGCGTGAGGATTTCGAAGAGCGGGTGGCGCGCGCGGAAGCGCGTCGGCGTTTTTCTGGAGGCGACACATGACCGATCCGGAACGAATCTCCAAACGGTCGCGGGGGTTGGCTGCGCAGCTGCTGCAAGCCGGGGCCGAAGAGCAACCCGCCGAAGCGTCGGTGCAGCAAACGTTGGCCGCGCTCGGAGCCTCGGCCGCAGTCGTGAGCGCCGCCGGTAGCGCGGGCGCGGTTGCGGGCTCCGCGAAGGGTGCGCTCGGCGCGGGCGCGGGCGCCGGTACGGCAGCGGTAGGCGGTACGGCGGCGGGCGGAGCCGTGAAGGTAGTTTCGGCCACTCTACTGGTGAAGTGGGTCGGCATTGGCGTCGTGGGCGGGGTCGGGCTTGCCGGTGCAGCTGCGGTCGCCAGCGGGCCCGCGGTGTCGCCGCCGGCGTCTCATGCCGTGATAGCGGCGCCAGCGCCGGTTCCAGAACCCGTCGTGAAACCCGCGCCAGCAACGCCGGAGTTGCCCGCGCCGAGCACTGCCGTCGAAGCTCCCGTCCTCGCGGTCCCGACCACGCCGAGCACCCCCGCGCCTCACGTCAGCGCAACTGAGCCGGTCGCGCCGGCGACCGTGCTCGAAATCGGAGCGCCGCTGGCGGCTGAGGTCGCTTACGTCGATCGCGCTCGCGCGCTGCTCGCGTCGGGCCAGGTCGAGCCGGGGCTCGCGCTGCTGCGCAGCTACGAGCGCGACTTTCCGGAAGCCAGGTTGCTGCCCGAGGTGTTGTTCCTGCAGCTCGAAACCTGCGACCGGTTGGGGCGCGCCAGCGAAGCCCGCAGCGCCGCGCGGCGGTTGCTGGATGGCTTTCCCAAGAGCCCGCACGCTTCACGCGCTCGCAAATTGCTCTTTCCGTGATCGCTCGGGACCCCACGCGGGGATGACCGTCTGAAGAAAGGATGGGTTGCCGATGAAAGCGACGAAAGTTGTGCGATGGGGATTGGTAGCGAGCCTGAGCACGAGCCTGCTGCTGTTGGCCGCGTGCGGAGGTGTGTCGGACATCGGCAGCGGAGACGAGCCCGGCATGGGCAAAGCCGGCAGCGACGGCACCACCACCGGCGGCAGCAAAGGCACGGGCGCCAACGGCACGGGTGCCAATGCGAACGGCGCCACCAGCATGGGTGCCAACGGCAACGTGGCGGGTAAGGATCCGGGCGTGGGCGGTGCCACGCCCATCGACATCTGCATGACCGACGCGGACTGCCCCAACCCGGGCTCTCCCTGCGAGCCGTGCGCCGACGGCACCTACGCCTGCAACCGGACTTACTGTGCGGCTGGTGGCAAATGCATCACCGAGCGCGACATGTGCACGACCAAGTGCGCCACCGACAAGGACTGCCCCGTCCCCAAGATTGCCTGTGCCGACTGCGGCGACGGCAGCACGTCGTGTCCGACCAGCCAGTGCTTGATGGGTCAATGCCAGACGTCTTATCCGGGCTGCGCGAACGTCGACCCGTGCAAGGGCCAGGCGTGCGGAGCCGAGTGCAAGGTGTGCGGTCCCGACGGCGCGTGTGACACGATGAAGCCCAGCTACTGCAGCGCCGACGGCAAGTGCCAGCCCGGTTTGCCTCAATGCGCCGACCCCGGCATGTGCAAGACGGCGATGGACTGCGGTACGCCTCCGCCCAAATGCGTGCCGTGCGGCAACGACACTTGCGCCACCTTCGACTGCATCTCGGGCTCGTGCGTGTTCGCGTGTCCGCCCAACCCCGAGCCGCAGTGCAAAGTCACCGAGGACTGCCCGGTGATAGCCGACATTTGCAAAATGTGTCCGGGCGGCAAGTGCGCGGTGCAAGCCTGCCTCCAGGGCAGCTGTGAGATGGTCTGCCCGCTCTGAGCTAGGAAGGATTCCGGGGTGGCGGTCCGCGCCGTCCACGTTCAGCGAGCGTCAATCGCGCTGAACGTGGGCGGCGCAGCTACATTGGTCGCAAGGTAGGGGGTGAGGGGGAAAGGTGCTCCAAAGTTCGTGGGCGCGTCGGCCTGAACCAGCCGCCGGCGTGGCCGTCTGGAACGTGGCGAGGACTCGATCGTCCGGATAGCCTGACGCCTGCCAAGCCACGGATGGAAAAGGACAAGCTCAGCTGGACACTCGGCGGCGGCGGGTCGGAAGCCGACGTCGGTGGGGTGCGAGCGCTGACCGTCTCGGACATCGGTGTGGTGTTTCAGCCGATCGTCGACATGACGACGGGCGCCACCTTCGCGCACGAGGCGCTCGTGCGTTGCCGGCGACCGGAGTACCAGGCGCCGCCAGTGCTGTTCGAGCACGCGGTGAAAGAGAATGCCTGCGGAAGGCTCGGTCGCTTGATTCGTGAGGTGGCTTTCCAAACGTGTGGCGACGTGCCGTTGTTCGTGAACTTGCACCCCGAGGAGCTGAGCTCGCGCTGGCTCGTTCGCCCGGACGACCCGCTCTGCTTTCACGCCGCGCCGGTGTTCCTGGAAATCACCGAATCTGCGGCATTTACCCACTTCGAGCTGTGTCTGAGCGTGCTGCGCGAGCTGTGCCGCCGGAGTGGCGCGCTGTTGGTCGTCGACGACTTTGGGGCCGGTCACTCCAACCTGGAGCGTGTGGTCGATTTGGAGCCGTCGATCGTCAAGCTCGATTTGGCGTTGACCCGTGGCATCCACGGTCATGCGCGCAAGCGCGCGGTCGTGCGACACGTGGTGAACCTTTGCAAGGAGCTTGGAGCGCGCGTGGTGGCGGAAGGCATCGAGACCGTCGACGAGCTCAGCTGCGTGCGTGATCTGGGCGTCGACTACGCTCAGGGTTATCTGCTGGCGCGCCCGGCGGCGCCGCCTCCCAAGGTGGCCTGGCCGTTCCACGCCAGCGCAAAACTCCCGCCCCCACTGCGCGTGAATGCAGCAGCACCGTTGCGGGCGCAACCGCCGCCCGTGCCGCCGCGAAGGCCGGTTGGCCAAAAGCCGAGCAAGCCTCCGCGTTCGGGCTCGTCGAAACCGGGGAAGCCCGGCGCCGCGGGGAGCCAAAAACCAAAAGCGCTCTAAGCGAGCGTCGCTTGCGTGCTACGTTTAGGGGTTAGTTTTGCCGGGCAACGTCGTTGCCCGCGCAACCCTTGGCATGCCAACCGAACTGGCCTCCGTGTCGCACCGCGAACATCGTCCCGGCGATGTCATCGCTGGTCGCTACGTGCTTCAGAAGAAGCTCGGTGAAGGCGGCATGGGCTTCGTTTGGGTGGCGCGCTCCATGGCGCTGGACGTCGACGTGGCCCTCAAGATGCTGCGTCCCGAAATCGCCGGCACCGAAGCCGTCGAGCGGATGGCTCGCGAAGCGCGCACCGCCGCGCAGCTCGGGCATCCGGCGATGGTGCGGGTCCTCGACTTCGGCCGGAGCGAGCAAGGTGAGCCGTTCCTGGTGATGGAGCTTTTGCAGGGTGAAGAGCTGAACACGATGCTGCTGCGCGCGCAGCGGCTGCCCGCCGAGCGAGCCGCGGCGCTGTTGCTGCCGGTCATCGACGGCCTCGGCACCGCGCACGAGAAAGGCATCGTGCATCGTGACATCAAGCCCGCCAACATCTTCATCGCCACCGACGGTCAGGGCCGCATCCAACCCAAGGTGCTCGACTTCGGCATCGCCAAGCTCGACCGCACGCATGTCGATACCAGGCTCACGCAGGTTGGCGCGGTGCTGGGCAGCCCGCAGTACCTTTCGCCCGAGCAAGCCGAGGGCTTGGAGGACGTCGACCAGCGCTCGGACATCTGGTCGGTGGGCGTGGTTCTGTACGAGCTGGTGACAGGCGTCCCACCGTTCGAAGCCGCCAACTACAACGCGCTGATCCGCAAAATCTTGCGCGACGAGCCCCGGCCTACCACCGAGCTTTTGGCCGGCGACGCGCAGTTTTGGACCATTCTCGAGCGCTGCTTGAAGAAAGATCCGGCGCAGCGCTGGGCTTCCATGTGGGAGCTGGGCGAGTCGCTCGCGCTCTGGTTGTTCGAGCGTGGCGTACGGGTCGACGTGGCCTCGCGCTCGCTCAAGCACGACTGGCTCGAGAGCGGTGTGACAGGTTTGCAGATCTTGGTGACCTCCGAAGCGCCCGAGGAACGCCAGTCGGTGCCGCAGGCCACGGTGGCGCTGAGCGCGACGCCAGTCTCACCTTCCCCCACCGTCGACACCGGCCCTCGTTCTTCGCGAAAGACTCAGAAAAGACTGTGGCCGCTCACACTGATGGGGCTCGTGCTCGGTGGTGCTGGCTTCATCAGTTTTAGTGTGCTCGGGCCGCATTTGCATCGGCGCCCGGTCGCTGAAGAAGGCGCCCGAGCGGCCGTATCGTCCAATGTGGTCGTTTCTGCTCCATCCACTCCCGAGCCCGTGGTTGCCCCGCCCGTCGCGGCGCCCGAGCCGGTCGCCGTCGACGTTGCACCTTCCGCGTCGCCGATGGTGAGCGCACCCGCAGTGATGCCTTCTGCCGCAGTGTTGCCGGCTCGCGCCCCGAGCCGTTCTCCGGGCTCGTCAACGAAGGCAACTCGGAGTACGTCTCCGCCAAAGGCTTCCTCCAAGCGAAGCCTCAACACGGAGTTCGGGTTTTGAGATTTCGGTCGACCTGTCGAGCGCTCTTGCTCGTCGCCACGGCATCCTCGTTCAGCCCCTGCGCATCGGCTGAGACCGTCGACGACAGCACACGCAACGCTGCGCGCAGCCTGGCCAGCCAAGGGAAAGAAGCGCTCGATCGAGCCGAATACGAGCGCGCGCGCGACCTGTTTCATCGCGCTTACACGCTGGTACCGGCCCCCACCATCGCGCTCTACGAAGGTCGAGCCCTAGCCAAGCTGCACCGCTTGGTCGAGGCCGAAGAAGCGTTGATGCGCGCGGCTCGTACGCCTCTGGACGCCGAGTCACCCGAACCGTTCCGCAAAGCCGTCCACGACGCCGGAGACGACCTGGCCGCTCTACAAGCCCGCATGCCCAAGGTCACCATCACCACTTCGGGCCCAGGTGCGAGTGATCCCGAGTTGAGCGTGACTCTCGACGGCCGCCCGTTGGCCAGCGCCCTGATCGGCGTCGAGCTGCCGATCGATCCGGGAGAGCACACCCTGAACGCGGTCACGCCCGGGGGCGAGCCGGTGCAGGTGGTGTTCAGCGTGGTCGAGAAGCAACGACCGCAGGTCGACCTGCTCGTCCCCGCAGGTCATCACGTCGAAGCACCCAAGCCAGCCGTGGTCGCGCCGCCGCCGCCCCCGCCAACCGAGCCGCCACCGAAGCCGGCCCCCACGGCTTGGCAAAAACGCGCGGGCTTGGTCGTCGGTGGCATCGGCGTCGCGAGCGTCGCAACCGGCATCGTCACGGGGCTCATGGCGGGCAGCCGCTACTCCAAAGCGGAGCGTGAGTGCCCCGACCACCACTGTGTCGAGGGCGGCGCCGGTTGGGATGACGTGCAGTCGTTTCGCACGCTGCGCACCGTCTCCACCGTGGGCTACATCGTCGGCGGCGTGGGCCTGGCCGCGGGTGCCACACTGTATTTGACGGCTCCTTCACGGCCCTCCGGCGGGACGCAAACCGGTGCGCTGGGGCTGTGGGTCAACGCCGGCTCGGCGGGCGTCGTGGGGGCGTTTTGAGGATCGAGCAGTGGCTCTCTCGAGCGCTCTTGCTCACCGTGCTCGGCGTCGGCGGCTGCCCCGCGGTGCTAGACGACAATTTCACGACGACGCCCGGCGGCTCCAACGCCGGTGACGCCGGCACCGCCGGTGTGGGCGCGGGTTTGGGGCCGAGCGACGGCGGAACGCCGGACAACGGTGGCACCACGCAAGGTGGAAACACGGCCGGTACCGCACCGGGCGCCGGCACCACGACCGGCGGGTCGGAGCTAACCGGTGGCGGCGGTGACGGCGGCACCTTCGCGGGCGCGGGCGCGGGCGCGGGCGGTGATGGCGGCGCACCCAGTATCGGTCTGTGTGCCGATTGCGCACCCGAGGCGTGCTGCGAAGGAACGTGCGTCGACTTGGCCTTCGACGCCAAGAACTGTCACATGTGCGGGCACGGCTGCCCGGGCACCACCTGCGTCGAGTCCTCGTGCACGAATTTGTGCGCGCAGGGCTACATCGACTGCAACAAGAACGTGGCCGACGGCTGCGAGGTGAACTCGGCCGTCGATCCCGAAAATTGCGGCAACTGCGGCATTATTTGCGGTTTTCAGCAGGAGTGCGTGGGCGGCAACTGCATGTGTCCCGCGGGCACGGCCGACTGCGACAGCGACAAGGTCAACGGCTGTGAGACCGACACCTCGTCCGACCCGGCTAGCTGTGGCGGCTGCGGCAAGGCGTGCGGCCCTGGCCAGCGCTGCGCCGGTTCCGTCTGCAGCTGTCAGGTCGACTACGCCGACTGCAATTTGCAAGCGGTCGACGGCTGCGAAGCCTCGCTGGCCGACGCGCACACTTGCGGGTCGTGCGGGCTCGACTGCGGCGTGCACAGCGCCTGCGTGTCGGCCGGCACCTGCGGCTGCCTGACCGGCTACCTCGATTGCGACCCCGACGTGCCGGGTTGCGAAACGCCCATCACCGATCCCAACCACTGCGGCGCTTGCACGACCGTGTGCTCGGCTCAGACGCCGGCCTGCGACGGTGTGGCGTGCAGCACGGGTTGCGGCGCGCTGACGCGTTGCGGCTCCTCCTGCGTGGATACGAAGGTCGATCTGCAGAATTGCGGTGGCTGCGGCAAGGCCGTCGGTCCGAATCAGACGTGCGTCGCCGGCAAACCGGTATGCGTCCCCGGCTACGGTGACTGCGACGGCAATCCGGCCGATTGCGAGGTCAACACCGACACCGACGGCGCTCACTGCGGCACCTGTCTCACCGCCTGCAAGAGCGGCGCGCTGTGCACCGGTGGCACCTGCGCCTGCGCACCCACCACCCCGAACGACTGCGGCGCCAGTTGCCAGCAGTGCTGCTCCGACGGCCAGTGCAGCGACGGCGACTCTTGTACGACTGACGTCTGCAACAACGGCGTTTGTGGCGCGGGCGCGCCTTGCGCCGGGGGCGGGTTGAAGTGCTGCGCCGGAACGGGCTGCTTTGCCTGCTGCGGTGACGCCGATTGCTCCCCGGGCAAGACTTGCAGCGGCAACCAGTGCGTGACCCTGACTTGCCCGCCGCCGCAGATCTTGTGCGACAACAAGTGCGTCAACCCCACGACCGACGCCAACAACTGCGCCAGCTGCGACCAGCACTGTGGCAAGGGTCGCACTTGCTCGAGCTCGGCTTGCTCGCCCAAGTGGCTCAAGACCGCGGACCCGCCTGCGGGTTTCGTCGCGCGCGAGCGCAGCGCCTACACCGCGATGGGCTCGAAGGTGTTCGTGTGGGGCGGCATCGACGCCAACAGCAAGTACCTGGCCGACGGCGCGGTCTACGATCCCGACACCGACAGCTGGGCTTCCGTGAGCTCGTCCGGCGGCGCGCCGGCTGCGCGCGTCGGCGCCACGGCGGTATGGACCGGCTCGGTGGTCGTGGTTTGGGGTGGCGGGAACGCCAACGCTGATCTCACGAGCGGCGGCCGCTACGATCCTGCCACCAACAGCTGGCAGGCCGTATCGACGGTGGGCGCCCCGACTGGGCGGCGCGCGTCCTTCGGCTTCTGGACCGGCTCGCGGGTGCTGATCTGGGGCGGGGTCGATCGCAACGGCACCGCCTACTCCACCGTCAGCTTGTACGATCCGGTGAACGACAAGTGGACGAGTGGCTCGACCTCCATGCAGCCCGGAGCCCGCACCGATCCGACCGTGGGTTGGAGCGGCTCGAGCTTGCTCATCTACGGCGGCAACATCGGCGGCGGGACGTACACCCCCAGGATTTACACCTACGACGTCGCGGCGAACGCTTGGTCGCAGGGAACGGACGGACCTACGGCCCGTTACGGCGCGTTCGGCACGTGGGACGGCAGCTACCTCAGCGCGTGGAGCGGCGCGACACCGCTACAAGCCAACGGCAAGATCTACGAGCCGACCGCCGACAAATGGACGGCCATGGCCACGATGGGTCAGCCGGCGAGCCGCTCGGCGCCGAACCGCCAGACCGGCTGGAGCGCGCGGATCAAGCCCGGCGTCACCCTGTTCGTGGGCGGCATGGGTGCGACTGCGACCGCCTTCTTCACCGACGGCGGCATCTACAACTCGACCACGAACTCGTGGAGCGCGGTGCCAGCGTGGCCCTCCGCCTACTCGCACCTGTACGGCGTGGGGGTGTGGAGCGGCAGTGAGCTCGTGGTCTGGGGTGGGCGCACCGGCACCACCTCCGCGCTCACCACCGTCGGCGAGCGCTACCGGCCTTGATCGAGTAGCTCGACATGGCCGGCGATCACGGCATCGACCTGCCCGTCGGCGCGGCGCAGCCGTAGGCGCCCGTCGCCGTCGATGCCGTCTCCGATGCCTTCCCGTGCGTCGACGCGCAAGCGCCGGCCCCAGAGCGCGTCGTGCGGCCTCAAAGCCTCCGCGACGCCCGCTAGGCCCTGCTCCGTCAAGCGCTGGAGCTCGCTCTCGAGCCGACTCAAGACGTCAGCCAGCAAGGGCTCACGAGACAACGCTTCGGCTGACAGCAGCCGGAGCGAGGTCGCGATGGGCGCAAGCTCGTCGGGAAACGCGGTCTGATTGACGTTGATACCGATGCCGACGATGACGCTTCCGACCTTGGCTCCGCTGAGCTGACTCTTCACGAGAATTCCGGAGATTTTGCGTCCGCCGGCCCAAACGTCGTTCGGCCACTTCACCTGCACGGGCGCGGCCACGCGCGCAGCCACTGCTGCCCGCACCGCCAAACCGGCGCACAACGCGAGGCCAGGCAGGAGCTCGAGGCTCAAGTGCGGCCGCAACAACACCGAGAACCAAAGGCCCGCGCCCGGCGTCGACAGCCACTCGCTCCCGCGCCGGCCACGCCCGCGCGTCTGCGTTTCGGCTCCGAATACGGCACCGTGCGCCGCGCCGTTTTTGGCGGCCGCCAACGCGTCGTCGTTGGTCGACTCGGTGACGTCCTGCCAACTGACGGCGCGCCCCAGCTCCAGCCCTCGCGCCGTACATTCGGCTCGGAAGAGCGCCGCGTCGAAGCGCTCGCCCGTCATCCGATGCGCTCGATGTCGAGCCCGATGTCGGCGGCGGGCGCGGAGTGCGTCAGCGCCCCCACGCTGGCGACGTCGACGCCCAGATCACCCAGCTCTTTCACGCGCGACAGCGTGAGGCCGCCCGATACTTCGACGATGGCGCGGCCGCGCGTCTTCGACACGGCCGTCGCCAACGCGGCGGTGTCGAAGTTGTCGAGCATGATGATCTCGGCGCCGGCGGCCAAAGCTTCATCGAGCTGCGCGAGCGACTCGACCTCGATTTCGATGCGGCTGGTGTGCGGCGCGTACGCGCGCGCGCGCTGGATGGCGGCGCCGATGCCGCCCGCGGCGACGATGTGATTGTCTTTGATCAATACCGCCGAGCCCAGGCAGTCGCGGTGATTGTGACCACCGCCGACCCGCACCGCGTAGCGCTCGAGAAAGCGCAAACCCGGCGTCGTCTTGCGCGTGTCGGTGATGCGTAGCTTGGAGCCCGCCGGGATGGCGTCGACGAAGGCTCGGGTCAGGGTGGCCACGCCCGCCAGCCGCTGGGCGAAGTTCAAGGCCGTGCGCTCCGCCATCAACAGCGATCGCGCCGAGCCCTCCGCGATCCACAGCACGTCGCCAGGCTTGGCGCGGCTGCCTTCGGCCATGCGCTCTTCGACGCGCAGCCCGGGATCCACCTTGTAAAACGCGCGCGCAAATACGTTGCCGCCGCACACGATCAGCGGCGAATGCGCGACCGCCCTCGCCACCGCCCGCTCGTCCTCCGCCACCGCCGCCGCGCTCGTCACGTCGCCCCCCGAAAGGTCTTCGGCCAGCGCTCGCTCCACCACGTCATCCAACAGGAAATCGGCAATCACGATGCGCTGCACGGTACCGCCACATCAGTGAGAGGACCCAGATTTTTTCACAGGGAGGACGGGAGGACGGGAGGATCGGAAGGGTTTTGTTGGTCGAAATGTTCAGCGTGGAACGGCGACTGCGCAGTCAGCGATCGATATCGCGCGTTTCGAAACCAAAAAATCTCGCCTCTGCCTCGCCCTCCCGTCCTCCCGTCCACCCTGTGAAAAAATCTCGAGCCGTTAGGGTCCGTTCAGTGGCTGAAGTAGCTGTGCGCCAGGTAGGCGCTGAAGAGGTTGCACATGGCGTGGAAGGCGACGGAGGCGCCGATGCCTTTGCTGCGCGCGCGCAGGAAACCGAAGACGAGCGAGGGGAAGAACACGGCCAGGCGCGCCGGGTTCAGCTCCGTGAACAGGTGTCCGACGGCGAAGATGGCGCTCGCCAGCACGATGCCCCAGCCGACGCGCGTGCCGAGCACGGAGATATTTGCGGGGAGCTCGCGCTCGAGCGACGTCTGCAAGTACCCGCGGTAAAAGGCTTCTTCCGGCAGCGCGATCACCAGCAACTGACCGAGTGCGTCCGAAAACACCGGGCCCAGCGGCGCCGCGTGGAACGCACCCACCTTCCACCAGATCCGAAACCCAAACCAAAAACAGGGATAGATGACGAGCGCGGCCGCCAAAGCGTAGGCCAGAGCGCCGAGGGCCGAGCGCAAGAGCCGGCTCGCTGACAGAGGCCCCGCTTCGAGCAAGCCGCCCAGCGAGAGCCCGAACTCGCGGATCCGTTCGCTGTCGTCGGTGCGTAAGACGAGGGCGTAGCTGGCGAGCAGGAACGTGAAGCCGACGCCCGTCGCGGCCCAGCTGTCCGGCAGCAAATAGGAGAGCGCCGTGGCCAAGGCCGTGACGCCCGCGGCCACGCCGAGCACCCGCCCGAGTCCGGCCGGCGGGGATGACGCTGCAGCGTGCATGGGCCCGCTCATAGCGGCTTTCTCTTGCGCAGAAGCAATTTTCCGGCTTGGTACGAAGATTCCTTCGCTGGCCAAGCGCGCGGACCTCCCACGATTTTCACGCTTGGGCTAAGGTCGCGCCCCACGTCAGCGCGCCCTTCGCCGTAAACGCGCCTGCCGACAGTGCTCTCACCGCGAGGACCCATGCTCGATCCGAATCTGCCCGAAATCACTCCGGCTCGTAACCCGAACCCTCCGTCACCCCGGGTAGATTTTGCGAAATGGCCGCCGGACGACGACATGCCCGGCATGCCCTCTGGCGGCGGCGGTGCGCCAGCCGGTGGTGGCTACGATTCCGGTGACGGTAATTTCAAGAAGGGGCGTACGGCTCCCATCGCCATCTTGATCGGTGTCCTGGCCGTCGGCGGGCTTGGCGCCTTCTTGGCGCTCGGTGCCAAGCAAGACGCAGCCAAGCTCACGGTGGAGCAGGGCGAGCAGGTGAAGAAGGAGATCTTCGTCCTGCCCAAAGCGGAGCAAGCTCCCAAGTGGCGCGAGTGGTCGATCGGCGAGAAGAGCCAATCGAGCGACGAAGTGCGCATGGAAGCGCTGAAGCAGCTCGCTTGGAACAAGGATCCGGAAGGCGTCAAAGCCGCCATCGACGCGCTCAGCTATCCGACCGAGCCGATGCAAGCCATGGCCGCGACCGCGCTGGCCGAATACGGCAGGCCGATGGGCGAGCCCGGGCGCGACGCGCTGTTGGCCGCGCTCAAGAAGGCGGGCCCCGGCGCCAAGCCGCAAATTGCGTGGGCGCTGGTGGTGCTCGGCGAAACGCGAGCGCTCGACGACGTGATGGCGCTGTACCGCTTGGGCCACCTGTCCAAGGTGCAACGTTTGGGCGGCGGCGTGGCCTTCGACACCGACAAGATCGTGCAGCTGGTGAGCCTCGACAAGCTGGCCACCATGGCCAACGACGAGAGCCCGGCGGTGCGGCAGCTGGTCGCCACCGTGCTCTCGGCCAACGCCGAGCCGAAGTGGACCGACACGCTGATCAAGCTGGTGCAGGACAAGGACGCCGAAGTCTCCCGTCAGGCCGCCCCGGGCCTGGGCAAAATCGGCGATCGCCACGCGCGCGACCCTTTGATCGAGGCCATGAAGACGGCCGACAAGGACAGCCGCAACAAGTTCCTCGAAGCGCTGCGCGACGGCATCGGCACCGAAGGCTTGGTGCTCGGTTTGGCGGCCGTGAATCAGGACGACGAAAAGCTGTCCTGGTACCAGAAGAAGCAAATCTTCGACATGGTCGACAAGCTCAACGATCCTCGCGGCGGCAACCCGCTGTTCGAGTTCATCGGGAGCAAGCCGCACATTCACTACCAAACCCGCGCCGCCATCGCGATGGCCGCGATCGGTGACGTGCGGGCCGTGCCGACGCTGGCCAAGCGCCTGCGTATGGATCCGCTGAAGATCTACAGTGACCAGTACGACTGGGAGATGATGCTGAAGCGGGACGACAACGAACGCGTCGTCGCCGCCCGCATGATCGCGGATCTTGCCATGCTGCACCCCGAGAAGCGGCAGCAGATCGCGGAGCAGGCCGAGGACGCGATCATCTTTTGGATTCACGAGCAGCCGTCGCCGCACGCCAACGGCTTGCGCGCGCTGGCCGCCATGGAGTCGACCAAGGACATCGACGCCCTGCGCAAATGGGCCAACCCGAACGTTCCGTTGCCTAAAGAAGGCCAGCAGCCGCCGATGCCGGAAGAGTGGGTCGTCGCTCAAAGCGCCATGCGCTACGTCGGCTGGCTCAAGGATCAGAAGAGCTACGGCGTGCTCGAGAAGGCGCTCACCGCCCGGCCGAAAGAGCTCGACGTCACGATGGCGGGCCTGAACGTCGGCGGCGTTGCCATCCTGGGCATGACGTTGCGCGCGATCGGTATGGGCGCCGCGGATGGCTTGTCCGAGTGGCGTGACCACAAGGCGTTCAAGCCGCTGTTCGACTACGTGCAAGAGCCGAAGAACAACGACCAGTCGCGCATGCAGGCGTGCCAGGCGTTGGCTTGGGTAGCCGAGCAGGAAGACTTCATCGAGATCGCCAAGAAGATTCAGGAGTATTCGACGGAGGAGCCGAAGGACCAAATCCGACGCGCTTGTCTGCTCGAGACCTTGATTCAGCGCCCGGTGCCCGGCACCTCCAGCGCCTTGATGTCGCTGATGACGCCGGGAGCCGCGGTCGAGACGCGCCACCAGGTCGCTCGCGCCATCGCCAAGGGCGGCTTCGACGCCGCGGTCGAGGCGCAGCTGTTCAAGATGATGGAAAGCGACGCGCTGGTGAACGACGCCGCGCTAGCCCTGATGCTGGGCGGCACGCCCGACACCGCGGCGCGCGCGGTCGCGCTGTACGCCAACAAGCCCAAGGCTGCCCTCGACGAGCTCGGCGACCTTTGGTACCGCAGCTTCGGCTACTGGTCGACGGAGGACCTGGAGAGCGGCTTGCTGTTCAAGTTCGTCGACAACGCGGAGGCCATCAGCAAGCTCAGCATTCGCATGACCCAGCAAGAGTGGGCGCGCGTGATGCTGATGAAGCAGTTCGAAAACCTGGATTTCGACAACGGCCCGCACTCGTTCACGCGCGTCGTGCTGCGCTACCGGCTTTGGCAAATGGCC
>JBEQSW010000632.1:0-6717 GCA_040348565.1 Myxococcales bacterium | reverse complement strand
TGGTGTAGGCGCAGCAGCGCTTGACCAGCGAGAAAGCGTGGTCCCACGGCATGGCGTGCACGTCGACCAGGATGCGCATCAGCTCGGCCACCGCCAAGGCTGGATGCGTGTCGTTCATCTGAAAAATGGCTTGTTCGTGGAAATTGTACAGGTCCGAGTGGTAACGCAGGTGGCGCGAAATCACGTCCTGCAGCGTGGCCGAGACCAGGAAGTACTCCTGCTTGAGCCGCAGCTCTTTGCCCGCCGGCTGCGAGTCGTTCGGATACAGCACGCGCGTGATGTTCTCGGTCCAGCTCTTCTCCTGAACGGCCTTCATGTAGTCGCCGCGGTTGAAGTAAGAGATGTCGAAATCGTTGGTGGCTTTGGCCGACCACAGGCGCAACGTGTTGACGACGTTGTTTTTGTAACCCGGAATCGGGATGTCGTACGCCATCGCGTTCACGCTGTCGGTGTCGACCCACTCGTGAACCAAGCGCCCGGTGCTGCCGGTGTACTGAATCACGCGCCCGCCGAAGCGGACCACGTAGGTGCGCTCTGGCCGCGCAATCTCCCAGGGGTTGCCGAAGCGCAGCCACTGATCGGGCGACTCGTGCTGTTGTCCGCCGATGATGTCCTGGCGGAAGATGCCGTAGTCGTAGCGCAAGCCGTAGCCCATGCCGGCGATGCCCAAAGTGGCCATCGAGTCCAAGAAGCAGGCCGCCAAGCGCCCGAGGCCGCCGTTGCCCAAGCCGGCGTCCGGCTCTTGCTCCAGGACCTGATTCAAGTCGATGCCGAGCGAGGCCATGCCGGTGCGGAACTCTTCGAGCACGCCCAGGTTGACCAGGCCGTCTTCCAGCAAGCGGCCCAGCAAGAACTCCATCGACAGGTAGTTGACGATCTTGGGCTGCTGTCGCTCGCGCCGGGACCAAGTGCGGGTCCAGCGATCGAACATGCGGTCGCGCGCGGTGCGGGCCGCGCTGATGAAGTGGTCGAGCCGGGTGGCCGCGCTCGGGTGCTTACCCTGCGTGTGCTGCACGTGGTTGACGAAGGCCGCCATCAGGGCCTCGGAGTCGAGCAGCAACTCATCGACCGGAATGTTGTATTTCGCAGAGTTCGACACGTTGGGACTTCTAACGAAGGGCGTCTCGGGTTGCAACGACTGCCTCCTGTGGCTTCCGCCACTAGTGCCGGGCTTCTGATTTCCCGAGCGTTTCCGCGGGGGGAACAGGGGCTGCGATTGCGCTTTACAGTCGGGCAATAGCTCTGCCAAAAGCGGCGAGCCTTGGCGTTCTTCACGATTCCGCATCAGCTCAAGCTGCTGGGCCTTCCCGAGGGGCGGATTTCGGGTCGAGCACTGAGCGCGCTCGTCACCGCCGTGCGCCATACGCCGGCGCGCGGACCGCTTGCCCAGATTTTGCGCAGCGATTTGGGCATCGAACGCGCGCGAGCGCTACCGTCCGACGCGCGGGCCGAGCTGCCGCTGACGACCGCGCCGCTGCGCGCTCGCCCCAGTCACGGCCGCGAGAGTGAAGAGCTGGGCGTGCCGCAACACCTGGGGTTGCCCCGCTCTTCGGCCGCTCTGCAAGCCGCCTATCGGCGCGGCTCGCACGACCCGGTGCAGGTGACCGAGCGCGCGCTGGCCGCAGCTCGTTCGCTCTCCAACCAATCACCGACGCTCGGGCCGCTCTCCGCCTACGACGACGAGAGCGCGCAAGCCGCCGCGCGCGCGAGCCGCGAACGCTTCAAAGCCGGAGCCTCGCTCGGCCCGCTCGACGGCGTGCCCATCGCCATCAAAGAAGAAGTGAACCAACGCGGGCTCCGCGCACGCCTGGGCACCAACTTCGTGCCGCACGACTCCAACACGGTCGACGCCTGCGCGGTCGCGCGCCTGCGGGCGGCTGGCGCCGTGATCATCGGGCAAACACCGATGACCGAGTTCGGGCTGTCACCGCTCGGCGCCAACCAGCATCGGCGCATGCCCAGAAATCCGCACGATCGCTCGCGGCTCGCTGGCGGCAGCTCCACCGGCAGCGCCGTGGCGGTGGCGACCGGCGTCACGCCCGTTTCGCTCGGTTGCGACGGCGGCGGTTCCATCCGCATCCCCGCGGCTCTGTGCGGCGTATTCGGGCTCAAGCCCACGTTCGGGCGCATCCCGGCGGTCGGCATGGGCATGCAGGGCGCCACCAGCGTCGTGCACATTGGGCCGCTCGCGGTGTGCACGGCCGAGCTCGCAAGCTTCGTCGAGCTGGCCAGCGGCGCCGACCCCGGCGACCCCATTTCCGAGCTGGCGCCACCCTTGGCACCCGGCGCGCTGACATCGGCGCTCGGCCGCGGCGTGCGCGGTTTGCGCATCGGTATCGACGAGGCGGAGTGGAGCGCCGCGGACGCAGAGCTCACCACGCCGTGTCGCGACGCGCTCGCCCTGCTCGAAAAAGCCGGCGCCGAGCTGGTGCCCATTCGCATCACGCACGCCGCCCACGCCGCCGCCATTGGCTACCTCACGATCGGCATCGAAGCCTTCGCGGCCATGGCCGAGCTGCGCCAGCGCCACATGGACGCCATGGGCCTCGACGTGCAGCTGTTCTTGTCCGGAATGGAAACGTTCCGCCCCGACGACTACATCGACGGCCAACGGCTGCGCCAAGGCCTGCGCCGCGACGTGGCCGAGGTGCTGCGCCATGTCGACCTGATCGCATTGCCCAGCACCGCCCGCACGGCGCCTCGAGTCACCGAAGACGAAATGCGCTCCGGCTTCGTCGATCCGCCGTTGCTCGACGGCATGTGCCGCTACGCCTTCTTGGGCAACCTGACCGGCTTACCCGCAATCAGCGTGCCGGTCGGCGGCGATCGCGACGGCTTACCGGTGGGCCTGCAGCTGATCGGCGACGCCTGGGACGAAGCCTGCGTCTTGCAAGCCGCCGCCGCCCTCGAACGCCTCGGCGCCGCCCGCACCATTTCCTGCGAAGCGTGCGTCGACCTCCTCGCCTAGTCCGCCCACGCCTCGTTGCGTTGGGCTGCCAAACCGCAGCCCGAATCGCAGAAGCTTCTGTAGCGGCGCAAGGCCACCTTGAGCGATCGAGATTTGTTCACAGGGAGGACGGGAGGACGCTCATCATTGGTCTCATTTCAGTTGGTGGCCACGCCCGCTGATCCTGGCTTCTGGCTTCGTTTTCGCTCCGGTCCGGTGCTCACGTACCAACGTACGCTCCGCTCCGGTCCTCGCGAAAGCCTCGCCAGAAACCAGGCTGAGCGGGCGGGCAGCTGACAAATGAGACCAGTGGTCAGCGGGAGGACGGGAGGCGAGAACGCATTTTTCGATTCGGATGACCGAATCGAAAAATATTTCCCTCGGGAGAAACTGGAGAGGTCGAGCGCGCGATCGCCCTGCCGACTCGCCGGCGGCAGCGCGAGCCCCAAAAATCTCGCCTCCGCTCGTCCTCCCGTCCTCTCTGTAAAATCTCGATCGCAAATCGACGACCGGGTCCGTTCAGGTTTCGAACAGGAACTCGCGCAGGAGCGCGACGGTGCCGGGAGAGATTTCGTGGCCGCCGTTGAAGGGGCTGAAGCTGACGGCGCAGTCGGCGCTTTTCAGTTGGGCGACCAAGCGCTCGGCGCCGGCGAAGCGCAAGACGCGGTCGTCACGGCCGTGCGAAACGAACACGGTGGGCCGGGCGTGACGCGGGCGATGCAGCTCCTGGGCCGTGGGCACCGGCAACGCACCGGACAACACCGCCAGGCGATCAACGGCCGGGCTCGGCTGCAGCGCGACGTCCAATGCCAGCATCGCGCCCTGCGAAAAACCGAGCAAGCACAGCGTCTCGGGAGCGAAACGCTCGCGCACCGTGCGCAGCACCCCCTGCACCGCTGCGCGCGCCGGCAAAAGCTGCTCGAGCGGCACCAACAGCTCTTGCTCGGCGTTGTAGTTGGAGCGAGCTTTCAGCGGCCACCACGCGCGTCCGTTGTTGGGCAGCGCCATGGGTCCCGCCGGCACTAGGTAGCGGGTGCGCGGATGCGCCAACGAGCGCGCCAGCGATACCAAGTCGTCGCCGCTGGCGCCGTAGCCGTGCAACAGCACCACGGCCATTCCCCCGCGTTCGCTTTCATCCAGATCGCCACCGCTCGTCACTTCCAGCCCGCCGAACGGCGCCGCGGCGAGCGATTCGGCGACGCTCGCGGACTCGGCTGGCGCCGTGGATTCTTCGGACGGCGCTGGCGCGTGCGAGCGGCAGGCGGGCAGCGACGACGCGAGCGCGCCGAGCGTCAGGCCCAGCGCGTCACGCCGCGAGCACGGAGCGTGACGGGGGCCGCGCAGGCGGGAGACGTCAGCCGTTGGCTTTCTCTTTGGCGAGCCAGCTCTTGATCTCACCTTCGATGACCGACAGCGCTTGACCCTGGAAGGGCTTGAGCAGGAACGGCACGTCGAGCTCCAGCTCGATCGTCTTGTCTTTCACTTCGACCGCGCCCGACAGGTTCATGCCCTTCACGCTGAACGAGATCTGCGCGCGGCTGGGGCTCGTCCACGTGGTCTTGGGGCTGTACTTGGCGAACTTCTCCGAGTACGTGGCCAGCGCGGATTCCGTGACCTTTTTGGCCCGCTCTTGCCCAAGATCGTGGGAAACGGTGTGCTTCATTTTAGTGGCCGACCCTTAACGCGAAACGCCCGCTGACGCCAGCTTGGCGACTTTGCGCAGCAACAGCGCCAGCCAAAGCAGCGTCCCCGGCAGCGACCCGAGCAGAACCGCCGCACCCACCGCCAGGAACAACTTGGCCAGCGCCCACAGGCTTGCCGGTGACGTGACGATGGCGCCCAGCAGGCAGAGCAGCGCGAGCACGGCGGCGGGCCCACCGGCATGCCCGCCGCAAGGCCCCATGGGGCCTGCGCCGGTAAAGACTTCGACCAGCAGCCCACCGAACAGGTGCCGCCACAGCACCAACATGACCACGATGCCTAGCGCGCCCAGAAGTGCCCCGACATACGCGCCCCACCCCAGCACCCGATAGACGACTCGGCAGGCGGTGACGATGCACGCCGGCCAGAACGTGTAAAAGGCACAAATAACCCCGCCAACCGTCAGCAGCAGCAGCACGTCGCCGGCGCCGTGCAGCTTGGGGCTGTCGAACAAGCACCAAAGCTGGAGCGCAACCGTGAGCAACACCCAGGCGGCCAGGAAGGTCTCGAGCGCCACCCGCAGCTCGCGCTTCAACAGCTGCCACAGGCGACCGAGCATGCCTTAGCTCACGCGCAGCACGAGCTTGCCCACGTTGAGGTTCTGCTCCATCCGCGCGTGCGCGGCGGCGACGTCGGCCAAAGGCAGAACCAGCTCGACGCGCGGCGTGAGCGCGCCGCTGTCGAGCGCCGGCCACAGCTCGCGCTCGAAGCGCGCCGAGAGCTCGATTTTTTCCGCCAAGCTGCGGGTGCGCATGACCAGGCCACAGATGCGTTGCCGGTTCATCAAAAGGCGCCCCAGCTCGAGCGGCGCAGCTGCGCCGCCTAACAGGCCTACCAAAATCAGCCGCCCGCGTGGGGCCAAGCACGCTTGATGGCGAGCGAGCGCGCTGCCGCCGATGAAGTCGACGATCGCGTCGACGCCGCGCCCGTCGGTGAGGCCGCGCAGGGCGGCGACGTAGTCGGGTTGATCGCGCTCGAGCGTCGCGTCGGCGCCGAAGCCACGGACGGCAGCGAGCTTGCCGGCGCTGGCGCTACCGATCACGAAAGCCCCGCGCACCTTGCCAATCTGCACCGCGGCGCTGCCGACGCCGCTGGCCGCGGCCGTGACCAGCAACCGTTGCCCCGGCCGAAGCTCGGCTTCGACCAACAAGGCTTCGCTGGCGGTGAGAAAAGCTTCGGGCACCGCCGCGGCTTCTTCGAACGACAGCCGCTCCGGCACCGGCAAGAGCACGTCTTCGTGGACCACGACTTGCTCGGCGTAGCCGCCACCGGCCAGCAGCGCCATCACCCGCGCGCCGACACTAAAACGTGACGCGCCCGCGCCCAAGGCGGTGACGACGCCACTGCATTCGAGGCCCAAGATGTCGCTGGCGCCCGGCGGCGGCGGGTACAACCCGCGTCGCTGCAGAAGATCGGCGCGATTGAGCGCGGTGGCGCGCACGTCGAGCAAGACTTCGTGCGGGCCCGGCGCAGGCGACGGCACGTCCTCGAGCCGCAGCACCTCCGGACCGCCGCTTTGGCTGAAGACGACGGCTTTCACGGCTGTTTCTTGCCCTTGCGCGGAGCTAGAGCGTGGTTAGGTGGGCGGCGCCGATCACGCCCGCGCGCTCGCCCAATTCGCTGACCAACAGCGGAACTTCACCCGCGGGTTTGCCGAACACGTGCTCGCGCAGCGCAGCGCGGATGTGCGGCTCGATCAAATCGAACGACGCCGACACGCCGCCCGAAAACACGATGGCGTTCAAGTCGAGCACGTTTTGGATCACGGCCAGGCCTTTGCCGAGCGCGGTGCCCATCATCTCGAACGTCTTTTTGCCGGCTTCTTCGCCGCGGCGCGCGCTGACCGAAATGGGCAGGACCTCCGTCGCTTTTCCGCCCAGCTCGCCGAAGCGACGCAGCAGCGCCTTGGTGCCCGCGAACGCCTCGATGCAGCCGCGCTGCCCGCAGGCGCACAGCGGCGCGTCGGGCGACGAGTCGACGTTGTTGTGGCCGATCTCCGCCGCAAAGCCGTTGGAGCCGGGGTACAGCTGATGCCCGAGCACGAGGCCGCCGCCGATGCCGGTGCCGAG
>JBEQSW010000620.1:0-22006 GCA_040348565.1 Myxococcales bacterium | reverse complement strand
TTGAAGGGCGACGACTGCTGCTCTTCCACCACGAAGTAGCGTGAAAGCACGCCGCGGAACTCGCTCGGCCGCCACTGGTGCACGTGAAAGTGATCGCCGCCCCAGTTCACGCGGTCCCCCAGCGCCCAGCCGACGGGTGAGTTGCGGAACACGCTCTTGCCGGCGTTGATCAACGGATCGTTCGGCACCGTGATGACGGCGCGGCCGGTCGGCTTCAGCAACCGTGCGATCTCGCGCATGACGGGCTCGAAGTCCGGAATGTGCTCGAGCACCTCGGTACAGATGATGCGGTCGAAGCTGGCCTCGGGCAGACCGAGCTTGTCGATCTCACCCTTGATGAACTCGCAGTCGTAGCCCTTCAGGTTTTCGCGCGCCGTCTCCAGGAATTTCCCGGACACGTCGACGGCGGTGAGCTTGGCCTGCTTGAACATGCGCAGCACGTGGCCGCCGCCGGAGCCGACCTCCAGCACTTTGTCTCCGGGACCGGCGCTCACCATGTCGCGGATGATGCGGAGCCGCCCCTCTTCGATCTTCCGAATCGGCCACAACGACTTCGTGTAGTAGTCGTTGATGGGGTGGTCGGTCGCGAGGCGGTCGTTCAGTTCCTCCGCGGAGGTCTGGCTCTGGTCCATGGGCTGCCAAAATGCTTCGAGTACCGTCCGAGCGCAAGTTCGGATCGCCGGTCGAGGCGTCGGCCGGAAACGCGGCCTCAGCCGCTAGGTCCTGGCCTTGGCCATCAGCCAAAATCCGCCAACCAGCTGCATGCAATTGACCACCAGCTGCGTGGTGTACGTCACGAACACGAACAGCGCCCCCGCGCTGGTGACTTGGTCCATCGGGAAAAACATGGCCAAGGCCGAGAACCCCGCGATTTGATAGGCGCCGAACATGCCGGGTCCGGCCGGGACCAGCGACCCGAGGCCCTGTACGCCCACGCACGTGGTGGCTTGCGCCAAAGTGGCGTGTAGGCCCAACCCGCGCAACAGCACCCACTGCGAAAGAATGCCCAGGCTCCAATAGCCAAGCGTCTCGCGCAGGAAGCGCAGCAGATTCCCTCGGGACGGCAAGAAGCTCAGGCCGTCCGCCAGGCGCTCCAGGGTACCCGCCGCAAATTCGGCGGCGCGCGTCGAGACGAGACCAACGACCTTGCGCGTGATGCGCCCGGCAAGGCCACGCGCAACATAGAAGACGGTCATGCCCACGAACGCCGCGATGAACAAGACCAGCGCGCCGTACACGGCGGCCGGCACCGCCGACACGGGCAGCGGCAAGTCGCCCAGCCGGCTCGGGAGAGGCGAGACCGGTGTGGCGAGCGACAGCGCAACGAACGTGAAGATGGTCAACAGCAGCCCGTCGATGATGCGCTCGGCGGCCACGGTGCCCGCCGCCTGCATGAAGCTCGGCTTGCCGCTTTGGGAAATCAGGTACGGCCGTACCAGCTCGCCGCTACGCAGAGGCGCGAGGAACACCGCGCTGAAGCCCAGCATGCAGGCACCCATGATGCGCAGCACCGGTACCTCGGGCGCGATCGGCCGAATCAAGTACACCCAGCGGTAACTGCGCAGCAGAATCGACGCCAAAAGCAGCGCCAGGTAACCTGCCACGTAGCCGATGGGCAGACGCGCGAAAGCGGCTTGGGGCGGAAGCAGCGGGAGTCCGCCACGCATCAGCAACCACAAGAAACCGCCGCCGATCAGCAGGGACGCCACGACGCGGGGCACGGCGCCGCTGAACAGGTTCTTCTTGACGCCGGCGCTCGCGTCGTCGGCGGCGGACTCGGGGCGTGCGCCGGGGGTCGGCATTTAGCCCGCGCGCACGGCGACTTTTTCCAAATGAAGAATGGTGCGCCGCAGCGCGCGCAGCCGGACGTAGCGCGCGTTCTGTTGCTTGAACGTCGGCTTCCAGGTGCTGAACGTGTCGTGACGCCGCGCGACCTCGCGCCAGTTCTTCTGGTCGAGGCTCACCTCGGCCGCCAGGGGCGCCGCGCGATCGGCACAGCAGTCACTGCGGTTCACGATTTCGAGCAAGCTGAAGGTGGTCGGCTTGCCCAAATCGATTTCGACCCACGGTTGGGACTCTTCTACGGTGCAAAAGAAGATGTCGGAGCGGGCTGAAGCACAGTAGTGCTCTTGAGGACGGCAAGTGTCGAGGCTGCTGCTGGCGCGCCAAGGCTTGCCGGCGGCTAGATCGGGCTTCAGTGTCAGGCGCTGGAACAGCAGCACGGCGCCGACGACGAGCAAAGCGGTGAGCAGGGTCAAGCCGAAGCTGCGCACGCCCCGCTGCAGCAAGAGCCTGCCAACCCGAGCCTCCGGCAAGAGCTTGCGACGCACCAGCGCCTGCACGAACTCACGCGCCACCCGCGCGTCGGCGGGCAGGGTTTCGCGCGGCAACTCCGCGGTTTGTACGAACGTGCGCTCCACCAACGCCAGCTTTACGGCTCGCAGCTCTTCGGGGCCCCCCGCCGCGAACTCGAGCAACTCCTGCGGGACTGCGGCGAAAACCGCGGCAAGGTCGGGGCCGTCGTAGGCCTCGCTCTGCGCCAGTAGGGCGAAGTAGGCGGCCTCCCGGTAGAGCGAGACCGACAGCGTCAGTGATGAGCCGCTGCGCAGCGGATCCACGGGATCGTAGGCGCGCTCCGCCAGCTCGAGAGCCGTGAGCGCGTGCTGGAGCCGGGTTTGTTCGACCGCCGGCAGCCGCTTGCGGTAGGCGCGCGCGATTCGCAGCGACTTCCCCCGCCAAAACCACTCGAAGATGCCGCGTGGTTGGCTGTCCGAAACGACGGCGCCCGTGGTCGGGGACGCGGTCGCGCCCGGCGATGCGGTCGCGCCCGGCGACACGGGCTGGTCCGGCGACACGGGCTCGCCGGGGAGGGCGGGGGTTTCCGCGGCTGGAGTTTCAGGGGCGCTCGTCATCGTTGCTTCTTGAGGTGCAGGGTGTTGAGAGCGGCCTTCGTCCGTGGCGTCGTTATCCCGCGTTTGAACAGGTAGAGGTCGTCGTCGGCGTCGACTAGGCCGTATTCGTCCCGACTGAACATGATGTTGAGCGCCGTCCGAGAAGCGTCGCCGGCGACGGCAGGGCCGTGCAGTAGCACGTAGTCGGCGTCGGCCGGCACGCCGTCTTTGAGGGTGAATGCGTTGGCGCGCGAGGCGATGTGGGGGACGACGTTTTCCGATGCGGCAACACTGGCTTCACGAGGGATTGAAGCCGCCAAGCGCTTGAGCGTCTGGTAGCGCTTCGCTTCGGCTGGCGTCATCTCGAACTCGACCTTGGAAAAGCCGCCGATGAAGGTCTCGTGCTGCAGCACGGCGCCGAAGACATAGCTGTGGCTCAGGACGCCCAGGGCTACCGCACCAACCGCCGCCCGACGCCGCAAATGACCGAGCTCCCCCTGCCCGAGCACGCGCAGCATGAGCACCGACGCGGCGAAGATGTAGGGGACGGAGTGACAGGTGTATTGGAAAGCTATCGATAGGGTCGGCGCGTAGCCGGTAGTCAGCAAACTGAAGGCGAAGCCCGGGATGGCCAGGATAAGCAGGGCTGCCCGCCGAAGCGGCAACAGCGCGACCGGCGCCATCATGTGCAGGAAGTAGACGAGCTTTTCCTCGGTCAGAAGCGTCTTCAGCAAATAGGGTGGGTTGATCAGGATCGTCTGCACGACCGGGCCGTAGCCGTTGGTGCCATAGGGCTGAAGATCCTTGTAGATGCCGGCGAACCACCACGTGCCGGCCCAGGGCATGATGCCGAACTTCAGCACCACGAACCAAATCAGCGAGGTGATTGCCAGCACCAAACCCAAGCGCTGGCGGATGCCGGTCAGGAGCAGGAACGCGCCGAGCACGCAAGTGCCCACGGGAATGTCTTCTCGAAACGACCACAAGATGGGCACGACGAGCCAGACCAGCCAATTGCGACGGGTGGCAATCGCCCAATAGAGCAGGAAGTGAAAGAAGAGGGGGGGGAGGAGCTCGTGGTAGTCGTAGAAATTCGGCCCGTGTAGGGGCGCGAACAACAGGAACGTGAACGCCACCACCACCGCCGACCAGCGCGGAATTTGCGTCGACGCAAACAGGTAGAGGGTGGTGCCGGCGAAGCCGACCATGGTTGCCTGAAAGATCAGGAAGAACTCGCCGTCCTGCTTCAGCGCGAACAGGGGCAGGTACCACAGCATGGCGAAAATGGCGTGGCCGCTGATGAAGTTGCCCCCCGCTTCACCAAAAAGCACCGTGCTACGCCACAGGTGGCCGTGCAGCGCGTTGTAACACCAGTTGATGTTGATCCCGAGATCGAAGCCAGCGGTGCCCATCCGCTGGTGATTCAGGATGGTGTAGTGGCTGAAGTAGATGGCATACGCGCTGCTGGCGGCGAGCACCACGCCGAGCGGTAGCCAGCGCTGGGCGCGCGCCGAGCGCGGCCAAACGCTCCTCACCCAGGCCGTCACGTTGGCGGGCCAGGCGGCGATGGCTTGGCGCAGCGTCCATTCGAATGCCAGCACGCTCACGCACAACAACACCAAGTACACCATCGGGCGCGAGCTCCACGGCCGCGCGGTGAACAAGCTGGGCAGTAAGAACGCGAGCGCCAGAGGGAACGAGACGTCCGCCGCTTGCCTCAGGCCGGCTACGCCGACCCGGCCCCGCACCAGCACGTAGAGCAACGAAAAGAAGCCACCGATGCCTCCGCCAATCGCGAAGCCCAAGCTCAGAGCGACGCGGGCCGCGGGGCCGAGCAAGTTGGAGTCCAGGAAGTCGGAGAGCATCGCTCGCTGGACGCCGAGCAGGGCGATGAACAGTCCCAAAGACGCACCGACGCCGGCGAAAATGGCGACCGCCTGCATCGCCTGAGCGAGAGGAAATGGGTCTCGATGCCGAAGCCCGAGCGGCTTCTCGCTCGGCCTCGACGCTGCACGGGAGAGCTCCAAACTAAGGTCGGTTGTGGCCATGCTCCGCGCCCCGCGATCGGGGGCCAGTGGTCTAACACGGGCCCCCGCAGGTTGTCACTTTGGCTTTGAGCCGGGCAATGCCGTGCTAAGAGGGGCGTGCTAGGCTGAATTTTCGGATGTTTGGGTCGTTCAGGTCACGACAGAGGAGGGTCCCTTGTGCGGGATCTTTGGCGGCGCTCCCGAGTTAATCAGTAGAGACGCCGAGCGTCTCCTGTTCCATCGTGGGCCCGATCAGCAAGGGCGCGTGGTCGTCACGTCGCGGAGTGGCCGTCCGGTCGTCGTGGGCCAGACCCGTCTGTCGGTCGTCTACAAAGAAGACGTTCCCACCCCCATGACCAAGGGGGATGGAGTGATCGCCTTCAACGGCGAAATTTACAATTGGCTCGACATTCGCGCCGAGCTCGAGACCAAGGGCCATCATTTCGAGACGCCGACCGATACCGAGATGGTGCTGGCCGCCTACCTGGAGTGGGGGCCGGCTTGCCTCGAGCGCTTCAACGGCATGTTCGCCATTGCGATCTGGCACGACGACAAGCTGTTTTTGGCGCGCGACCGCCTGGGCAAAAAGCCGCTCTTCTACACGCACGAGGCCCGCGGCATCGCCTTCGCGTCCGAGCTCAAGGCGCTGCGTGAGCTCGATTTTGCGGAAGTTCCCATCTGCACCGCGCTCGAGTTCTACTTCGATTCGTTCACCCCATTTTCGAACGTCAAGAGCCTCGAGGGCGGTCACTACCTGCTCTACGACGCCAACACGAACGACGTCGCCATCAAGCGTTGGTGGTCCTTCCCCGACCAAACCTCGGAGATTACCGACCCGAACAAAGCAATCGATCAATTCATCGATTTGTTCTCTGACGCATGCAAGGTTCGAAAGGTCGCAGACGTTCCCGTCACGATCTTCCTGTCGGGCGGCGTCGATTCCTCGCTGATTCAGGCCATCCTCAAGCTGGACGTTAGCTACACCATCCAGTTCGAGGAGTTCGAGCGCACCATCAACGAGCGCAAGCTCGTGCTGGAGTTCGCCGAGCGGCTCGGCTTCGAGCCGCGTATCGTGGTGCCCACGCGCGAAGAATTCTTGAGCACCTTCAGCGACTTGGCGCGCCACATCGAGTTCCCCGTCGGCAGCTTCAGCGTGTTTCCGCTGTTCTGTTTGGCGCGCGCGGCCCGTCGCGATGGCTTCGTCGTCGCGCTCTCGGGCGAAGGTGCGGACGAGCTGTTCAATGGCTACTACCGGAACGAGCTGTTGCTGCGAGAGCAAGAAGAGCTAGCGCCGGATTTCGCGGGTCCGTACGGCACGCTGTGCGCGCGCTACTTTGGCTCCCCGCTGGAGCGTTTTTGCAGGATGGCGAGCCGCCAGGGGTTGGGCGGGGTGCCGCTTTTGCTCGAGTACTTCGGCAAGTCGTGGCGGCAAAACCGCACGTTGGGGCAGAACCTCAGCTATTTGGAAGCCACCGTTTTCATGCAGCCTTTGCTGGTGATGGCAGATCGGCTGAGCATGGGCAGCTCGCTCGAGGTGCGTAACCCCTTCCTCGACTATCGCATCGTCGACTTCTCCGCCAAGCTGGCCGACGACCTCAAGTATCGCGAGGGGCACGGCAAGTGGATCTTGCGCAAGGCCCTGCAAAAGCTGGTCGGAAAAGACCTGGGCATCACCCAACGCACCATCAAGCACGGTCTACCGGCGCCGGTGAATCAGTGGTTGTTCAAGAGCAGCGCCTTCGACCGCAAAGACTGGAATCATGTGCTCTTGGGTGAGTGCTTGAAGCAACTCGCCCTGGCGCACGACACGAAAAAATGAGGATGAAATGAAACGTACGCTGGTTGAATTCCTTCGTGATCCGGTGAGCGGCGAGCCGTTGACCCTGTCTGACGCCACGCTCGACGGCGAAGAGATCGTCTCGGGTAAGCTGAGCGCCAAGTCCGGCGCCGTGTATCCGATCGAGGGCGGCGTACCGGCGCTGGTGCGCGCCGATCAGTTCTCCGAAGGTCAGAAGGAGACGGTCGATTCGTTCTCGTGGAAGTGGCAAAACGCCACCAACTACCGCAGCTCCACGCTGGGCCACTACCTGCAGTGGTACCTCGATCGTTATGGCTTCGGCACCGAGGCCAAGCTGGCCGAGTTCTTGTCCTCGAAGACGCGCATTCTGGACGCCGGCACCGCGCACGGGCGCGACGCGGAAATGTACTCGCGCAACACCAAGGCCAACATCTTCGGCTTGGACATCAGCTACGGCGTGCGCACCGCCTACAAAGACCTGGGCAAGGTGGCGAACCTCAACTTCGTACAGGGCGACCTCACTCGCTTGCCTTTCAGCGAAGGCTTTTTCGACTTCATCGCTTGCGATCAGGTCATTCACCACACGCCCAACACGCGCGAGTCGCTCCGCCACCTGTGCACGCGCCTGGCTCCCGGCGGCCACATCAACTTCTACGTCTACAAGGTGAAGGCGCCCACGCGTGAGTTCTGCGACGACCACATCCGCGCCACGACCGTGCACATGAGCCCGGAAGAGTGCTTGAAGGTGTCGGAAGCAATCACCAAGTTCGGCAAAATGCTGAGCGATCTCAAGCTCACCGTCGACGTGCCAGAGGACATTCCGCTCTTGGGAATCAAGGCGGGCAAGCAAGACTTGCAGCGCCTGGTCTACTGGAACTGGTTCAAATGCTACTGGAACGACACGATGGACTGGGACTCCAACGTGATCACCAACTTCGATTGGTACCACCCCCTCCATGCCCACCGGCACACCAAGGAGGAAGTCGAGCAGTGGTGCAAAGAAGAAAAGCTCACCATCGAGCACATGGACATTCAAGAGTCCGGAATTAGCGTGCGGGCTCGCAAGGCCTAAGGTCGCCCGACCGACTCGAGAAGAAGGACTAGCTGGCGCAATGACCGCTAACCGCAGCGCGGGACCCGAAAGCCAAAGGCAGCTCGCTCCCAGCTTGGACCTATCCGTGGTCGTCCCTTGTTACAACGAGGAGCTGAACATTCCCGAGCTCGCCCAGCGCGTGCTCAGAATGTTCGACACAGGCGGGCTGCGTGGAGAATTGGTGCTGGTCGACGACGGCTCCGCCGACGCGACCGCGCGGGTGATTCGCGAGCACTCGCAGGCCGACGCCAGGGTGGTGGGTGTGTTTCACCGCGTGAATCGCGGCATGGCTGGCGCTTGGCGGACCGGGGTGAATGCGGCGCGTGGCGCCTACGTCGCGATCATCGACGCGGACCTGCAATATCAGCCAGAAGACATCTTGCGGCTGTATCGCACCTTGCTCGACTACAGCGTAGACGTCGTGCAGGGCTGGCGCAGCTCGGTTGGGCGCGAGCGCGGCGCGCGCTATTCCTTGTCGCGCGGCTTCAACACCATTCTCAATACTGCCTTCGGCATGTCGTTGCGCGACAACAAGTCGGGCTTCGTCTGTTGTGCGCGCGAGGTCATTCAAGACCTTCTGACCTACAAGGGCAGCTACGGCTACTGGCAGTCCTTCATCATGGTCGCGGCTCATACCAAGGGCTACTCGTACCGAGAAATCGAGGCCGTGTTCGAGGACCGCAAGCAGGGCCAGTCGTTCCTGGAAGGGCGCGCGTATCGCGCGGCTGCGCGCTGCTTGGTCGACGTCGGAACGGCCTTGTGGGAGTACCGCGTCACCACCGAGCCTCACGATTTAGCCCGCAATTTCCTGACGAAAGAGGGGGCCGGCGTCGACGAGCCACCGTCGCGACGCGCCAACCCGGCGCGCTTCCGCGCCGCCGTGACGGCCTTGCCGCGCACGCATACCGTGCGCGCTCGCAACGCCGAGGGGTACTACGAAACGCTCAGCTCCACCCAGTGGCTCTCTCCTGAGCAAGTCTCTGATTTGCAGGAAGAGAAGCTGCGCCGTTTGGTGCGCCACGTCTACCGCAGCGTCCCCTACTACCGGGCCAAAATGCAGGAGCTGCGCCTGCACCCCGAAGACATTCGCACCACGGCTGATCTAGCCAAGCTGCCGTTTTTGACCAAGGCCGACGTGAGGCAGCACTTGTACTTCGACATCATGCAAGAAGGCGTTTCGCAGGGCGACCTGATGAAGACGTGCATGTCGGGTATGAGCGGCGAGCCGTTCGTCGCCTTCGCCGATCGGGGCGCCCTCGAGTTTCGTTGGGCGGCGGCGTTGCGCTTCCGAGACTGGACCGGCTATCGCTTCGGCAATCCGGTTGCGTCGTTTTGGAACGAGGGGCTAGGCCTCTCCGAGGTGCAAGCCTCTCGCGCGCACACCGAAGCCCGGCTGGCGAATCGCTTGTTGCTGTCGGCGTTCCGGTTGGACGACGTGACCCTGGCGTCGCACGTCCGACAGCTGGTCAAGCATCGCCCCGTGTTGATTGAAGGCTCCACGGAGGTGCTCGGTGTCGTCGCCGAGTACTTGGTGCGTCAGGGGGGCGGCCCCTTCCAAGCGAAGGCGATACTGGCGCACGGTCAGGAGCTCACCGCCGCGGCGCGCGCGCAAATCGAGGCCGCTTTCGGCTGCCCCGTGTTCAGCCTGTACCGCACCGGCGAGTTCGGCGACATCGCCTGCGAGGGTGATTCTCACGATGGCTTGCTGGTCGCGGCCGAAGGCTACATCGTCGAGTTGCTGGTCAACGGTCGACCCGCGCGCTTGGGCGAGCAAGGGGAGCTGTTCGTCACCGATTTGAACAACCGCTGCATGCCATTCCTTCGCTACGCGACCGGCGACCGTGCGATAGCGATGGCACCCGACAGCTCGTTTCCCAACGCGCGCGGCTTGCCGCGCATCGGTATGGTCAGTGGTCGCGCGGGCGGCACCGTGACCGGCGCCGACGGCGCTCGGGTGCCCCTCGGCTACTTCTCGGCGCTGTTCGCCCCCTACGGTTACGCGGTTCGACGCTTCCGCGTGGCTCAGCGTTCGGCCGAGAGCCTCGAGCTCTATATCCAAAAGGCGGCTCGCTACTCCGAGTCGACTCTCGACGAGGTAAAGTCGCGGATTCGCGAGCGCCTGGGCGCCATCGAGATTCACGTGCACTTCGAAGACGTGGGGATTGCGCAGGGCTTGCCCGCTGCGCCTGCCCTCACGATCGCGCGCGAAGGCTGAGTCGGGCCCGTTCGGTGGATCGGCGCCGATGCCCGGCGCGCCCGCGCCTGGCGACGCTCAGTTCCTCCGAATCCAGATTTGGAACCGCGAGGCACGGGTGTGCGAAAGCGTGAATTGCTTGCGTACGGCGCGCGGGAGCTCTCGGCTGCAGCCGGGGTACGTGTCCATGACCAACGCGCCGGCTTGTTCGGCGAAGGCCTGCAACCCCTCGGGCGAGGGCGCACCCTCCGGCACACGTGGCGGCACGTAGTCGCCTTCGTGCGGGCTGTTGGTCAAAATGTGAAAGTCGGACAGCTCGTACAGACCCGACTCGAAGCTGGTGCGGCAACCAAAGTAGGCGACTTTTTGCTCGAGCGGATCGAGCGGCGGGCGACTTGCGGGCATTTTTCCCATCTTCCAGCCGCCGTAGCTCTTGGGCGCGACGACGTGCTCCTGCGCGAAGCGGTAGAAGACGATCGCATCCGCGAAGCTGTCGTAGAAATACGGCGGCTGCGGCAGCCAGGCGACGTGCGTGACGCCGAGCTCTCGGAATTTGTCGTACACCGCTCGCGACGTAGCCAGGCGGCCGTACACGATGGCCCCCACGAAGCGGGGCGCGTCACTGACCGCGACACGCCCGAGCCCGAAGCGCAGGTGGATGCTGTGGTAGAGCAAGCGCGCGTCCGTCGGCAACGCCCGGCCCATGGCTTGGTTCTCTTCGAAGACCTCGAACCGCTCCGCGTACTTCTTCTGGAAGCCCTTGCCCAGTAGCTCGACGGCCGCCCTGAGCGGGTGCTGCCCCAGCATGTAGTGGATGGGCATGAAGTAGGCGTCGGCGCCGGCAGCCAGCTGAGCGAACGTCAGCCCACCGGCGGCGAAGCGAACGAGCCGTGTTTGCGTGAACAGCCAACCCAGGACCGCGGCGACGAACCCCGCCATCCAGGGCGTCAGGATCTGTAGGTAGCGGTCTTCCGGGTAGGTGAAGAACCACACGGCCACGCCCAGATAGGTTGCCGCCGCCGCCACGTACAGCCGGCTGCTCTTCTTTCGGAACAGGATGAGTGGAATCAACAGGGTGAAGAGAAAGCCCTGCAAGGGCACGGTGCGCTGGTAGGCACCGTGATCATGGGGGGTGAAGGCGTAGCTGACGACCTCACCGATGGTGTGCCAAAAATGGCTGGTTTTCTGCGCGGTGCTGCCGAAGACGTAGCCGGCAATCTCGCGGTCGAACATGTCGCCCGTATCGGGAGGAGTCCAGGGGTGGACCTTGAGATGCTTGTGCAGAAACGGATAGACCGGATCGCCGTAGTAGACCCAATTTTTCAGCCAGTGCGGCGTCGTGAACACCAGCGATAACAGCGCTGCGAGCGCCGGTCCTGAAAGCGAGCGCCAAGTGCGCGCCGCCCGGTCCTTGACCAGCCGTGACAGAGACCCGAAGACCAGATACAGCGCTGGAAACGCCAGCAAGCAGACGGCGGTGTATTTGGTCAAGACGGCGCCGGCCGCCATGGCTGCGACCAACACCCAGCGCCTCAGCGGGGAGTCCGCCTGGGTGCGAAACATCGCGCACAGAACGGCGGGGGCCCATAGCGCGGCTACGTGATCGGACCCACCGATGAAGGACGACGGGTAGACCAAGACCTCAGGGAAGAGGAAGAACGCCACCCAAGCCAGGCGGACCCGGGCGCGGCCGAGCAAGCGGCTGGCGATGGCGGTGATGCCGACCAGCGTCCACAAGAAGCAAGTAAATTCCAGGTGCAGCGCCAACTCGGCGCGATGGAAGGCACCGTCGAACGGCAACTGAAATGCCCAGGCGTACAACACGCTCGCCAAGTGCGGATACGTTCCGACGAACCAGCCCTCGGCGAACGGCTTGATGCCCCCCTCGGCCACGTACTGCTCGGCGATCGTCAGGTGGTACCAAACCGCGTCGAAGCCGAGGTGCGCGGGGTGCAGGATGCACACGTACAGGTAGGCGACGTTGATCACACCCAGGATGGCGACGCCCGCCGCCACCAACTTGGACGGCCTCCAGCCTGGACGAGCTAGGGCCGCCGAGCCCTTCGCCGGAAACCAGGAAATCCGCCGGGACTTGGCCAACCGCCGCAGGTACGCAAGCGTTGGTTTGGCGCCGGCCGCGGTCAGCAGCAGAGGCCAGGTGAACGCGAAAACGTGGCCATAGAGCCCGCAGAGCCCTGCGACGAAGCAGCCCCAAAAGAATACGAACACCCCCACCGCGAAGCTCAGCGTGAGCTGCTCGGCCGAAGGTAGCGGCGGCAATACATACCGTGTCAGGCGAAAGCCCGAAGACAGACAGGCCGCGCTGAAGAAGATACAAGCGGCCCAATACAGCGAGTACCGCCACAGCATCCAATGCTGAATCGGATATTCGACGTGGATGCGCTGCAGGACCAGCGCCGCCCCGCCGCACAACAGCAGGCTGGCCCCGATGGTCTTCAGGGTTTCGACGAGCGCTGGTTTCATGCCACTACGTCGCGAAGCACGCTGGCGACGTAATGCGCGTCATCCTCGGGAAGGTTCGGATACATCGGCAGTGAGATGGTGCGGTCGCCGATGCGCTCGGCAATCGGAAAATCACCGCGCTTGTAGCCGAACTTTTCGACGTAGTAGCTGAGCAGGTGAATGGCGCGGAAATTCACGGCCACGCCGATGCCGCGATCTTGTAAACGCTGCAAGATCTCGTCGCGGCGCTGCTCGGGTGCCCAGATCGTGTAGAGATGCCGGGCGTGGCGGCTGTTGGGTTTGACGACGGGCCGCTCCACGCCGGGGATGGTCAGCAGCTCCGCATCGTAGATCGCGGCCAGGCGTTCGCGCCGCGCCAAGCGCTCCGCGATGCCGGGGAACTGGGGCAGCAGCAGGGCCGCTTGCAAGTCGAACATGTTCGCCTTGTAGCCAAGCTCCACCATGTCCCAGTGCTTGTAGGTACCGGTGTAGCGATCGTACGCGCTCTTCGACATGCCGTGCAGACGAAGCAACTTCAGTTGCTCGTTCAACGCAGAATCGCGGGTCGCGATCGCGCCGCCTTCGCCGCACGCCACGTTCTTCGTGGCGTAGAAGCTGAAGCACGCCGCGTCGCCCAGCTGGGCGGGCTGCACGCCGTCGCGCATGCTCTCGAAGGCGTGCGCGCAGTCTTCCACGACCTTGAGGCCGTGGCGGTCGGCGATGGACCGAATGGCTCGCATGTCACACTGCTGGCCGTACAAGTGCACGGGCATGATGGCCTTGGTGCGGGGCGTGATGGCTCGCTCCAGCCGCTCGGCATCCATGTTGCCGGTGTCGGCTTCGACGTCGACGAAGACGGGCTTCGCGCCGCAGTGCAGGACGGTATTGGCCGACGCGATGAAGGTCATCGGCGTCGTGATCACCTCGTCGCCTTCGCCGACGCCCCACGCCTTGAGACACAGAAAGAGCGCGGTGGTCGCGCTCATCACGCCCAAGCAGTGGTCCACCCCGAAGTAGGCCGCAATTTGACGCTCGGCTTCGGCTGTTTTCGGACCAGTAGTCAGAAACAGTGAATCGATGACCTCAGCAACTTGAGCTTTCTCGGCGGCGCCCAGGTGATGCCGATAGAAGGGGACTTGGCGTGTAGCTGTCACAGCATCTTACCGTTGATGGATAGCTCTCGAACCAAGCGTTCGGCGTCGAGCAGGTGCTTGTAGAAGGCGAGCGTGCGGGTGCGAATGTGATCGGCGGTGCGTCCCGCGACGAGGGCCTCATAGACTTCGCGCGCGCCGGCCTCGACGCTGTAGCGCGTCTTGTAACCGAGCACTTTGGAGATCTTGCCGAACGTTACGTGGTAGTCGCGGTTGTCCGCGTCGCTCGGTACCTGCTCGATCTTGGTGTTGGGCACGATCGAGGCGACCAGCGTTGCTACGTCGCGCACCCGCAAGTTCTGGTCGTCGCTGCCGACGTTGAAGATCTCGCGTTGCACCAGCTCCGGCTTGCTTTCGAGCACGGTGACGAAGGCGAGGCCCACGTCGCGCACGTGCACGAGCGGGCGCCACTGCATGCCGCCCCCGAGCACGAAGATTTGCCCCTTCTGGAAGGCGGTCAGGGTCATCAAATTGACGACCAGGTCGAAGCGCATCCGCGGCGCCAACCCGAACACCGTCGCGTGGCGCAGTGAGGTGACGATGAAGTCGTTGGAAGCCATGGCATGCAGCTTGGCCTCGGCGTCCAGCTTCAACTTGGCGTACAGCGAAACGGGGGCGGTGGCCGACGTTTCCGTCAGGAGGCCGTTGCCGGCACCGTAGACACTGCAAGACGACGAGAAAATCATGCGCTTTGCCCCGGCGGCCTTGGCCAGCTCGGCGCAACGCAGGGTGCCGTCCATGTTGATCTCTTGGCTCAAGCGCGGGTCGAGGTCCGCGCACGGGTCGTTCGAGAGCGCGCCCAGCAGCACGACGGCGTCGATGCCCTTGAATGCCGCCGGATCGGGCTCGCGCAAATCACCTTGCACGAACTCCAGCCCAGGCTTCTCGAGCAGTCCCTCGAACAGCTCGCGCCCGAAGTAGAAGCGATCGAGGACGCGCACCGTGTGGCCGCGCTCGAGCAGCTGCTCGGCCAGAGGAATCCCGATATATCCACCGCCACCAATCAGCAAAACCTTCATCGAACGACCTTCTCCTCCTCGAGCACCCAAGTATACGTCAGCTCACCCAGTTTTAGCTGAAATCCGCTGGCCTGGTAGAGGCGCGTCGCGATCAAATTGTTCAGCTGCGTCCGCACCTGCACGCGCTCGGTCCGGCCGTGAAACCAGTGAAGTGCGGCCGCGACCAGCTTGCGGCCCGTGCCGGCGCCGCGCTGAGCTGCGTCGACCGCAATCAGCTCGATGTTGCCCGTCTTGCTGCCGTGATCGACGCGGCACGTCACGAATCCGGCGAGCGTGCCGCCGCTGTCCGCGACCAGCACCGCGTCGGCGCGACCAGCGCACGAATTGAGTATCCACCGCCGATGCAGCTCTGCGGCCGCCTCCTTCGAAAAGAAGGGGTCCACCGCGAAGCGGGTCAGGGTGAATGCCTCGGCGAATCGCGCCGCCAGCGTCTCGGCTTCGCTCGCGCCAACGAGGCGGATCGAGGCGTCGGGGGCGGGGGGCGCCTTCGAATCACGCTCGAACAGCACGCTCACGTCGACCAGTTGGTAGCCGGCGCGGCTCAGGCCCCACGTTTCCACGAACGCGCCCACCGGTAACCGTCGCACCACGTGGCGCACTCCGCGTCGCACGCACTCGGCGCGACAGGCGTCGAGCAGCGCGTTGAATCCGGCCAAATCGGGGGCGTTGAGCACGGTCATCCGCGCCGCCGGAGCTCCCAATAGCTCCGAGTCGAACGCCAGCATTTCTAGCTGCAGGACCCCACAGGCCCCATCGTCGTGCGTCAACAGCAGGGTGCATGCGCTCTCTGCATCCACGAGCCCCGCACCGAGATTTCGGTCGAGCCGAGCCCGTGCCTCGGCCGCGGTCACCATCTGGACTTTCATCGCTGCATCTCCTCTGCGCTCGAGCCTGGCTGACTCCCGGCGTCGAGTCGAGACGCCACCACGTACAACGGACGTCGTTGAATCTCGCCGTAGATTCGGCCGACGTATTCGCCCAGTACGCCTAGACAGATCAGCTGCACGCCGCCCAAGAAAAGCCCTGCCACCATGGTCGAGGTCCAGCCTTCGACCATGGTGTCCCAGAGCACCTTCTTGAGCAGCAGTAGCGCGGCATAGGCGAACGCCAGGGATGACACCAAAGTGCCCAAGAAACTCGCGGCTTTCAGCGGCAACGTCGACGATGCGGTGATGGTGGTGAGCGCGAGCCGGATCATCTTGTACAGCGAGTACTTGGTAGTACCGGCGAAGCGTTGCCCGTGCTCGACCTCGATGCCCGTCTGTCGAAAGCCCACCCAGCTGAACAGGCCGAGTATGAAGCGGTGCTGCTCACGGCAAGCAGCCACGGCGTCGACCACCGGCCGCCTCGCGATGCGCAGGATGCTGGTGTTGAGCTGCTGTTCGCCGTCGACGATGCGATTGAGAAGCGCGACGAACACTTGGGACGTGACTCGCTTGAACAGCGAGTGGGTGCGGCCCTTGCGCACGCCGTAGACGACGTCGTAGCCCTCTTCCAGTTTGGCGAACAAATCGGGGATCACTTCCGGCCGATCTTCCAGATCCGAGTCCATCAGCACGACTGCCTCGCCCCGCGCGGCGTCCAATCCTGCCGTGATGGCAAGGTGGTGCCCAAAGTTGCGCGAGAAGCGTACGGCGCGCACACGCGAGTCACCGCGAAACAGCCGCTCGATCGCGGCGTACGAGCCGTCGCGGCTGCCGTCGTCGACGAAGACGATCTCGAACGAGCGCTGGAGTGACTCCAGGGTGGCGACCAGGCGCCGGTACAGCTCCTCGACGTTGCCTTCTTCGTTGAAGACCGGCACCACGACGGAGAAGAACGGGGGCGCCCCCGGCGGCCGAATTTCGTAGGGTTGCATTTGCTGGTGGGTCCCGCTTGCGTTAGGGTCCCGCAGCCTTCCATGGCCGAAAGCCGCGAGCAACTCGAGCAAAGTGTGAAGAAAGCGACAGAGTTTGGCGGTTATTCGTTGATGGACGGCATCTTTACGCGCGGCCAGCCGGTCGTTCACGACGGCGAGCAGTATGACACGCGCGGCTACGCTGTCCTCGCCGACATGCAGCGGCGCCATTTCTGGCATCGCGGTCGGCACCGCTTTTTGGAGGCGGCGGTCCAAAGGCAGCTCGACGTTCGAGCGCGCACCCGCGCGCGGGTGATCGACTTGGGCGCGGGGTGTGGTGGCTGGGTCGACTACTTGCAGCGGCGCGAGCTTTTTCCTGGGGGGCAGGTGGCGCTGGGGGACTCTTCGCCGGTTGCGTTGCGCGCCGCTCGCGACCTCGTTTCGGGTCAGGTCAGCTGCTTCCAGATAGATCTATTGAATCTGGGCTTCCGAGCCGACTGGGACGTCGCGTTCTTGCTCGACGTAGTGGAGCACATCGACGACGACGTCGCCGCCCTGCGCAACGCGCGCGAGGCGTTGGCTCCAGGAGGCTTGCTGTTCGTGACGGTCCCGGCGCTGCAGTCTTTTTGGAGCTGGAACGACGAGGTCGTCAAGCACAAGCGGCGCTACAGCGCGGTCCAGTTGCAGGCCGCCGCCGAGCAAGCCGGGCTGGTCACGCTCGATACTCGGTATTTCATGTTTCTGCTGAGCCCGCTCTTAATAGTGAGCCGGAAGTTGAAGCAACCGCGCCTCGAGGATCTCGACGCCGACGCGCAATGGGCGCTGATCGAGAAGACCCACGCCGTGCCGGCCGCGCCGATAAATGGCCTCTTGTCCGGGATCTTTTCGCTCGAAACTCCACTCTCGCGGATGATGCATTTCCCCTGGGGCACCTCCCTGCTGGGCGTCTTTCGTAGGCCGATGTGAGCTAGCGAGCGCCTACCATGTGGTCCAAGCTACGCACGTTCTTGCGGCATCCCCGGGTGGTTCGAGTGCTGGCGGTGGCCCGCACGGCGCTGCTGGTTGCCTCGTTGCTGCTCGGAAGCTATTGGCTCGCAGCGCGCGTCGAGCATTTTTACCCAATCAAATCGTGGCTCGTCTGGCGTTACTTGGCCTATTGGGGTGGGGCCGCGTTCTTTGCGTTGTCGTGTCAGCTGGGTGGTTTGCCCATCGTTTCGCGCCTGGGGCGTGACTTCCGTTGGTCCGAGCGAGTCCTGTTGGCGCAGGCGGTCGGTACCGTCCTGTTCTTCTTGGGCATGTTCGTGCTCGGCATGCTGGGGCTGTTCCATCGCGCCGTGTTCTTCGCCTGGCCGCTGGCACTGATCGGCTGGGGCTCGCGCGCCGGGTTTCGTCAATTCCGACGCCTGCGACGCCTGCGGCGCGTGGCCCATCGAATGCCGCGCGTAGCCTTGTCCGTTCCGCACCTGGCAGCGATTGGCTTGGGGCTGGTCTCGCTCGTCGTGCTCTATTCGCAGATCATCCACCCCGAGCAAGTCTCGTACGACGCTCGCTGGTATCACCTCAGCGTTGCCGAGCAGTACGCCGCGACCGGTCGCATTCTGCGTTACACCGACTGGTCCTACGTCAACGCCTATCCTCAGCTGACGAGCGTCCTTTACACCTGGGCGTTCTTGTCGCCCGCGCCAGAGCTCTTCGACAAGGTCGAGCTGTGCGCGCACATGGTGTTTTTGCTGTTTTGCGGCATTCTGGCTGGTGTTGGCCTGCTGACGAGGCGCCTGGTACGCCCGGCATCGCTCACGGCTTGGAGCAGCGTATTCCTGTTTCCGGGGCTGTTTCTGTACGACTCGGGGTTGCACCTGGGCGCGGATCACACCGCAGCATTTTTCGCGGCTCCGCTGGCGCTCACCGCGCTCGTCGCGTTCAAGAGCTGGCGCACGCCGAACTGGCTGCTCTTGGCCACGATGATCGCAGGTTGCACGCTGACCAAATACAGCGTCGCCGCGTTGTTCGCGGTGCCGGCGCTGGCGCTAGTCCTGCGGGCGTTGTGGGGAATATGGAAGTCCCGCAGGCAGCGGCCACTGGACTGGCTGGTTCCGCCGGCGTGGGGCTTGCTGGCAGTGCTGCTGCTGACCGCGCCGCATTGGGCCAAAAACTGGGTCTTCTACGGCAATCCGCTTTATCCCTACGCGGCCGGCATCTTCAAGCATCAGCCCTGGGGCGACTACAACCGCCGCATCTTCGAGCTGTTTTCGGCGACGCACGAGTGGGCGCCGCACGGCAGCTTGAAGCATCGGCTCGACGAAACCATCCACGCCGTCCCGTTCTTCGCGTTCGAGGTGCACGACTGGCCAGCGTTTCATCGCGACGTGCCGGTGTTCGGCTTTCTGTTTTCCCTTTCGGGTCTGGCGTTGCCGTTCGTGCGAGGGCGCACGCGCCGCTTGTGGGTCGGGTTTCTGGCCTGTTATGTCGGGCTTTTCCTGTGGTACTGGGGCATGCACCAGGACCGCTATCTGCAGGTCTTGTTGCCGTGGATGGCGGCGGCCACCGCCGCCACGTTGGCGCTGGCTTGGCGCTCCAGCGCTTGGGCCAAGCTTCCGGTGGCCCTGTTGATCTTGCTGCAGCTGGCTTGGGGCGCCGACGTTCCGTTCCTGCCGGGGCACGCCATGTTGGGGCGCCCGCCCACCGCGTTGGCAATCGAGCTTGCTTCGAGCGGATACCGCGGCCAGGTCGAGGGCCGCCTGGACGTGTTCGAGCCGTACCAGAAAATCGGAAAATCATTGGATCCTCGCTCGGCGCGGGTCCTGCTGCACGAACACCACATGAGCCTGGGCCTGCGCGTGATGACGTTGCAGGATTTTGCGCACACCACGGGCCGCTTCGACTACGGCGCGCAGCCTTCGTTCGGTGCCGTGGAGCGCATGCTGCGCTCGGCCGGCGTGACTCACGTCGTTTGGGTGCCGCGCCAAAGCCTCGGTTGGTCGGGCTACGCCGGCGATTTCGTGTTCTTCGACTTTTTGCGGGGGCACCTGGGCACGGCGCAATCTTTCGGCAGCTTCAATCTCGCTCCCCTTCAGGGGGGCGCAGATCTCGATTTGCGCTCCGCCCAAGTCGCCTACCTCGGTTGCCAGGGTGGCTACCGTCAAGGCGTGTACTCGCTCTCGAGCATGAACTTTCCGGACATCATCTCGGCCAACCCGAAGAAGTTTCCGAAACCCGAGCAACCCCTGGCGGACCCGAGTGGGCTAGAAGCGCAGCTGCACACGGTTCGCTACGTCGTCTTCGACCCCGGCTGCGGTGGCAAAGCGCCGCGCGCGTTGCGCAATTTCACCCTGTTGGCGAATCGCAGCACCGTTCAACTATGGGCTCGTAGCGACGACGCGATGCACGATTGAGGCAGGGGCTCGTGTTCGTCTTTTTTCGAAGATCGGCAAATGAAAGCCGATTCCTCCGGGAACTAACCGTAGGTGACGAGCCATGGCTAGAGCGTGCTTCCGATCCGTTGCGGCGCAGGCTAGCCAAATGACGCTGAACGGCTAGTCTCCCCGCCCAGATGTATCGACGGTCGGCGCTTCTGCTCGTGACGTTCGGGTTGCTCAACGCCGCCGCGGCGCAGGCGCAAGAGCAGACGTCCGAACCGCGCAATCACATCTCGCTGCGCTGGGATGCGCCCAACGAATGCCCTGACGACGCGCAGCTCGTCGGCGCGGTCGAAGGACTCTTGGGGCAGCCGCTGTCAGAAGCGCGCGAGCAAGAGCTAGCGGTCAGCGTGAACGTGCAAGCGAGCGCCGACGGATTTTCCGCCAAGCTGGAGTTTGCAAGCCCCCAGGGCACGCAAGAGCGCTTCCTCGACCACCCCGATTGCCGTAAGTTGATGGAGGCGGCCGCGCTCTTGGCCGCGTTGGCCATCGATCCGGAGCGGGTACGCGCGCGCCAAGAAGCAGGCGACGCGATCGACAGCGCTCCGGCGTCGGCGGCGGTTCCACTGCCGGAGGCGAAGCCCAATCCGCCGACGGCTCAACAAGTATGTCCTGTGGCTCCGCCGCCACGCGTGGCACCGGCAATCAGCCCCCTGCGGCGGGTCAGCCTCGGCTTGGCGGCGTTCGTCGGCGGCGGGGTCCTACCGGGCGTCAACGCTGGCTTGGCGGCGGAGGCGGGCGCCCGTTTCGATCGGCTGCACGTGCGCTTGCTGGGCCGCTACTGGCTACCTGGGTCGGTCGACATCCAGGGCGGACCGCTGAGCATCGAGCTTTCGCTGGCTACGGTCGGGCTGCATGGCTGCGTGGTGCCACGGCACGACCAATGGTCCATTCTGGGCTGCTTTGGCCTCAACCTGGGCGACATGAGCGGCTCTGGCCAGGGCGTGAACCACGCCCACACTCGGCACGCAGTGTTCGGAGCCTTGGAAGCCAGCGTGCTAGCTGCGTACTCGCACGTGGAGCCGGCGCCGTTCGTCGGCCTAGGCTTTTCTTGGGCGGTGCTTCGGCCGCCTTTTGGGGCTTCCCTGGCGGGGGTCGAGACCGAGGCGTTCACCCCGGGTCAACCGGCCGTGCTGGCGTTTTTCGGCGTGAGCTACGGCCTCTAGGCAAGGCGCGCCACAATCGGCAAATGAATCGGCGGGCAACGAGGAACTAAGGAAAGGTGGCAAGTTCTGCACGAGTCGAGGCCAAACCGGTGGAGCCCAGCCTGCTCCTATCGGCGGAGGCACTTTACCGCCAGAACTACGCGTTCGTGTGGCGGAACGCCCGGCGCCTCGGAGCCGGCGACGATTGGGTCGACGACGCCGTTCACGAGGTGTTCTTGGTGGCGACCCGGCGGTTGGCGGAGTTCGAAGGGCGCTCGAGCCCCCAGACCTGGTTGTTTGCCATCACCTTTCGGGTCGTGCAGCGGCTGCGCCGTGATCGCGCGCGCCAACAGCAGCAAACGGAGCGCTTCGCGCGTGAGGTGGGGTCTCCCGTGGCGAACGCGGCCGACGAAAACGAGGCCGCCCAGTACCTTCGCCACTTGTTGAGCCTGTTGCCCGACGCGCAGCGGGTGGTGTTGATCTTGGCCGAGCTCGAAGGGTTCACGTCGGCCGCGATCGCGGAATCCCTCGGCGTGCCGGCGGGAACGGTCGATTCTCGACTGCGCGCGGCCCGGGCCCAATTGGCTCGCCTCATCGAGCGTGAGCGCGTTCGCGACGAAAGGTGGAACAAATGACGACCGCCGATGACTTGTCCCGGCTGTTCGACGCCGAGCGCGCCGTTCGGCCGCCGAACGATGGCTTGGAGCGCGGGCTCTCGCGCCTGCTGACGGACGTCGCGCAGCACGTAGCGCCACTGCCGATCGCGACGGGCTCGCTCCGCCTCGGCCTGTCGCTGGTGTCGAAGTGGCTGCTGCTCGGCTTCGTCGTTGGCTTGGCGGGAGCGGGTGCGGCGTCGCAAATCTGGGCGCCGAGCGCGGTGGCGGCGCCGAGCGCGGTGGCGGCGCCGAGCGGCCAGTCCCGAGGGGTTCCGGCGACAGCAACGCCCGCGGTCGACGAGACGCCCACGATTGC
>JBEQSW010000574.1:0-25182 GCA_040348565.1 Myxococcales bacterium | reverse complement strand
GCGCGCGGCGAGCGCATCTCGACCAAGACCTGCAGCAGACTCACCCGCTCTTTGCCGCAGCGAGTGAGCTGAAAAGCTCCGGCCGCGCTAGCGAACGTGTGCTGCAGCCCCTGCCAGGGGTGCACGTGGATCACCAGTTGCGTCGACACTGGCGCCAGCAGGATCAAGGTCGTGCATTCACCGCCTGCGCTACCGAGCGCCCAGGGCGGCAGCACGATCGGCGTCACTTCCCCACGCTCCATGAAGCGGAAGCGCAACCGCTCCGAGCGCGCCTGGCCTGCGAACGCGGCCTGGACGCGCGTCAAATCTCGGCCGAGGTCGGCCTGCGCCGGACCGGCCAAAAGCATACAGAAAAGCGCCAGCCCCAGCGGCCAGCAGCGCCGCCGCGACTGGCTGGCAAGCGCCCGCCGTGTCAGCCGGGGACGCGACGGAACGGCGCCTCCACGAAGCTCTTGGAGGCCGCGCTCCACACGAACAGCTTGTGGGCGGTGACTTTGCCTTCGTCGACCGCCGTCACCAGGTACGACAGCTCGAACGAAGGAGCGCCGGTGCCGCCCATGGTCATGCTGGCGGCGTCCTCGGCGCTGAAATAGGCGCCGCAGTCCAGGTGCGAATGAAAGAACACCTTCACCGGGCGGCCGTTCTCGATGCCCTGACGAATAGCGCGCTCGAACTTCAGCGCGTTGATCTTGAAGTAGTCGTGTCCGGTGCGCGGGTGACCTTCGGGGTCGGCCAGGTGATACTTGTTGGCCAGGTTCTCCAGCTCGACGGCGCGATCGGTGGCGAGCGGATCGGCGGCGGGACCTTCCAGGTATCCGCACGCCTCTTCGTTGCGGGCGTAGGCAGCGCGACCGGCTTCTTCGACGACGGCCAGAACACTCTCCGGAATCGCGACGTTGCCTTCAATCCAAGGGCTTTGCATCATCGTTCTCGTCTCCACGGGCGAGCACGCTCGCCGATCCTGGCTTCTGGCTTCGTTTTGGCTCCGGTCCGGTGCTCACGTACCCACGTACGCTCCGCTCCGGTCCTCGCCAAAGCCTCGCCAGAAGCCAGGCTTGGCAAGCGGGCGGCTGCCAGGTGAGGTTGAGGATGAGTTTGCATGGGGCTCACCAGATGTAGCGTTTTTCCCACTTGATGGGGGAGAAGTAGCGGTCGCTGCGATCGCAGGCGATGGTGACGACACAGCCGCCACCCTGCTCTTTGTGCAGTTTTTCTGCGATCTTCACGGCGGCGAAGATGTTGGCGCCGGTCGAATGTCCGATAGGCAAGCCCTCTTCGGCCGCGACCCGGTCGGACATGTCCCAGCCGTCTTCGGTGGCGATGGGCATGATCTCGTCCGGCAGATTCGGATCGTAGATTTTGGGCACGATGCTGGAGGCCATGTGCTTCAAGCCTTCCAGGCCGTGCAACGCTTCGGCCGGCTCGGCCGCGACGCAGTAGACGGGGCGCGTGTGCTCGTGCAGGCGCCGGGTGGTGCCCATCATGGTGCCGCTCGTGCCGAGCGACGTCACGAAGTGGGTGATGCGATCGCCGAGCGCGTTCAAAATCTCGACGCCGGTGCCGTGGTAGTGGGCGAGCGGGTTGCTCGGGTTGGAGTATTGGTCCGGGTAGAAGTACTTGTCCGGGTTCTCTTCGACGATCTTCCGCACCAAGCGAATGGCGCCGTCGGACCCTTCCATCGGATCGCTGAAGATGAGCTCGGTGCCGAAGGCTTGGGTGATGTCTTTGCGCGCCTTGGTCACGTTGCGCGGCATCACCAGCTGCACGCGGTAGCCAAGAGCCGCGCCCACCAGCGAGTAGGCGACGCCGGTGTTGCCGCTGGTCGAATCGATCAGGATCTTGTCCGAGGTCAGTCGACCGTCGGCGATGGCGTCCTGCATCATACGCAGCGCGGGGCGGTCCTTCACGGAGCCACCCGGGTTCATGTACTCGAGCTTGACGTAGACCTCGACGCTGGGCGCCGTTCTAGCCACTTTTTCGAGGCGAATGAGCGGGGTGTTGCCGACGGCGTCGATGATCGACGAAAGCCGCCGCGAGCGGGCGAGGCGCGGAATCGCTGTCACGAGCTTTGCTCCAAAATGCTTTTGAGTTGAGCGAGCGCGCGCCAGGCGCCTTCCGCGAAGTCGCGCGCCTCTGGGTGCCGAAACACCGCCGCGTGCGCAAACTGGGGGGAAGGCGTGCTGGCGGTGGCTTCGGCAACGGGCTGGGCGCCCGCGCGCGTCAGGTACTCGCGCTCGACGTGGGCGGCCCAAGGCGACGCGCTTTGGACGACGAACGTCGACCGAAGGATTCGCTCTTGTCCGCGATCACCGACGGTCGCGAGGAGGCGCTGGCGGGCGTAGCGGTCCATCAGCCGCCGGCAATGGCAGGAACGATGCTGATCTCGTCACCGGACTTGAGCTTGGTCTCGAGGCCGTCGAGGAAGCGAATGTCTTCGTCGCCGACGTAGATGTTGACGAAACGACGCACGCCTTTGTCGTCCAGCAGGCGGTCGCGGAGACCGGGGTGCTTTTGCTCGAGCGTCTCGATGACTGCTTTGACGGTTTCGCCCGGGGCTTGGACTTGTTCTTCGCCGCCGGTGAGGGAACGGAGGGGGGTGGGGATTCTTACGGTGATCATGGGGATTTCAGGGGGCAGGGTTGGCTATGATTCGGGGGCTTTTCAGGCGGCGCAGCTCGGCGCTGTGTACCGCAATTCTTCGATTTCGACGATAGTGGGGGAGCTGCCGCACAACGGGCAGCCAGGGCGGCGAGCGGCTGAAACTTGGCGTAGCTGGTCGCGCTGGCCGTCGTAGGTGTAGAGCGAGCCGAAGGCAGACGCATCCCCCCCCAGCACGCGCAGGGCGAGATCAGCCAAGAGCGCGCCGCACAAACCGACGACGGGGCCCATGACGCCCGCCTCCGAGCAACCTTGCTGCGCGCCAGGCGGCACGTCTTCGAACAGGCAGCGGTAGCAAGGCGCGCCGGTGGGCGAAACCGCCCAGGCGGTGCCGACCCAGCGCACCGCCGCGCCATGCACGACCGGCTTTGCTTCGAGGTGCGCGGCGTCGGCGGCCAAGAACTTGGTGGCGAAGTTGTCGGACCCCTCCAGCACCAAATCGACTTGCCGCAGCAAGCTGCGCGCGTTCTCGGGCAAAAGGCGCGAACGCACTGGCACGAGGCGCGCTGGATCTGCGCCCGACGCGATCAAAATTTCCCGGGCGGCTTCGAGCTTGTCGCGCCCAACGTCGCTATCGCGATACAAGATCTGCCGGTGCAAGTTGGTCTCGTCGACGACGTCGTCGTCGCACAACCACAGCTCGACCTCCGGAACGCGCGCCAAGATCGCGGCCGCAGGGCAGCCCAAGCCGCCCAGGCCGACGACCAACACGCGTGGAGGGCGGTGCGCTTCAGCCATGCGGTTTGGCGGCTTCGGCCTCGGATTTGAAATACTCGTCCAGGCTGAAATAGCGCTCGCCCGTGTCGCACAAGATCGTCACGACGTTCTTGCCGGGGCCCAGCTCACGCGCCAAGTCGAGCGCGATGGCGACGTTGGCGCCGGCGCTGATGCCGGTCAGCAAGCCCTCGCGCCGCGCCAGCTCGCGCTTGGTCTTGTAGGCGCGCTCGTCGGAGATGGTGCGCACCTCGTGCGGCACGCTCGGGTCGTAGTTCTTGGGCACGAAGCCGGCGGCGATGCCCTGGATCTTGCTCGGCCCGCGCTCGCCGCGCGAGATGGTCGCGCACGTCTCCGGCTCGACCGCCACGATGCGGCAGCCCGGCGCGCGTTGCCGCAGCACTCGCCCGACGCCGCTGATGGTGCCGCCGGTGCCGACCGCGGCCACGAAACCGTCGAGCGACTCGCCGTCGAGCGCATGGAAGATCTCGGCCACGGTGGTGCGCGAGTGCACCTCGGGATTCTGTTGGTTCTCGAACTGCTGCGGCATGAACGAGCCGGGCGTGGTGGCCGCGAGCTCCTTGGCTTTGGCGATGGCGCCGTCCATCTGGTCGGCTTCGGGGGTCAACACCAGCTCGGCCCCGTAGGACTGCAGCAGCTGCCGGCGCTCGAGGCTCATGCTCTCGGGCATGGTCAAGATGCAGCGGTAGCCGCGTTGCGCCGAGACGAGCGCCAACCCGATGCCGGTGTTGCCGCTGGTCGGCTCGATCACGACGCCGCCCGGCCGCAAGCGGCCATCTTCCTCGGCTTGCTCGATCATCGCCAGGCAGATGCGATCTTTCACGGAGCCGCCCGGGTTCATGGCCTCGAGCTTGCCGAAGACCCGGCCGCGCGGCTCTTCGGTGCCCATGCGGCGGATCTCGACCAGGGGCGTGTCGGTGATGAGATCGATGATCCGCGAGTAGATCAGCGGTCGATCGGGCAAGGGCGGGAGCTTTTGCGTATCGGTCATCAGCAAGGACTCGGCAGTGGCCAGCGGCGGAGGCTCAGATCACGTAAACGTAGCGTTGGGAAGAGGGGCGACGCATGCCGAACTCTTCGGCGCGCGCGCAGATGTCACTGATGCTGACGGCGTCGAAACAAGCTTCGACGCTCGCCGACAGATCGCGAAACACGAGCTCGGTGACGCGCTTGGCGTCGCTGGCGGCTTGAGCTTTGCGGCCCTGCGTCTCGCGATCGCCGAGCTGAATCGGACCTTCGAGCGCGCGCACCACGTCCCCGAGGCGAATCTCGGCGGCCTTGCGCGTGAGCGAATAGCCACCTTGCGGCCCGCGCTTGGAACCGACGATGCCGCCGCGCTTCAGGTCTTGGAAGATCTGCTCCAGGAACCGCGGTGGAATATTCTGACGTTCCGCGATGTCCTTGACCTGGGTGGGCCGGCCATCGTTGTAAAAAGCGATATCGAACAGGGCGCGAACCGCATAACGACCCTTGTTCGAGAGCTTCACTCGATGTGTTTTGTCATTGGCACATCGGTTTTGTCAAGAACCCGCCGCCGCAGCCAAATCCCCGCCGGAACGGGGTCTCCAGCGACCCTGTGTCACGGCTCCGGCGGGAGGACCGAGGCTGTTTTGCCTTTCGGTGCCTTTTGACTTGGGTGTAAAACCCCGAGGGCCTAGAAAGCGTGGATTTCACGCCTGCGCACACCTTTGCTCAAAAGGGGAATCTCCATGAAGCACAGCATTGGATTGATCGGTCTCGCCCTCGTCGGCCTCGGCGCCTGTCAGCAGCAAGAGCCTGCCGCCGCGCCGCTCGCGGCCCCGCCGCCCGCGCAGCCGGTCGCCGCCGCGGCGCCGCCGCCGCCCGCCGCGCCTGCTGAGGCGCCCAAGCCCGTCGCGCCGCCGCCGGCCACGGCCGACGAACGCGCCAAATGGTTCAAGGACTGTTGGACGCTGTTCAACGCCAAGGATTGGAACAAGTTCCCCGGTTGCTACGCCGAAAACGCCAGTAGCGAGCAGGTCGACATGGGCATGCCGGCTCTGGTCGGGCGGGCAAACGTTATCGACAAGAATGCCAAGGTGTTTGCGACGGCGTTCCCCGATCTGGTGGGCGAGAGCGAGCTCACCATCGTCAGCGGCAACGACATCTTGTCGGTCGTGTTGCTGAAGGGCACCCACAAGGGGCCGCTGCCGGGTCCGCAAGGCGAGATCCCGGCGACCAACAAGAAGATTGGCTACTTGGCGGTGCAGCACGTGCAGACGACGCCCGATGGCCGCTTGGTGGCGAAAGAGCGCTTCATGTACGACGGCGGCACGTTCATGAGCCAGCTGGGCTTGAGCCCGATGCCGGCGCGCAAGCCGCTCGAGCAAGGTTGGGCCGAAAAGCCGTCCTTGATCAGCAGCGGCAGCGAAGCCGAAAAGGCGAACCTGGCCGTGCTCGGGGCCTACACCGGCGCGTTCAACAAGCATGACGCCGCCGCGTTGGCCGCGACGCTCACCGACGACGTCACGTTCTCCGATCTGTCGTCTCCCGCCGATCGCGTCGGCAAGAAGGAAGTGTCCAAGTCGAACGAGGAAATGCTGAAGGGCTTTCCGGATGCGAAGATCGATCAGACCGCGGCGTGGGCGGCCGGCGACTACGTGATCTCGACCGGACGCTTCAGCGGCACCAACACCGGCGACATGCCGAGCATGAAGCTCAAGAAGACGGGCAAGGCCGTCAACGTCGAGTACTACATGGTGACGAAAGTCGCCGGCGGTAAGGTGAAGAGCAACTGGCTCTTCTCGAACGGCATGGCGTTCGCGGGACAGCTTGGTCTGTTGCCGCCGCCCAAGGCGGCCAAGCCCGCGCCGGGCAAGGATCCCAAGGCCGCGGCGACGCCGGCAACGGCTGCTCCTGCCGCGAAGGACGCCAAAGCCCCGGCCACGCCCGCGGCGACGGGTCCGGCGGCTGGCGCGCCCAAGACGCCGGGCGCACCGGCGGCTCCCGTGGCACCGAAGGACGCGAAGGCGCCGACGGCACCGGCCGCACCGGCCGCTCCTGCGGCACCGAAGGACGCGAAGGCGCCCGCCGCCGCACCGGCGGCTCCGGCTGCGCCGGCTGCGCCCAAGGACGCGAAGGCGCCCGCGGCCGCACCGGCCGCGCCCAAGGCGCCCGCCACGCCCGCGGCTCCGGCCGCTCCCGCGAAGCCGCCCGTTATGAAGTGACGTCGAGCGGCTGATTCGACACGCCTGGCGGCGGCGTTCGCGAAAGCGGCGCCGCCGCTGGCATTTTGTCGCGTGCTATGGTGCAGCCTTGGCTTCTCGTGCGGCAGGCGGCTGGGGAAAGCTCGCGCTGAGCGTCATCACGATGCTCTCGGTGAGCGCGGGCTGCGGCAAATCGACGTCGCAGTCTCCGCGCATGACGAGCGCGGGCGACGCAGCCATCGCTGGCGAGTCGCCGAACGAGGGCGGGGCGCCGAGCGGCGGGGTGCCCGGCGAGGGTGGAGTGCCGAGCCTCAGCGGCGGGGGCGCGCTCGAAGGTGGCTCACCTCCGGGAGGTGCGGGAGAGCCATCGTCGGCAGCCGAAGGCGGCGTCGGCGGCGAGCCTGTGCCGGCTGCACCCGCCCTGTCGCTTCGCGCCGTCTCCATCTACCAAACCCACGAGCTCCCGTTGATGCAGGCGGGCAGTGAGGTCGTTGCCGAGGACCGGCCGGCGCCGCTGGTGGCCGGCAAACGCGCGCTGGTTCGCGCCCTCTTCGACGTCGAGCCCGGCTTCGTGAATCGTTCGTTGATTGGAGTGCTCGATTTGAAGACTCCTCAGCTCACCCGCACGTTGGTGAGCGAACGCATGGTGACGAAAAGCTCGCTGCAAGACGATCTGGCGAGCACCTTCGTCTTCGACGTGAACGGCAACGACCTGAGCCCCAACAGCACCTATCGCGTCCGCGTGCTGGAGGCCGACACCACGCCGCTCGCCCGCTTTCCCGAAGATGGCTACGTCCCGCTCGGCGCCAAGGCGCTACCCGCGTTCGAGCTCGTGCTGGTGCCGTTCGTGGCCAACGGTCACGCGCCGTTGACGGGCGAGGCTGAGCTGAGCGGGCTCCGCCGGCGCCTGCTGGCCCTCTATCCGTCGATTGACGTTCACGTCTCGGTGGCGGCACCGGTCACGTTGCCCTACGTCGTCAACGGCGACGGTGACGGCTGGGACAACGCGCTCGATCGCATCTACCAGCTGCGCGCCGACGCCGCTCCCGCCCACGACGTCTTCTACTACGGCGCGATGGCGCCCGACGACACCTTCGCTAACTACTGCGCCAGTGACTGCATCTTGGGCTATTCGACGGTGGCCGAGGACACGGACGTCGACTCGCGCGGCTCCATCGGCATCACCGTGTTCCAAGACGGCTCGGGCACGAAGGACGCCTGGGATACGGTGGCCCACGAGCTCGGGCACGCGCTGGGCCGCGAGCACGCGCCATGCGGCATCACGGACCCATCCGACCTGGACTCCGAGTACCCCTACGCCAACGCCACGCTCGGCGGTATCTACGGCTTCGACTTCGACGCGATGAAGTTGATCAAGCCCAAGCCCGCCAAAGACGTGATGAGCTACTGCACCCCGGTTTGGATCTCCGACTACACCTACCGCGGCATCTTCGAACGCCTGGATTTCATCGCCAGCGAGAGCTTCCGCGCGCTGGCGTTGGCGCCGCCCGCGCTGTTTCGTTTGGCGCGCGTCGGTCGACGCGGAGAGAGCCGTTGGCTGGGGGAGCGGCGTCGCGGCGCCACCTCTCGCCGCGCCAAGCTCGACTTGCTCGACCACGCCGGCCGGCGTTTGGGCGAGATAGAAGCGCAGGTGGTGCCGGTCGACCACGCGCGGGGTGGCTACGTGTGGCTTCCTTCAGCCGAGCTCGCGCGGTGGCAGCAACTTGGAGCCGCCAGCGTCGATTTGGGGCCGTCGGGCGGCTCGGTGCTGGCGCTGTAAGGCGCCTTGAAAAGCTCCAGCGCCGGTGTCACGCTCTCGCCCGCATGTCGCCCCTTTCGCGTGAGGCCATCTTCAGCGTGTTGTCGGGCTTGACCGTCCTCGGGTGCGACAAAGCTCCCGGCGTCGCGCCCGAGCCGGCCGCCTCCACCGCCGCCGCCACTTCTGCCAGCGCGCCGGCTGCGCCCGCGGTTGCGGCAAAAGAGGTGCCGTCGGCGCAGGGCAAAGGCGCGGAAGCCGAAAAATCCTGCTCGCCGGGTGGCTGCGCGGCGGGTCAATGCGGCGGCAGCAAGAAGAAGTAGCCGCCGCGAGCGTCGGAAGCGACTCGGCCCTGGTCGGCCGAGTCGCGACGCCGAAAAGCGGAGCTGAGCGTCGTGGCGTCGGCGGCTGAGCGCGAGCGAGCGCTCGAGCTGGTGCGCCGGCACGGCTGGAACGCGACCTCGTTTCAAACGCTCGAGGAAGGCTATCGCTACTTCTTCGACGCGGACGGCTTCGTCGCCTACTTCGATTCGGGCCGAGCCTGGGTCGTGGCCGGTGCGCCGATTGCTCCCGAGCCGCAAGTTGCGCAGATTTTACGGAAATTCTTGGCCGCTGCGCGCGCCGCGGGCCGGCGGGCGTGCTTGTTTGCGGTCGAGCAGCGTTTGCTGGACTTGGCCGGTTCGGAGCTTCGTTCGCTCGGCATCGGCGAGCAGCCGATTTGGGATCCGCAAAAGTGGGACGAGATCTTGAAGCGGCGTCGCAGCTTGCGCGAGCAGCTGCGGCGGGCGCGCGCCAAAGGCGTCAGCGTGCGTGAAGTAACGGCGGCCGAGCTGGAGGCGGGGCTGACGCGCGAGGGCATCGCGCGGGTGACCGAGAGCTGGCAGCAGCGGCACGGCCTGGCCCCGATGGACTTCCTGGTACGGCTCGAGCTCTTCAGCTTCACCGAAGATCGTCGCTGCTTCGTGGCGGAGCGGGCGGGGCGGGTGATCGGTGTCGCCGGAGTGGTCCCGGTGTCGGCGCGGCCCGGCTGGTTCATCGAAGATCTGGTGCGTGATCCGGCCGCGCCCAACGGCACCGCCGAGCTGCTGATCGACGGGGTGATGCGCTGGGCCAAACAGCAAGGCTCGAGCTGGCTCACGCTGGGGCTCGCGCCGTTGGCCGGTGACGTCTCTCCACTCTTGCGCGCGGCTCGCAGCAGCGGCCGCTTTCTGTACGACTTCAAAAGCTTGCGCTCGTACAAGGCCAAGCTCGAGCCGGAGCTGTGGGTGCGCATCTTTTTGGCATATCCGCCCACGCAGGGCGCGCTGCGCTCGGTGCTGGACGCGCTCTGGGCCTTCACGCGCACGGGCTTCTGGAGCTTTGGCTGGCGCACGCTGACGCGCGGTCCCATCGTGGTCGTGCGAGCGCTGGCGGTCTTGCTGCTGCCGTGGACGCTACTGCTGGCCCTGGCGCCAGCGGAGCCGTGGTTTTACCACGCTTGGGTCAAATGGAGCTGGGTCGGGTTCGACGTCGCGGTGGCCGCGGGTCTGTTTCGCTTCTTGTACAAGCGCAGCACGACTTCGCTGACGCCCCTGGCCGTGGCGGTGTCGCTGGATGCGCTGTTGACCCTGCTGCAAGCCACGCTCTGGAACTTGCCGCGCGCTCGCACGCTGCTCGACTACGTGCTCATCGTGCTCGGCTGCTTGGCCCCGCTGCTGGCCAGTATCGTGCTGTGGGGCGCGCGTCGCTTCCGCTCGACGGAAGCCTGAGCCGCATTTGCGGGGCTAGCCGAGCACGGTCAGCACGATGCCGAGCACGATGCCGAGCACCGGCGGCAGCTTCTTCCAACCGTTCGCCTCCTTGAATACGAACACGCCTGCTGCGAAGGCGATCAACGTGCTGCCGCGGCGAATGCTCGCCACTAGTGAGATCAAGCCGGCCGGCTCGCGCAGCGCCGAAAAGTACGCGAAATCCGCCAAAAGCAAGCACAGCGCCAGGAGCGGAATGGACCAACGGAACGTGAAACGCTCACCGTCGTTGCGGCGTTTGAGCCATGAAATGTAGGCCAAGGGCGTGAACAGCAGCAAAAGGTAGATCGAGAACCACGCCTGGACCGTGCTCGGCCCCAGCTTGAGCTTGCCCAGCAACAGCTTGTCGTACAGGCCGCTGGCGGCGCCGAACAGGGTGCCCAAAATCATGTAGCCGACCCAGCGGTCGCGGTGAAAGTGCACGCCCTCCAGCCTGCCGACCACGGACAAACCGAAGAACGACAACAGCGTCGTCGAAATACCGAGCAGCTGCAGCCACGAAGGGCGCTCGCCCAGCAAGAGCAGCGCCGCGGCCAGCGTCCAGAGCGGGCTCGTGGCGCGAATGGGCGCGGCCAGCGAGATGGGCAGATGTTTGACGGCCAGGTAAGTGCACAACCAAGAAGCGGCCACGATCGCTGATTTGAGCAACAGCTCGAGGTGGCCGAGCCAGCCGAGTGGTGGCACGACCAGGCTCGGCGGCAGCACGCCGGGCAGCACGGCTTGCAGCAGCAGCAGCGCGCTCCACACCGTGGCGCAGGTCAATGTACTGCCGAACAGCACTGGCACGACCGCGTTGCCACGCAGGGCGTGCTTTTGACAGATGTCGTAAAAGCCGAGAAAGAGCGCCGAAGTAAGACTGAGCAGGGCCCAAGGCATGAAGGGCTGCGATGCGTACTAGACCTTCATCGTCTTGAGGAGCGTTCGCACTCGAGCCAGGTCTTTGGCGGCGTTTTTGGGCTTAGCGCGCAGGGTGGGTTCGAGGGCCCGCGTGAATGCCAGGCGAAAGAGGGCGTCGCAGGGATGCTGCGCCAGCTGTTCGGCTGCCGCTGCGGGGTTTTCGGCGGCGCCGCCGCCTAGCAACCACAGTCCCAGGCTCACGGCCGCGATGGCATGTTCCACGGCCTCGAGCGGTCGCAGCCGTCGGCCCTCGACCGAGCAACCGGCGACCAGCACGTTGCTCAGGTAGGCCAGCTCTTCGCTGCGCTCGTTGGCTGCAGCGGGCGCGATCTCCGCCAATCGCGAAAGGGCGCTCTGGAGCAGCGAGACATCGCTGGCCGCAGTAGCGCTGGACAGGAGCCGCGGCGTGGCCTCGCGCGTGATACCGGACGCGACTAGCAATCCTGCCAAGCGACCGCCGACCGCTGCGGTGGCAGCTCCCGTTGCTGCCGAAGCAGACGCCGCGGCGTGCGGCGTGGGCGCCTGCGACCTGGACAGCTCGCGAAAGTAGGCGCGCGTGAGAGGGTCGCGCTCGGGCAGTGAGCTGCCGGCTGCGTCGGGCTTGCGCGCCAGTCGCAAGAACGCCGCCGCTTGGCTGGGGGCGACGTAGCCGTGCTCCGCGCGCCGGGTCTCGCGCTCGGCCGCTAGATCGCTCTCCAGCATCTCGTCGGAGCTGAGCACCTCGTACAAGCCGCCGTTGTCGTCGATGTACTCACGGCTGAGCTGCGCGCAGCGCTCCAACAGGTCGACGGCCAAGTCGTGATGGTCGCGGTCGAACGCCAAGAGCGCCGACAGCACGTCGTCCCAGCCGTCGCCGCCGCGCCAGATCAGCTGGTATTCGTCCAGCTCTTCGCTCAAGCAACTCTCGAAGGCTTTCTCGGCGGCTTCGGCTTCGTCGTCATCGGCGGTCAGCTCTGCCCGCAGCGCGTCCTCGGTCAAAACCAGCACGTGGCGGTGAAAGGCCAGCGTGACCAAATCTTGCGGTAGCTCGGCCAAGCGCTCGGCCACCGCGCGGTCGCCCGCCTCGAGCAAGATCGAAAGCCAAAGCACGAACCGCTCGGAATCGAAGCGTTCGTCTTGGCCAGCCTCCGGGCTCTGCCACAAGTCCTCGTCGAAGACGCAAGCTAGCTGTTCGGTGGTGGCGAGCGCGACCAGCTCACCGGCGTCTTCCAGCCCGACGTGCGCGATCAGTTTTCCCAGCACCGGCGCCGGCAGCGCTTGAATTTGCGCCGGTAGCTCGGGGGTTTCCAACACGCGCGCGAGCAGCCGTTGCGCCGACGGACGGCTTTCCAGCGTGGAGCGACTGAGCATCGGGTTCTCCTCCGGTTTCGAATAGGCGTTTGAGGCCTCCCTGGTGTTGGGAGGTCAAAAGTGAAATGACGGCGCGAGCTTCGGCTTCCTCGGGAAAGCTCTGCAGCGCTTCGGCCACGCCGCTGACGAAGCTTCGGTACGCATGATGCAGCGCGAAGCGGAGCGCGCGAGTTACCTTCAACGCCGGGTAGGCGACGCGGGCGTAGTCGAGCGCCCACTCACCGAGCATTTCGACGAAATCGGCGCCAAATTGCGCGAAATCCGTGCCTTCGGCCCGCGCCAGCACCACCACCACCGCGGCGCGGTTTGCCAGGCAATAGTCGAGCAAGTCTCCGGCCAGCGCGTGGTAGCGAGCGCCGGCCTCGAGCTCGCGCACGTCTTTGGCGGTGCCCAAAGCCCGGATGCGGGCGCGCGTTCGCCGCGTGAGCTCTTGCACGAGCTCGGGGGGCACGGCGGCGTCGAACAGCTGCTGCTTGTTGGCGAAGTATTTGTAAAGGTTGCCGACCGACGAGTGGGCGCGTTCGGCCACGTCGGCCATGGTGGTGGCGGCGAAGCCCAGCTCAGCGAAGGTCTGCGCCGCGGCGGCCACGAAGGCTTCGCGGACGTGGGGCTTGGGCACTTGGACCATTCAAAAGAGAACTATATATTCTCTTTTGGGTCACGCAAGCCCATATCGGGCGGAGCAGCTCGAGTGGCCCTCGGGACACGAGGCGCGGGCCAGGCGACACGTCGACCGCGACCGGCCCGGCGGGAACGCCCGTTTCTTGGCGCGGATTAGCGGATTTTGCCGCCGTATTCTGCTGGCACGCCGCCTGCTAAGGGTGGCGCCACGATGAGGAACCTTGGGATTTGGTTGGTGGTGGGTGGTGTGGTGGCGTGCAGCAAGTCGGAGCCGCCGGGGACGCCGACGACGGCGAGCAGCGGTCAGGCGCCGAGCGGCGCGGCGAGCGCCGTCGTTGCGTCCGCTCCAAGGGCGGCCGCCGCGGTCGAGCCGGCAACGACCCCGCCCGCGGCCCCGGCAGCGCCGGTCGCGCCGAGCGGCGCTCCTGCCTCGTTCAAAGGCGGCACGAAGGAGACCATCGGCGCCGCGGTGGGGTTGGGCTGCGAAGCGACGAGCTTGGACGGCTGGCTACAGCTGCTGTGTCGCAAGAAGAACGGCACCGGTGGGCATCCGGTGCGCGCGATCGTGCACGGCGGAGATGGCGGGCCCCACCCCACGGGTCAGGAGCCTGGCGCCGAGGCCCCCGACGCCGAAGCCGCCAACGGCGAGGAGCTCACGCCGAACGAACAAGGCGAGCTGACCATTGTCGTGCCGTACGCGGGCAGCGAGCAGCGGGACGTGAACATCGAATGGACTGACACCAGCTACACGCTGCACGTCACCGGCCCCAAGGCGACGCTGGAATGGGCGGCGGCTGGTATTCCGCACCGGCGCGCCTGCCAGCAGCTACTCGACGAAACCAAGGCCGCGGTCAGCGCGGCGCAAAAGCTGGAGGGCGAAGCGCGCCTGACCACCACCGAGGCCGCGAAATTGCCGCGTTTTGGCGTGTGCCAACCGGGCGGCTTGGGCTCTTGGGCCTTGGCTCTGAAGTCGGTGTCGGGCAAGGGCGAAGGAGCGCAGCGGCTGCATCACCTCGAGCTCGAGGTAGCGCGCGTCGACGTCGAAGGCGCGCGCAAGTCGCAGAGCTTCGGCACCCTGGACGTCGCGCCGGGCGGCTTCGAAGTCTCGGCCCTGCAAGTGTACGACTACGACGACGATGGCCGAGACGAGCTGATCGTGCCGTACGAGCTCAAAGCGACGGGCGGCGCCACGCCGACGTACCCGCCGGTGATCTGGTCGTTCAATGACGCGGGCGTTCAGCCGTACGCGAAGGCGCCGGCGGTGGGCGGCGGCGTCGGCATCGAGCAGCTGGACTTCGACATGCGGCCCGATTTCGGCACTTACGGCGCGTTCGTTGCGTACTTGGGCGAAGATTGCGGGCTCAAAGCCTGCCCGGCGCGCCTGACCGGTCCGAAGCTGTATTGGCACAGCGCGCCTGACGGCGGCTTCAGCGATCACGACGACGCCACCCGCAACGCGCTGAAACGCGCCGCTTGTCAGAGCAAGCCGGCAAGCGTGGTCGTCGAGGCTGGTGGCGGCTTGAACGCCGCGCAAACCGCCAAGAACCTGGTTTGCGCGCGCGCCTACGGTGTGGCCAGCGACGTCATTGCGGCCGAGCTCACCAGCAAGCACGCGGCGCTGTGCGGAGACGCCGCCAGCTGCCCGCTGGAGACGACCTTCCAAAGTTGGCTGAAGCTGCCGCTACCGGTCGAGCTGTCCCAGCCCGCCAGCGTCGCCGCGGCCAAGAAGTAGTGCTGGGCTCAGGCGTACAGCTTGTCGAACGTGGCCTGGTAGCGCTTGAGCACTTGGTTTCGGCGCACGCTCATCTTCGGCGTCAACATGCCGTTTTCTACCGTAAAATCGTCGGTAATGAGCGCAAAGCCCTTGGGGCGCTCGTAGCCGCGGAAGTCTTTGCTGTGCAGCTCGAGCTCGCTCTTGATGAGCTCGCGCACGCGCGGGTTGGTGGTGGGGTCGCCGAGCGTGACTCCCTCGCGCTCGGCCCACTTGGCCAAGTTGACCTGATTGAGCACCACCAGCGCCACGTTGTGCGGCTTGTTGGCGCCGTGCAGCATGACGTTGCCGATGTACGGCGACAGCTTGAGATCTTCTTCGAGCGGTGAGGGGACGACGTACTTGCCGTTCTCGAGCTTGTACTGCTCTTTGATACGACCGGTGATGAACAGGTAGCCGTCTTCGTCCACGTAGCCCATGTCACCGGTGCGCAGCCCGCGGTCTCCGGTGAAGATCTTGGCGTCTTCTTCGGGGTGGTTGTGATAGCCGCGCATCACGTTGTCACCGTACACGACGATTTCGCCGTTTTTGGCGTCACCGGTGATTTGGTGATCGATGACCAGCCGCACGTTGGGCAGCGCCTTGCCGACGGAGCCAATTTTGCGGTGCTCGGGCGTGTTCACGGACACGACCGGCGCGGTCTCGGTCAGGCCGTAGCCTTCGTACACGTCGATGCCGAGAGCGTCGATGAACTCGGCCACTTCTTTGCTCAACGCGGCGCTGCCGCTGACCACCAAGCGCAGCCGCCCGCCGAAGCGTTGACGCACCTTCTTGAAGATCAATTTGTCGGCCAGCTTGAGCGTCAAGGACTCGGCGAAGCCGAGCTGGGTGCCACGTGAACGGCGCGTGGCGGCGCGAATGCCGGCGTGAAACAAGGCCTGAATCGCCTTGGGCTTGTCGCGCATCTGCTGGTTCACGCCGTCGTAGATGCGATTGAAGATGCGGGGAACCGCGATCAACACCGTCGGTTTGAGGTCGGGCAGGTTGCCGACGAGCTTCGGTACCTCGTCGTTGATGGCGACGGCGCAGCCGAGCGCCGGCAGCATGTAAAATTCGGCGGTTTGCCCGAAAGCGTGCGCCCAAGGCAAAAACGCCAACGAGCGGTCTTCCGACGTCAACGGGAACAGCGGCGTGAGCGCGTTGATGTTGGCGCAGAAGTTCTTGTGCGTCAGCACCACGCCCTTGGGCTCACCGGTCGTGCCGGAGGTGTAGACGAATCCTGCCGCGTCTTCGGGCGAGACTTTGGTGGGGGCGACGGCGGAGGCCGCGCGCCCAGCCCGGAGCATGGCCGCGAAGGAGCGTTCGTCGCTGGCGTCGAGCTCGAAGCCGCACACGTGCTGGAGCGCGGGCAGACCCGGCTTGGCTTCGTCCAGCGCGCGCACGATTTCGCGCTTGGCCCCGAACACGACCTTGGCGCCCGAGTCGCGCAGAATGAAGCTCCAGTCGTCGCGCGTCTGCGACTCGTACATGGGCACGTAGGCCGCGCCCAAGCCGAGCGTGGCGTGCACCACCACCGCCCACTCCAGGCGGTTGTCCGAAATCAAGGCGACGCGGTCACCGGGCCCCACGCCGCGCGCGGCCAGAGCGGCGCGGAAGGCCTGAACGTGCTCGGCGACTTCCCCGTACGTTTTCCAGACCCAGCCGGAAGCCCGCTTTTCGCCAAACAGGGGGCGCTCGGCGTAGCGGGTGGTGATCCGCTCCCACATCGAGACCAGGTCGGAAAAATCCTCGTGCATAGGGGGCGGAATCAAAACGGAGTCCGGGGCCTCCGTCAACGCCTGGAAATGCTACGGTCGGGCCGCGCCGCCGGCCTACTCCTGTCTTAGCTCGGCTCTTCGCCCCGTCCTCAGCATGGCTCGCTTCACGGTCATTACCTTCGGTTGTCAGATGAACTCGCACGATTCCGAGCGGATCGGTGAGGTGCTGCGCGGCGCCGGGCATGCCGAAGCCGCCGGCCTCGACGACGCCGATTTGGTGCTGCTCAACACCTGCAGCATCCGCGAGAAAGCCGAACAAAAGCTGCGCAGTGAGGTAGGGCGCATCGCCTTGCTCAAGCGCCAGCGGCCGGGTTTGACCATCGCGGTGGCCGGTTGCGTCGCTCAACAAGAGGGTGAAGGGCTGCTGAAGCGCATGCCCGACATCGATTTGTTGCTCGGTCCGGACAACATTCCCGAGCTGCCGCGCCTGCTCTTGGAAGCCGAGGGCAGCGCTTCGCCCGTGGTCAGGACCGAGTTCGACCTGACCGCGCCGCACTTTCTGGCCGCTGCCGCCGAGCCGGGTCGCACGCCGGTCAGCGCCTTCGTTACGGTGATGAAGGGCTGCAACGAGCGCTGCACCTACTGCATCGTACCGCACACGCGCGGTCCCGAACGCTACCGCGCGGCCCGCGAAATCATCGACGAGGTGCGGCGCCTGGTGGCGGCCGGAGCACGTGAGGTCACGTTGCTGGGCCAGACCGTCAACAGCTATCGCGATCCGCTGGGCGAGCTACCGGCGGCGCCCGGGGCGGGGGAGGCACCGTGGCAGCACACGCGCGGCCTGCGCGCTCGCGAAGACGAGAGCGAATTTGCGGCGCTGTTGCGCGCCATCTCGGCGCAGGTTCCAGAGCTGTTGCGGCTTCGCTACACCAGCCCCCACCCGCGCCACCTGACGGTGTCGCTGATCCGCGCGCATCAAGACTTGCCGGTGCTGGCGCGCCACGTGCACTTGCCGGTGCAGGCCGGTAGCGACCGGGTGCTGCGACGCATGTTGCGGCGCTATTCGGCGGCCGAATACGAAGAGCGGGTAGCGGCCCTGCGAGAAGCCGTGCCGGGTGTCACGCTGGCAACGGACATGATCGTCGGCTTCCCCGGCGAAACCGAAGAGGATTTCGAAGCCACTCTTTCGCTCGTGCGGCGCGTCGGCTTTTCCTTGATTTACGGCTTCAAGTACTCGGAGCGGCCGTACACCGCCGCCGTGAACTTGGGCGACGACATCACTGAAGCCGAAAAGATCGCGCGCCTGGCGCGGCTGATTGCGGTGGGTGACGGCATGCGCACGGCCTTGCTCGCCGACCAGGTGGGCACTCTGCAGAGCGTGCTGTTCGAAGGGCGTGGCAAGACCGGCGCGCTGCGCGGTCGCACAGAACGCAGTGAAATCGTGCACGCGGCCGGTCCGGACGAGCTCGTGGGGCAGCTGCGCGACGTCCGCATCACCGGGTCATACAAAAATTCGCTGTTGGGAGAGGTGCCGGGCGTGCCCGCGCAGGGGCCGTTGCCCCGCCCACCGCTGCCAAGGGCCCCGTTGCCGGGCGCCCCGCGCGCGTTGCCGGTCGTGTCATAATCGATCGGGCAGGCGCCATGATCGTCCGTCCCTTCAAAGACAAAGTGCCCAAGATTGCCGAAACGGCGTTCATCGCCGACGGCGTCGTGATCATCGGTGACGTCGAAATCGGCGAGCAGGTGAACATTTGGTACAATTGCGTGCTGCGCGCCGACGTCGGCATGATTCGCATCGGCGCGCGCAGCAACGTGCAAGACGGCAGTTGCTTGCACATGACGAGCGACCTTTCGCACGCCATTATCGGTGAAGAAGTGACGGTCGGTCACAACGCCATCGTGCACGGCGCCACCGTCCACGACGGCGCGCTGGTCGGCATGGGCTCCATCTTGCTGGACAACGCCGTGATTGGCACTGAATCGCTGGTGGCGGCCGGCTCGGTGGTGCCACCACGCATGGTGGTGCCGCCGTACAGCATGGTGCGGGGGCAGCCGGGTCGGGTGGTGCGCGAGCTGAACGAGCACGAGCGGCTCGAGGGGCGCCGTGGCGCTCTACATTATCTGGAATTGGCCGCTGAGCATGCAAAGCTAGCCCCCCGGTTGCCCCGGTAGCGGCGGCTTTCGCGACCTCTTTCCAAAGTCGGGCTGACTCCGGGCGCTGCCCCGAGCTAGCCTATTGCCAGAAAGTAGGGTGCCTCACATGTTGCGAACCACTCTCGGCCTGTCGTTCATTCTCGTGCTCGGCGGCCTGGCTGCCTGCTCCAGCAAGTCGACCGACGACAACAATGGCTCGGGCGGCAACGGCAGCATCGTCGGCAGCGCCGGAAGCTCGGTGGGCGGCACCACCAGCAACGGAGCCGGTACCAGCAACGCCAGCGCCGGCAAGACCTCGACCGCCGGTGCGACGGGCACTGGCGGCAGCACCGGCGGCGGCAGCGGCCTCTGCACGGACAACACCCTGACGTGCACGGACGCGACGCACGCCAAGGCGTGCAACCCGGACACCGGCGCCGTAGAAACGTTCAGCTGCGTGGACGATCTGGCCGCGCTCGGCTTCACCTCCATCGGCTGCACCCCCGACGCCACCGGCGACGCGTGCGACATCTCGGGCGTCAAAGACATGGCTTGCCAGCTGGGCACGCAGGCGTTCGCTCACTGCGAAAACGCCACGAGCGACGAGCAGGTGTTCAACATCTACGTCAACTGCTTCCAAGACAACATGGATGGTCACACCATCATTCCGTGCTTCGCGGACTACGTGACGCCGACCAAGATGACCGCCAACGACTGCCTGCGGGCCGAAGAAGCGTGCCTTCCCGGCGCGGGCGGCGCGGGTCCGGGCGACCCCGGCACGGCCGGCGCCGGCGGCGCTCCGTAGCCAGAGGGTCGGCTCGGCGTTCTAGGGCGCGAATGAGGCTGGCGTGACGCTGTCGACGTCGCTGCTTTGGACTTCGGTGTGCGTCGCGCGTTCGGGCAGGGGCGGCAAGCTGTTGGGGTCGACGTCGCGGCCGACCCAATAGATCTCCGGCACCGGGTAGTAGGTGCTCGAGTAGTGACGCACCCGCTCGCTGCCGTCGACGTAGTGAGTGCGCACCGTGCTGACGACGTCGTAGCCGGGGATGCCCTTTTGCTGGCGCTTGATCTGATCCGGGGCGAGCTCCTCGTGGCGGGCCACGCGCCGGAAAAAGTCTTCGCTCTTGGTCACGGTGTAGCTGTGCTCCACCTTGCCGGGCGCCGCCGTACCCAACATTTCGACGCGAATCCGCGTGGGAACGGGCAAGAATGCGTGCACGATGATCGGCACCGGATAGGGGTTGCGGAGCTGCAGATCGACCTCGCCGTCGATCACGGTCGCGTCCAGCCCGAGCGGCGCGTACCCGCTCGGGCGGCTGTGGCTGCGGCGTTTCACCACGTCCAAGCCGCCCAGAACGCCGGCCGCGAACAGCGTGGTCGCCACCTGGCACACGCCGCCGCCGACTCCCGGCTCCACCTCGTCGGCCACGATGACCGGTGCGTCGATGAAACCGCGCTCCAGCGTGCGCGGGCCGATGGTGCGGTTGAAGCTCCAAACTTCACCGGGCGCCATCAAGGTGCCGTCCAGGTAGCGGGCGGCGCGCGCGATGTTCTTCACCCGCGGCCCGCCGCGCTTGGCAAAATCGGTCTCGAACTGGCTGAGCACGACCGACGGGTCGACGTTGGCCAGCGCGCTGGTCGGGATCTTGGGTAACAGCTCGGTGAACGCCAGCGTGACTTCGTCGGTGCCGCCGAGAGCGGCCAAGCGCGACAGCGACGTCCCCAAATCCAGCTCGCGCCCGGCACGCGCCTCGATGCGCTCGTGTCCGCCCAGATCCAGCCGCGCGTCCACCGGCTCGCGGCGCAAGCCTGGCGCCAGATCCGAAAGCCAAGCCGCCGCGCGTGCGGCATCGAAGCGATAGCGCGGCTCGATGTCGAGCGGCGCTGCGGTGGCGCCGCCGAGCGCGGCGCGCACGCGTGTGAACAAGCTGCTGGGCGCGCGGGGACGGGCGAGGGCAGCCCGGGCTTGCTCGAGGTCGAGCGACAGGCCCAAGGCTTCGCGTGGCACGACCAGCACGCCGTCGGGATGGCGCACCAGCACTTCGCGCTCTCCCTCGAGCTTGGCGCGGCCTTCGAGCCAGTTGGACAAGGCCACCCCCGGCGCGGGCACGCTGCCACCCAAGCTGACCTGGGTCGGCTCGGGCAGGCGCTGCAGCACGGGCCACAGCCCGAGACCGGCTCCGGCTAGGGCGGACGCGAGCACCGTGACTTGTGCGACGCCAGAAACCCTCACCCGGCCATTTTACTCCGCCGGTGGCTTGCACCGCCAGTTTGCTTGGTCAAGGCTACCCGCCAGCCATGCAGCTTACCGTGAACGGCGAGTCGAAAACCTTCGCAGACGGCCTCACCGTGCGCGGTTTGGTCGAGGCGCTGGCCCTGACCGACGGCCCCGTGGCGGTGGAACGCAACCGCGAAGTGGTGCCCCGCGCCCTGCACGCCGAGACCGTGCTGCACGATCGCGACGTCGTCGAAATCGTTCATTTGGTGGGCGGCGGCTGAGCGGCGGCAGCCTCCCGGCCGCTTTCGCCCGCAGGCGCGGTGGCGCCGGGAGGGAGGCGCCGAGCCGGCACTCGCAGGCGTGGCCCCGGGCCAGACGGACCGCGTGCGGCCACGGGAATGCGCAGCGCCGTCTTTTCGCGAATCAACGATGACTTTAGGCCGTTGACGGCGCGTAGCCGCGGCACCGGTACGCCGTATTTGCGCGAAATCATGCCCAGGGTTTCGTTCTTCTTCACCTTGTGGGTGATGTAGCTCTGCGGTGCGCTCGTCAGCTTGGCTTGCAGCAAGAAGGCGTGACAGCGCCGCGCGGTCTCTTGCGCCACCGGGTTGAAGAAGCGAACGTGAACGTGGGTGGCGTGGCCGGGAGCATGCCGAATGATGGGGCGCAGCTTGCCAGGTACGCCGCGAAAAATACCCGCGAGCCAGGCAGGGTCTTCGCCGTGTTGCTTGGCGTAGTCTTCCAGCAAAACCTGGATCGAATGGTCGATCAGGATCAAATCGACGTCCGTTTCGGTGATCAACGCGCGCACGAACGCCCAGTTGCGAGGCAGATCCAGATTTTTGGCGGTGCCGCGTGCGTACCAGCCCGCGCCGTCGTGGTAGAAGTACGCGATATCGACGTCCCGGCCCGACTGATGGGAAATGTGTGGGTGGGAGGGGCCGCCGTTTTTGCCGCTGATGTCGCCGAGCGCCAGCGGCGCCGTATCCGGAAACCGTTCGTGCACGCGGGAGAGCGCGGCCGCCAGAAAATCCAGGGTTTCTTGAGTGCCCCAGGCGCCGCTGGGGCTGATGGGCTTGTAGAATTGGTTCTCGGTGGCTTGCACGCCATTGAGCAGCGCCCCCGCGTTGGGCGAGCCCAGCGACATCGGCCCGAGCGAAGGGAGGTCGTGCGCAACGGCGTGGGCAATCTGCGCGTCGCTCCAGCCGTCCAACGGATGCGGGCGCGTGCTCAGCGTCTCGGCCGCCGACGGCTCGGCGCTTTCGCCCGAGTCGTCCAGGGCCTCGCCGGGACGGGCTTCGTCTTCGCTGGGAGCGCCGGCTTCGCCGCTGACCGACGCCACGCTGGCAGGGGTTTCGTCGGCGGACGTCGCCGACTCGCTCGCGGCCGTGGCTTGGCCGTGTGGCGCGCTTGGGCGGGAAGACGGCTGCAGCGCGTGGCAGGCGCCTAGCAGCGTCAAGGCGCAGCCCAGGGCGAGTGGTTTCAAACGCTCAGCGCTCACGGTACCAGCGCGCGGTTTGAGCCAAGCCTGCTTCGAGCGGCGTGGGCGCACCCAGCAGCTGCTCGAAGCTCGAGACGTCCAAGAGCGAGCGCTCGACGTCGCCGGGGCGCGCGTCGGCGTGCTGCACCCGCGAGCGCGAGCCGCACAACTCGACGATTCTTCCGGCCAAGTCGAGCGTGCTGGTGGCGCGCCCCGAGCCGACGTTGAGCACCGCCTGCGCCAGCCGTCCGTCGAGCGCATGCAGGTTGGCGCGCACCACGTCGGCCACGAACACGTAGTCGCGGATGCCTCCGCCGTCGCCGGGGGTGCGCTTGCCGAACACGGTCAGGCTCTTTTCGGCCAAAGCGGCGTCGAAAAACAGCGCCACGACGCCGGCCTCGCCGCGCCGATCTTGGCGCGGGCCGTACACGTTGGAGTAGCGCAACACGTTGGTCGAAAGGCCGCGCTCGGCGCGATACACCGCCAGCAGCCGCTCGAAAGTCAGCTTGTTGATGCCGTAGGGACTCTTGGGCTCCAGCGGATAGCGCTCCGAGGCGCGCTCACCCTCGGGCACTTCGCCATAGCTGGCGCCACCGGTGCTGGCGAACACGAAGTGGCGGGTGCGGCTGCCGGCGGCGGTGCAGGCGTCCAGCAGATTCAGCCCGCCCATCACGTTGACCTGCGCGTCGAAGTGCGGATCCTTCATGCTGACCGGCACGCTGGTTTGAGCGGCGTGGTGGCTGACCAGCTCCGGGGCGAAGTCGGCTACGGCGCGAAAGGTGGCTTGGCGGTCGCGCACGTCCACCTCGAAGATGCGCACGCTGGGCGGCAGATTCTCGCGCTTGCCGGTCGCGAAATTGTCGAGCACCGCGACCTCGAAGCCGGCGGCGAGCGCGCCTTCGACCACGTGGCTGCCGATGAAGCCGGCTCCGCCGGTGACCAATACGCGCATGGCGCTTGTATAGCCGAAGCAACGCGAGCAGGCGCGCGACTATTCCGGGGCTTCTTGGCCCTGCGCCTTGAGCAGCTCGGCGCGGGCGCGGTTCAGGTAGGCGCGAGCCTTGTCCAAGTGATCGTCGCCAGCGCGGTTACCCGCTTTGACGTCTTTCAGCACCGTGAGCGCTTCGCTCACCTGCTCGCTGGCTTTGTCGATGGGCGCCCGATCCGCGGCGAGCGCGAACGAGGCGAACAGCAGGGCCGCCAGGGCGGAGCCCACGGCGAGCGGCTTGCGGGCAGAACGGTGCGAAGCAGGCGTCATGGGCAAAGCTCCTGAATGATACCTGCGGTCTACGCTGCGGCTATTGCGAATCTTCCCCGGGCTGCCGCGTCACGGCGATTGCGGTTTGATAAGTGGCGCCGCCGGCGCTACAAGGTGCCTAGAAAATGCCTGATTCCGAGTACTTCGCCAGCGACGTGAGCACGGCCGCGCCGGGATCCGAGCCGCTTTCAGTGCTGAACGCATGGTACGAAGAGGCTGTCCAGAGCGGAGCGCCCACGGCGGACGCGATGACCCTGGCGACCGCCAGCCGCGATGGTCGGCCTTCGGCGCGCATCGTGTTGTTCAAGGGGCTGCTGCGCGGCGGCGTGCTGTTCGTCACCAACTACCAGAGCCGTAAAGCGCGCGAGCTGGACGAAAATCCCCGCGCGGCGCTGGTCATGCATTTCCCGAAGCTCGAGCGGCAAGTTCGGCTGGAAGGTCGCGTCGAGCGCGCCAGCGAGGCGGAGTCGGAGGCCTATTTTCAGAGCCGCCCGCGCGGTTCGCAGCTCGGCGCTTGGGCGTCGCCGCAAAGCCAACCCATCGCGTCGCGCGCCGAGCTCGATCAGCGCGCCCGCGACGTGGAGGCGCGCTTCGCCACGCAGCCAGTCACGCGCCCCGAATTCTGGGGTGGCTATTTGGTCTTCCCCGAACGCGTCGAGCTCTGGCTCGGACGACCCGATCGCCTCCACGACCGCTTCCTGTACCAACGCCAAGACGCCTCGTCGGGCACGACGACGTGGACCATCGAGCGACTCGCTCCCTAAGCGCTTGGAAACAAGCTCATCGCTGCCGACCGCGACCCGCTGAACCATCCACACAGCTTGGGGCTGCCAATCCGCAGCCCGCATCGCAGAAGCTTCTGTAGCGGCTCCGGGCCACCTCGTACGATCGAGATTTTTTCACAGGGAGGACGGGAGGACGAGAAAGAGGCGAGAATTTTTGGGGGTAAGCGCTGCCGCCACCGAGTCTGGAGCAGCGTCGCGGGCTCAACCCCTCCGGCTTTCTCTCGAGGGAAATATTTTTGGTTCTGGTCCTCCAGAAACAAAAATGCGTTCTCGCCTTCCCCGCAGTCCTCCCGTCCTCCCGTCCTCCCTGTGAAATCCCGGAGGCTCTCGACACGACCCGCCAGGACGGCAGCAGCCCGAAGCGCTCGCGCGGGGTGGCCTTGCGACGCTACGGGAGCTTCTGCAAGAGGCCTGCGGCGCGGCAGCCCAAGATGTGATGAATCCTTAGAGGGCTGCGGCTTGGCAGCCAGCACCCGTTGCGCGGCTACTCGGACGTGGGGGGCAGGAAGCGTTTGGGGCGCAGGGCTTTTTCGATCAGCTCCCAGTGCGCGGCGGGGGTGGTGACGCCAATGGCGTGGTGGCCGGGGGCGCTCGAGGCGTCGACCAGCGGAAGCTCGCCGATGCCGTGCTGGCTCAGAAAGCCCTGGAGGTGGCGCTTGAAATGTTCGGCTGTCGGCTTGGCGCGCGGGCCGAAAAAGTCCCAAAAATACGTGCGCGGGGCGTCGCTCATCGGTTGCCGAGATAGAGCATGGTCACCAGCACCAGCCACACCACGCCCAAGAAGTGCCAGTACTGCGCGCACAGGCTCAGACCTTCGTGGTTCGAGCTCGAGTAGTGACGGCGCCAGGCGTGGTGGAGCACGAAGCCGAGCG
>JBEQSW010000579.1:0-22291 GCA_040348565.1 Myxococcales bacterium | reverse complement strand
GTGCTGCCAGCCGAAGCCTACTACGGCGCCTGGTACTACGTGCCGAGCGGGCTTTCGGGCGCGCGCGACTGGAATTTGTTTCATTTCCAAGGTGGTGAGCCCGGACAAAGGTTGGGGGGGCTGTGGGACGTTTCGATCGACGATCGAGATGGGCCGCTCGCGGCGTACGTCTCGGACCTTCGAGCCAACGAGCGTCACGAGCCCGCTGCCGCGCGGCCAATCCCTTTGGATCGCTGGTTCCAACTCGAATTTTACCTGCGTAGCGCTCCCGACACGACGGGAGCGGTGGCGCTCTATCAAGATGGCCAGGAGCTGGTTCGAGTTACCGGCGTCGTCACCAACGACACGCCGTTCAGCCAGTGGTACGTGGGCAACTACGCAGGCACCATTGCCCCGGGCTCTCTGACCTCAACCGTTTACGTGGACGATGTCACGGTTCGCCTTCCCTGAGCGCATCCTCCACCGCCGCCCGAGCGCGTACGCGTTGGGCATCGTGCTCGCGTTGGCGCCGCGAGCGGCCGCGGCTCAAGCGCTACCGGTGGATCTCGATTGGCATGCACCGCCCGAGTGCCCGCAGCTCGACGTGGTATTGTCGCGCGCGCGCACGTTGCTCGGCAGCAAAGCGCTGAAAGCTGCCAACGTGCGCGCGGCGGGCACGATCGAAAAGCGCGACGACGGCTTCGAGCTCACGTTGCTCATCGACGAAGGGGGCAAAGGCGGGGAACGCAAAGTCTGGGCTCGCCAATGCGAAGAGCTGAGCGGAGCCGCGGCGATCACGCTCGTGCTCTTGCTCACGGGTGCCAGCGACACCACCGACGGCGTCGAGCCCAAGCCGCCGCCTCCGCCTCCACCCCCGCCGCCTCCACCACCGGCTCGAGTCGTCGCGAGCGAACCGCACCGCTTGCACGTGTTGGCGGCGGTGCCGGCGTTGGCGGTGGGCATCGGCCCCCTCCCGAAACCGTCGTTGGGCGTGGGAGGAGGCGTGGGCATCGAAGGTGGCTTTTGGTCGATACGGCTGCTCGGGCAATGGTTCGCCACTCAGGCGGTGGCAGCCCCCGTGCAGCCGTACGGCGCCGACGTGAAGCGGCTAGCGGCTGCACTGTGGGGCTGCTGGGACCTTCACCACGATGCCTGGACTTTCTCACCCTGCCTGGAAGCGTCCATCACCCACTTGCAGGCGACCGGCTATGGCCCCTTCCTGAGGCCCACTACCCAGAGCGAAACGTCCTTTGGCGCCGGCGGCGGCGCGATCGGGCGCCTTCAAGCCTCGCGCTGGATGTCGCTACTAGTGAGCGTAGGTGTCCAAGTAGAGCTGACCCGCCCCAGAATCGTGCTCGGAACCATTGGCACCGTGCGGCAGCTTGCGCCAGTGTCGGCTACTGTACAGCTTGGCCCTGAGTGGATTTTTTGACGGAAGAAGGAGCCGCTTGCCACTGTCAAATCGAATGGGCGAAGGCACCTCCGCCGCCCCAACCCTGAGCGCCCCGGGCTCGTCCCCGGAGACGAAGCGCGAAGCTCCATCTTTCGCGACCGTCTACGAGGAGTATTTCGATTTGGTTTGGTCTGCGGCTCGACAGCTCGGCGTGAGCAGCGAAGCCATCGACGACGTGGTCCAAGAGATCTTCGTGGTCATTCACGCCCGGCTCGGCAGTGTGCAGCAGGTGGAGTCGCTCCGCAGCTGGGTGTACGGCGTCGCCCGCCGCACCGTGAGCACGTACCGCCGCGCGCGGCGCTCCCGAAACGCCTCCGGCGCTCAGTACGCCGAGGTTGCGGACTGGCTCGGATCGCTGCCGCCCACCCCGCACGATCTTTCCGTGCTGGCCGACCGGCAGCGCCTGCTGCTGCAACTGCTGGGCGAGCTGGACGAGTCAAAGCGCGAAGTGTTCACGCTCTCCGAGATCGAAGGTTTCACCGCGCCGGAAATTGCCGAGGCGCTCGAAATTCCCGTCAATACGGTTTATTCGCGATTGCGTGCCGCACGCCAAGCGTTCGAGCAAGCGATGGCGCGTCACAAAGCGGGTCAGAAGGGGTCCGGCTGAATATGTCCGAGCTTAGTCCCGAAGCGCGAGGATTGGTCGACGATGGGCACAGCGTGCTCCGTCCGTCGGCGGGCGATCGCGCGCGTGTGAAATCTGCGCTCGCGGCACGACTCGGTGGCGCCGCCTTCCTCCTGCCGTACCAAGCCAGCGCGGCGGCGCCGAAGTCGCTGCTCGGCTGGTCGAAACTGTCCGTCAAGCTCGCCAGCGTCGGCGCCGGCCTGGTGGTGCTCGGCGCGGCCTACTACGCGACGCAGCCGTCGGTCGAGCCAGCGCCGCAAGCGCCGGTCCAACCGCCCACGGTAGCGCCCGCAACCCCACGCCCAGCGGCAGCGCCTATCGACACCTCCCCCCGCGCCCAGGCCGAGCGCGAAGCCCCCGCTCCGGAACCTGCGGTTTCGCCTGCGCGCAGGTTGCCCGCGCCCGATCCACTGGCTGAAGAGATCGCGATTTTGTCCAAGGCCACGAGCGCTCTGCGCGCCGGTAGGCCCGGCGAAGGCCTCACGTTGCTGAGCGAGCACCAACGCAAATTCCCCAACGGCCGGCTCGCCGAAGAGCGACGCGCGGCGCGCATTCAAGCGCTATGCGCTTTGGGCCGGCGCACGGAGGCCGAAGCCGAGCTCACGCGCCTGGCACAATCGTCACCGCGCTCGCCTCATCTCGCTCGCGCCCAACGCGCGTGCGGGTTCGCTCCCTAGAACGCCGATCGGTTCGCAGCCACTGCGTTCTATGCCCCTCCTGATTGGGGGTGCGCAACTGGTCCCTACTGGGCCACGCAGTATTGCTGCATGACGTCCCAGATCGCCCGCGCGGTCACCTGCGATCCTGCGGCGGTAGGGTTGAGCCCGTCGGGCAGAATCAGCTCGGCGTACCTGCCCGCGAAGGCGGAGCGAAGATCCAACCAGTGACAAGGCACGGCCGCGCCGTCACAAGCATCCTGCAATAGGGGCCGGAGCGCGTCCATCTTGGCGCGGACGCTAGCGTCGGTGGGATCCGGATACGAGACGTAGATGACTTGGCGTACTCCGTCCGTTGCCATCTGGGCCAGGAGGTCGCGCGCGGCGGCGGCCGCGTCGGCGATGACCGGGCAGCTCGCGTCCACCGTGTCGCACGAACCTAGAAGCACGTCGGCGCCGCCGCCGTTCATGATCACCACTTGCACGTCGGACTCGGCGACTCCGTCCCGGTATTGATTGGCAATGCCGGTGCCGGCCAACGCCAGGGCGTTGTCGATCAATCGAGAATTGTCGCGGTAGCGCTCGCCGGCGGTGAGCGCGGAGGCGCTGCGGGCGGCGTCTTCCAGGTAAGCGGTGACTTGGTGACTCGAGGCGAAGAAGCTATCCCCGATCAGCAAGACTTGGTTGGCGGCGGTGTCGCCGTGAGTGCACGCGCTGCTCGCCGGTTCGCCCGCGCGACACGCGCCGCTCTCGCAGCGATGCGCCGCCGACAACACCGCGCAGTCGTCGTCGTTGATGCAGGCCACGTCGCAGTGGCCCATCGGGTCCGACTCCGAGCACGAGGCCGAGCTGGCAGAGGACACGCAAGCCGCGTCCGGCAAACCCTGGCAGGCCGCGCGCGCTTCACAGCCGAGGGTGCAGACACCGCACACACAACTGAGACCGCCACCGCACGAGGCCCCCCCGGGGGAGCAACGCGTCAGGAAATGCGTCTCACCACCGGTGGGCTCGCTGCTCTGCTCACGACCACAACTAAATAGGCCGAGCAGCAGCGCCAGCACCACGAGCACGCTCGAACTGACCACTCGCTCGAACCCGTTCTTGCTATTCGCCACGCTCATGGCCCTCGTTGATGAGGCTCTGTCCTACGTACATGACGACACGCGTGTGCGCCTCGGGCACCTCTTTCGTGGCGTTGTACTCACTCACACGAGCGCGCAAATCTCCGAGCATGGAGCGAACTTTTCCCAATGTGCCATAGACTTCGTCCGCGAGGGGGTGGTCGTGCCAAACGTCTATCGTGTAGGTGCTGCCGCCCACCAGATCGTCCGGGGCCGAGGCGCGGTTCTCGTTCAGGCGGCTGAGAATGGTCGTCACCATCGCCTGAAAGTGATCGAAAACAGCGGCCTCCCAGCCGGCGGGCGCGCCCAGCGGAATCACCAGCGCGCGCGCCCGGTAGCGCGACACGCCGTCCTGCTCGACGAGCTCGAGGCGGCCGGCGGCGAGCAAACGAGCGATGCCCGACTCGATCGCAGCGACATCGACTTGGGTTCGTTCCGCCAGCTCTTTGGCGGTGACGGCGCCCTCGCGATACATCAGCGCGACCAACAGCTCGTCGGCGCCCTCCGCGCCTTGCTTGCGTTGCAGCGTAGCCAGCTCTTCGTCCGAAGCGGCGCGATAGGACGCGCTGGCACCCGATCCGGAGGAAAACAACAGCTGGCTTTCGCACAAATCGTGCAGCACGGCCCGAAGCTGCGGCTCGTCGTCGCCGGAAAAGCGGGTCAGAATTTCCAGGCGCGTGACCAGGCCCTGGGCCTTCACGTACTCCAAGACCACTTCCCACAGTGAACGGCCGCGCTCGGTCGAGCTCTCGCTCAGGCGCTGGATCTTGCGCCGGTAGGTGCGAAGGCCCAGGCCGAACATGTCCGCGCTCACCTTGCGGCTCACGCCTTGGCGCTCGAGCTCACGGACCAAATCGATGAAGACCTGATTGGCGATCTGGGCCAGCGGCGCCCGCACCCCCCGCGAGGTCGCCAGCTGCGCTATCAGAATGGTCGTCTGGCGGACGATGGCGTGAATCAGTAGCTCGATGGTCATCGCAGCGCCGACCGGCAGCGTCGAGTGTACCCGAGGGGCGCCAAGAAACCGGGGGGACCGATTTGTCCCCTCCAAAAACGGCTCCGGAGTAGTGGCCGCCCCCAATTGGCGCGTGAGCTGGCCGGGCCGCTTGCCTAAATTTGAGACACGAAGGTCCACGCTTGCAGGCGATTGTCGCTCGGCTCGGTGCCCGTCACGGGTCGGCTTCGGAATCGAGCAGGTGGGCGGCGTCACCGCCTTCTTGCGGTAGGTAGTCGCTCAGAAAGCGATCACGACTGGCCCAGAGGTTGAGCCGTTGCCGCGCGCGCGAAAACGAGCGCCGTGCGGTCAACGCCGAAACGCCCAAGACCTCGCCAATCTCCTGCGAGTCCATGCCTTGAACGAAGCGCAGCATGAAGGCTACGCGATCGCGCTCGCGCAAGCGCGCGACCAGATGTTGCAAGCTGACGAAGGCATGCTTGGCCGCCGGGTCCGCGCTGATGCGCAAGGCACCGACGTCTCCTTCCGCGTCCCAGCTGGGCAACGAGCGGTTGCCTGCTCGCCGCCGCTCGTAGCTCACCGTGCGCAGGGTGATTCCGATCACGAAAGCCCGAAGCGCCCCCGGATCACGAAGCATTCGCACACGCTTGAACAGCGCGAAAAATACTTCCTGCACCGCGTCGTCAATCTCGACGGCGGGTCCCAAACGGCGTCGGACCACGTGCCGAACGAGGGGCAAGAAGCGCCGCCAAGCGACGTGGAAGGCTTCCGGATGCGCTCCGATCAGAGCTTCACCGAGCTCGGCATCGGACGCCCGACCGAGCTCTGCTTGCGCCGCGCGGGCCGCCTCGGAGGTGCGCGCCTTCACGCTGAGCTTAGGGGGAGGAGGCGCGGCGTCGTTCGACTCCGGAACCACTCGTTTCAAAGAGGTGCGCTGGACCACCAGGCACTCGGCAAAACCGCCGTTTTTTCCGAGCAAACCGTTGGTCGCCGTGGCGCTGGCTCGAACACCTCGCATGCGTTGCCCCAGTAGGTGCGACCGCGGCACCGTTCTTGTCACCAAATCGCCAGCGTCAGCCAAGCGCCCGGCGGCGCCGTTTTCGCATCTAGTGCGACCCGATTTTTCCCGAATCGGGCACCGTAGTGGCGCCGGCGGCGGCCGCTCGCGTCCCCGCCGCCCTTCTCGAGGCGGCGATCGCGGCAGCGCTTTCGAGGCGCCGAGCGCTAATGCAGCAGCTCGCGAAGTCGAGTCGCCAGCTGCTCGGCGGAGTAGGGCTTCGGCAAGAAATCGATGCCCTCGCCCACGATGCCGCGTTCGGCGATCACGTCGTGCGCGTACCCGGAAACGAACAACACGCGCAGACCGGGCACGGTCGCGACGGCCTGAGCCGCCAACGTCCGACCATCGACGCCGGGCATGACGAGATCTGAAATCAAAACTTCCGGCGGGGGACGCAGCAACGGCAACGCGCGAAGCGCGCTCTCTCCGTCGGGGAAAGCATGCACCTTGTGGCCGAGCCCTTCCAGCACCGCTTTGGCGAACGCCGCCACCTTGGAGTGGTCTTCGACGAGCAAGATGGCGGCGTGGCGCATGTCGGTCAGCCTCGGCGGCGCCGGCGCGGCTGCAGCCACTTTGCCCTTGGCCGCCTCGGGTAGATGGATCCTGAACACCGATCCGCGTCCCAGCTCGGATTCGACTTCGATTTGGCCCCCGTTTTGCTGCACCGCCCCGTACACCATGGCCAGACCGAGCCCGGTTCCCCGACCTGCCTCCTTGGTGGTGAAGAACGGCTCGAACAGGTGCGCTCGCACTTCGTCGGAGATGCCGGCACCGTTGTCCGACACCGTCAACAGCACGCGCCTTCCGGGCATCGGCTCCGCTTCCGCACTGTCGACGCTGCGAGTTTCGATCGTGAGCCGACCGCCTTTGGCCATGGCGTCGCGCGCATTGACGGCCAAGTTGAGGATCACCTGCTCGAGCTGAACCGGGTCGAAGTACACGGGTGGCAGATCCCGACCACAGATGGTTTGAAGCCGGATATCTTCGCCGATCAGCCGCAAGATCATCTTTTCCATGCGGCGAATGACCTCGTTCAGATCGAGCGCGCGTGGGGCAATCGCCTCCTTGCGAGAAAACGCCAGCAGCTGCCGCGTCAGCGCCGCCGCCGACTTGGCCGCTTCCGCCGCGTCCACCAGGTGGGCGCGGCTGGGGTGGTCGGCGGCCAGGCGGGGCAGGCTCAGCTCGATGCCGCCCAAAATCACCGTCAACATGTTGTTGAAGTCGTGCGCCACGCCTCCTGCCAAGCGCCCGATGGACTCCATTTTTTGAGCGTGGCCCAGCTCGGCTTCCAGCCGTTTTCGCTGGGTGATGTCGCTGAATGTCAGCAGTACCTGAGTGAGCGCACCGCTCGCGTCGCACACCGCCTCGGCGGTGATGCCTAGATAGAAGGAGGTGCCGTCCGGGCGCGTCGCGAGCAGCTCGACGCTACGCGAACGCTCGACTTTGATCCGCTCGAGCGCGTCGGCCGGGGTTTCGTCGATCCTCCAAAATTCGAAGACCGAGCGGCCGAGGAGCACCTCGCTCTCGGCGCAGCTCCACAGCTGACCGAAGGCCGCGTTGGCGAAGGTCAGCGTGCCGCGAGCGTCGGCGATGGCGATGGCCTGCGCGCTGGAGCTGAGCACCGTGTCGAGCACTCGCAGGCGTTCCTCCGCGCTCCTGCGCTCGGTGACGTCCTGAACGGCTCCGATGGTGCGGAAGGGTCGAGCGTGGCCGGGAGCTCCGTCGAAGTGCGTCTGCGAGCGGGTGAGGACCCAGCGCACCGCGCCGCGGCGATCGACGATACGATGCTCGATGTCGAAGGTGCCGTCGCCCTCGGGATCGTGGGCGCGACGGACCGCCGCCACGACTCTGTCGATGTCATCGGGATGAACGTGCGCCAGGATCTTGGGCAAGATGGCTGGTTCTTCGGCGTCCCAGCCGTACATTTGCCGCAGCTCCAGCGACCAGAAGATCCCTCCGGCGTCGTGATCGTGCTCGAAGATGCCGATGTGTCCAACTCGGACCGCTTGGAGGAGGCGTTCGTTCTCTTCGGGCATCCCGCACTTTTCCAACCCCAACACATACCGCAATCGGCCTCGCATTTCCACCCAGGCCGGGCGATTGACGGGACCCGCGCTACGCGCCGAGATCTTGGCGAGAACGCGGGCAGCTACAGCTCTCGCAGCCAGATGTTGCGGTAGCGAACCCCGTGCGAGTGATCCTGCAGGCGGAGTGGCGTCGCTTGCGGGGCCTCTGTATCTCCGAGCCGCGTGGGTGCCGGCACCTCGACGTTGGACTGCGCTTGCTGCCCGTTCCAGATCACGCTGATGCGCGCGTTTTCGGTTTTGGTTTGCCCCGACCAACGCGGCGCGCGGAAGGTGATTTCGTAGGTTTGCCAGGTCTGCGCGGGTAGCGAGGCGTTCACGTCGGCGTTCTTGACCTCGTAGATGGCGCCGCAGTCGTTCGCGCCATCGAGCGGGTGCTGATAGGAGTCGAGCACTTGCACTTCGTAGCGACCTTGCAGGTAGATGCCGCTGTTGCCTCGGTCTTGCTCGTCGTTGCTGGCCGGCGTCTGCGGGATCCAGAACTCGACGTGTAGTTGAATGTCGCCGAACGCCTGACGAGTCTGGATGTCGCCGCTACCCGGCACGACCACCATGGCGCCGTCGGTCACGGTCCAGGGCGCCGCACCACCCCCGTTGCGCGACTCCCACGCCGAAAGATCGCTGCCGTCGAACAAGACAATCTTCGGTGACTCCTGCGATCCAGAGCCGCCCCCGCCCCCTGTGCCGGCCATCGGCGAGCCACCGCCCGAGCCGGCCGCGCCGCCGCCCGAAGCGCCAGCGGAGCCATTCGCGCCGGGAGCACCGCCGGGACCCGTGCCCGCCGAAGTGGCTCCGGCCACGCTGGGGCTGCTGCCGGCCGTGCCGCCAACGCCGCCAACTTCGCTCATGCCGCCGATTCCTCCGATGCCGCTACCGGCACCGGCACTGTTGCTGGTGCCGGCCAATCCTCCGCTCGCGTTCGAGGAACCGGCGTGGGCAACCGAGCCACTCGGAGTCGCGGCATCCGTGCAGGCAACGCAGCCCACCAGCACGAGCGTGCGCGCCGCCAACGACGCTAGCCGTTCGCCCTGGTTCGCGAGACTTCGACTCTTTGGCTTCGGCGAGCGGGTCACTACCTGAGAGTTGCCGGCGAGGCGCCAATTCTGTCAACCGATCGCCGCCGACACCGGCTCGTCGAGCTCAGGTTGAAAAGCGACGGCGCCTTCGATTTGCAAGCACAGCGTGCCAATTTGGAATAGCCGCGCATCTCACATGTCGCGCGCGCCAGCCGCTCGCTGGTCCGTCGACGTTGGATAGTTTTGGCGTGGTCGGGGGGACCGATTTGCCAGCTGAGCGACGCCCGATCGCTGCGCTTAAATACTCGCTCGTGCTGCAGTGAGGATTCGTGTGCGACGGCGGCACGGCCTGACCAGCGCAACCCTGGACCCGAAAACCCATGTCATACCTGAACGAGTCCTTCGGCAAAGGCTGGCGCAGCGCCTTGGCGTTGCCAATTTTGGTGGCTGCGCTCGCTGGCGTCTTGCCGACGCTGGGCTGCAGCAGCGGCAACGACGGCGCGGGCGGCGGCCCTACGGGTAGCGCCGGCTCGACGGCCTCCGCAGGTCAAAGCTCGAGCGGAGGCATGGTCGGCGCGAGCGGTTCGGCTACGGCCGGAGCGTCCGTCGGGGGCGCTGCGAGCAGCGGCTCCACCAGCGGCGGAGCTACCACCGCCGGCAGTACCAGCACGGGCGGCACGTCATCGACCGCCGGCACGTCATCGACCGCCGGTACGTCATCGGGCGGCGGCGTGTCGTCGGGCGGTACCGCGGGCACGTCGAGCGGTGGCGGCGGCGGCTCGGGCGGCGCTTCCGGCAAAGGCAGCCCCGGGTGCGGCTCGGCGTCGCCGCTCAAGAGCGGCAACTTCACCGAGACCATCAGCGGCGCGATGCGCAAATACGTGCTCGACGTGCCGGCGAACTACGACACCAACAAGAAGTATCGTTTGATTTTCGTCTGGCATCCGTTGGGTGGTTCCGCCAGCCAAGTAGTCAACGGCGGCTACAACGGCTTGAAGTCGCTCTCCGAGGGCAGCGCCATCTTCGTCGCGGCCGAAGGCTTGAACGGCGGCAACGGCGAGGCGAGCGGCAACGGTTGGTGGAACGTCGACAACGTCGACATGCTGTTTTTGACGGCTATGTTGGCAAAGATCAACGCCGGTCTGTGCGTCGATTCCGACCGCATCTTCTCGACCGGTTTCAGCTTCGGCGGGATGATGTCGTACACGGTTGGCTATGAGTTCGACGTGTTCCGCGCCATCGCTCCCTGCTCGGGTGACCTCCAAGTCATTCCGCACAAGGAGACGTACACTCGTCCGCTGCCCATCATGGCGTTTCACGGTGACATGGACGACTTCGTGACCACGGCGCGCGGGCGCGCCGCGCGCGACAAATACCTGGCTCGAAACAAATGCGGGACCGAGACCATGCCGGTGTCACCGAGCCCGTGCGTCCAGTACCAGGGCTGCATGGTACCGACCTTCTGGTGTGAGTTCCCGGGCGCGCACGCCCCCTGGTCCGAAGAGCCCAAGGCCATCTGGAAGTTCTTCTCGCAGTTCTGAGCTCCCGACGGCGGCGGCAGAAACGCTTGCGTCAGACGCCAGCCGGTGACCCACCAGGCTGGAAAGCGTCAGAGTTTCTGCGCTCCTGCTCGTTTTTCCAAAAGTGCCCACGAGCGCGCGCGATCCGAGAGTTCCATGCCCGGGGTGCGAAAATTCTCGCCCCAGTGACGGAGTTGGTAGGCGCTCGCCACTACTCAGCGAGGCCTCCACTTTGGTCACGCTCAGCACCGAGTCGGTCTTCCCCAGCGAAGGCGGCCGAGTCGACACCGACGCCGACCTCGCGCGGGGGTTGCTTTCGCAGCGGCCTGACGCCGCCGAGCTAGTTCGACAAAGGTTCGCTCCGCTCGTCAGGCGTTGGTTCAGGCGAGGGCTCGGCCCCGACGCCGATCTCGAGGACCTCGAGCAAGAGGCCTTTCTCCGCATCTTCGGCGGCATCCACCGGCTTCGCGATCCCGAAGCGTTGCGCATCTTCGTCATCACCGTCGTCAAGCGCACGTTGGGGCGCGAGCTGCGGCGAAAACGCAGGCGCGAGGGCTTGTTCGTCAGCCATGAGCCCGAAGCGGCGAACGTGATTGGAGAGGTGGCCGACCCCGCCGCGAATCACGCTTTTTGTCACTTTCGCTGCTTGCTGGAGCGCTTGTGCGAGCGCGACCGGCGCGCGTTCGTCTTGCGCTTCGCGGCGGGGCTGGAGACGGAGCAGGTAGCCGAGGCTCTGGGAGTGTCCATGCCCACCGCCCGACGTTCGTTCACGCGAGCCAAGAGCCGCGTGACCACCTGGGCCGGTCGCCACCCCTTCTTGTCCGAATACCTGGCAAGCGAGCTTCCCTCAACTTAGCTGGTCCAAGACCGCTCGCCGCGTCACTTCTCTAGGTCATGAGCCACGCACCACTCGCCGTCAGCGGCCTTCGTGTCGTTCTGCTGCTCTCCGTTCCGCTCGCCCTGGCCTGCGCGGGGTCCCCGGACGGCACTGACGGCAGTCCCAACGCCGGTGGCAGCTCGGTTGGTCAGGCCGGTAGTCTCGCCAGCGCCGGTAGCTCCGCCGGGCAAGCGCCGTCATCCGGTGGCTCGCTGACGAGCGGTGGCGCGGGCGCCGGTGGCTCCGCAGTCGGCGGTGGCGGCTCCGTCGCGGGCGGAGCCGCAGGGACGGCCAGCGGTGGCGCGGCCGGCTCCGCTGGTGCGAACAGTGGCGGTGCGGCCGGCGCGGCGGGTGCGAACGGCGGCGGCATGCCTGGCGCCGCCGGTGCGAGCGGTGGTGCGGCGGGGGCGACGAGCGGTCCCACGCTCCCTCCCATTACGGACTACAAAGACAAAGGGCCGTTCACGACCAAGGTCGAGAGCAACGTCGGGCCCGGTGGCAAGTACACCGTGTTCCGCCCGGATCCGTTGGGGCAGAACGCGTTCGTGCACGCGCCCATCATCTTTGGTCCGGGCATCGGCCAGGCGGTGACGGTGCACACCACGATGCTGACCAACTTCGCGTCACACGGCTTCGTGGTCGTTGGCACGCCGGTGCTGAACGGCGGTCCCGGCGACGCCGCCAACCTCAAATCGCTGCAGGACGGGCTGGATTGGATCGTGCAGCAAAACAGCATGCCCGGCATCTACCAGGGCAAGCTCTGGATCGACCACGCGGTCTCGATGGGCTTTTCGGTCGGCGGCACGTCGGCGGTGCAGCTCGGCGGAGATCCGCACGTATTCACCGTCGTCTCCATCCACGGCCACAAGGCAACCGCGGCACTGCACGGCCCGATGCTCCAAACCACGGGCACGCTCGACACCGTAGGCATGCCGCTGCAACAGCAAACCTACGACGCCTCGCAGGTGCAGACTTTCTTGGCCACGCTGGTAGGCGCCAACCATCCGTACATCGAAAGCAACGGCGGCGGCGAAGAGCGACCGGCAATCGTTGCTTGGTTGCGCTACTGGATTTACCAAGATGCGGGCGGCAAACACTACTTCTACGGCAACGACTGCGTGCTGTGCGCGTCTCCGTGGCAGAACCCGCAACGCAAGAATTGGCAATAGCAGCGGCGCGTGAGCGGCGCCCGCGTTGCGGCTATCGAAACGCGACCGGTTGCGATTCGTCGGTGTAGGCGCGCTGCATCTGCTCGCGGAAGCCTGCCGCAAAGAATTGGCGAGGACTGCAGCCAAGCTCGGCCTGAAAGGCGCGGTGGCATTGGGAATAAGAGCCGAAACCGGCCGACGCCGAGGCGCTCATCAGCTCCGTCGCTTGTGAATCCACGAGCTGAATGAAGCGCAGCAGCTTGAGACGCGTCCGGTGACGAACCAGGGTGATGCCCATGTCGCGGTGGAAGTGGCGACTGACCTCGGTCGGGTGGGTACGCAGCGCCTTGGCCAGGTTGGTCAAGGTCAGGTCCGGAGCGGCGCGCATGAGCTGGAGCGCGCGCCGCGTGTGGACGTGCGTCGCGTGCGCCGAGCGCGGCGTGGCGTGACGCGCGAGCCAGTGTAAGCGCTGCCACAGCTCCGCCCCCAGCTGACCTTCGCGGGGGCGGTCGACGATGTCCACCGCGCGCGCAACGACGGGCCCGAGCTCGCGGTCGGGCAGGCGCACGTGGAGCGGCAAGCTCGGTTCGTCACCGAGCGCTTCCGCCGAAAAGCCAGGGTCGAGACCGATGGCGTACAAATACAAATCGGACGAAGACTCGAGCAAGACGTGGTCTTGGGCGGAAGGGAAAGCCACCAGCTCTCCCGCGCTGACCGTGACCACGCTTTCACCGATGCCGAAGGTGGCCGAGCCCCGCACCACCAAGTTCAGCTCCGGCTCGGCGTGAAAATGCCGGGGCCGTCGCCCACCGATGGGCTCCGAGTATTTCCACACGAAAGCCCCATGGTTGCCGGGGGGCAAGAAGTCCTGCTGGATCGCACGCCGCGCGGCGACTTGCATCGAAGTACGTTACTGCAGGCGGCTCGCAGACGCCATGCGCGGGCGAACACCGAAGCGCTGAAGCCGGGGCGCCGGGCAACTTCCCCAAGAAACGCGAAGCCCACCCTACCCCCGGCAGTTACCTTGAGCGACCGCCGTCCGCGCGCACCCCTTTCCCGAGGCACGGCTCGTCTCACGATGCGAAAATGTCCGAAGGCACTGGTATTTTTGGCCGTCTCCCTCGTTGCACCGGTGGCCGCCGCCACCAGCAGCGCCGAATTGTACACGACCGCCGCCTACGGCTACGGCCGAGTCGAAGCGCGCGTTCGCTTCGCCGCCGGTGACGGCGTCGTAAGCTCGTTTTTTCTGTGGAAAAGCGGCTCCGAGCAAGCCGGTACCTTCTGGAACGAGCTCGATTTCGAGAAGGTAGGGGCGGATTGTCGACTCGAAACCAATCCCATCTACGGTAATCCTTCGGCCAATCACAGTCAGCGCCACGCGCTCGACCTTGCCCTGTGCGACGCCTTCCACACCTACGCCTACGAGTGGACGCCGGATGCCGTCGTTTGGCGCATCGACGGCATGGAGATTCGCCGCGAAACGGGCGCCACCGCTCAGGCGTTCGCGGACAACGCGAGCGGTGGCATGCAATTGCATTTCAATCTGTGGCCCGGGGACGCCAGCTTCGGCGGCAACTTCACCCCGGCCATCTTGCCCGTTCACGAATACTTGGATTGGGTACAGTTCTCCAAGTACGAGGGGGGCACCTTCACCGCCGACTGGCGCGAGGATTTCGACGGCACCAGCGTGCCCGCTGGCTGGGCCACCGGCAACTGGGCATCGCCGAAGAACAAGTCGACGCATTCCGCGCAAAACGTGAGCTTCATCGACGGTTTTGCGGTGCTCTCGCTCACCGCCGACGATGCGCTCGGGCCCGCCGGAGCCATGCCACAAGACACCGGCGGAGCCAGCAGCAGCGCCGGTACGAGCGCCGGAGGCTCGTTGTCAGGAACGAGCGGTGCGGTCAACGCGGGTGGAACCCCGGCCACCGGCAGCGCCGGAACGCCGCCCACGGCTGGAAGCGCCAGCGCTACTGCTCCGAGCGCCGGCAGCTGCAACTTCGGGCCCGCGCCCGGCGAGACGAGCATGCTGACCGGCCTCGCCGCCTGGGCATTCGCCGGTCTGCTTCGCGGCTCCGCGCGCCGCCGCACGGCCGCGACTCGGCGCCGCTCTCAGCGATGAACGGATAGCTCGCCCATGCACCACCAGGCATTCTTGCCCTCGCCCAGCACCAAACGAACGTAGCGCGCCACCTGCGGCGTTGCGAACTGAATGGACGTCTTCGGAAAGCCGACGATGCGAGTGCGAGCCGGGGCGCCGGGCTCACCGCTCTGCCAGAGGTAGATGTCGAGCTTGGCCGGGGCGTCGCTGGTGATGGAGCATTCGAAGTCGACCGAGTAAAACGCGCGCACTGCGCCCAAATCGACCTGGAAAAACATGCCCGGTACCTGCACCGCGCCCGTGGACCAGATGCTGGTGGGGTCGCCGTCGAAGGCATCCGAAGGCCTGTCCTCGAAGAAGGAATTGGAGGCGGTGCCTTGCCACCCCGTCGCCGAAATCGCAACCCCGGTCGGCGCCGCGGGAACGCAGCGTTCCGATTGGCAAACGCCGCTCTGACAATCACGGCCAACTTCACAGACGTCGAGCTCCGCGCAGCCTTTGCAAGCGCGGCCACCGCAGTCGAGAGCGGTCTCGTCGCCGTTGAGGATGTCGTCGTTGCAGTGCGCGACCGCGCAATGCAACGTGGTGTCGCAGCTGAGGCTCGCGCAGTCGCGCGCCTCCTCACAGGGTTCACCCGACGCGCAGGGTCCACACTCGCTGCCACCGCAATCGACGCCGGTCTCGCCCTCGTCCAGCGAGCCGTTGGTGCACGCCGGTTCGACGCACACCAGCTCGGCGCACTCACGGGTCACGCAGTCGGCGTCCACCGCGCAGGCGGCGCCGCTTTCGCAGGCCCGGCACGAGCCGCCGCAGTCGACGCCCGTTTCGTCGCCGTTGTGCTCGTCGTCGTTGCAGGTCGGCGCCTGGCAGGCGCCGCCGCTGCAAACGCCGGAGGCGCAGTCGGCAGGCACCCCGCAGTCCATTCCGCCCTCGCAGCGTCGCTCGCATTGCCCGCCGCAATCTCGGTCACTTTCGGACCCGTTCTTCAGCCCGTCTTCGCAGCTGGGAGGGGCGCACCGCTGGTCCACGCACGCCAACGTCAGGCAGTCGGTCGGTGTTTTGCAGGGCTGCCCTTCTTGGCAGGGCGGGCAGCCGCCACCACAGTCGATGCCGGTCTCGGCCGCGCTCAGCAAGCCGTCGCTGCAAATGTGGGCCAGAACGGACGCGGTATCGGACTCTATCGAGTAGTCAGGGAACGAACAGGCCGCCAAGGCGCCAGCGAGCGCACAAGCGAGCAGCCGTCGAAAAGCCAAGCCCCTAACTTACCTTGCAGGGGGTAGCCCGGCAATCGCGCCAGAGGCTGGGACCTCCACCGCATTTTTACAAGGTTGTTGGCGGCAGCGCGTTCGTCCGCCGCGGTTTGTACGAGTTACTGGCTTGCCCGGTAACCGGCGGCGACGATGTTGGCCTGAACCGCGTCCTCCGTGGCATCCGTAGGATAGCCGGTGACGATGCACCCCTCGTAGAACGTGCCCGCGCTGGCGTTTGCGCCACCACCGGGCTTGCAACAATCCCCGCCGCTACCAAGCACGATGGCACCTTGCTTCTTCATCGGGCTCCAGCCGCCGGGCAGCCCGCCCTTGTAGTAAGTGCTCAGCTTGCCAGTGCTTGCGTCACCGCCACGCAATGCAAACTCCTTCGTGCCGTCGTTCTTCAGCATGGCGGTCACGTAGGTTGCGGTTTGTGACGGGTCGTTCGCGTTCTTCATCGTGTTGTTCTGCGCGAACACGCCGTACTCCAGATCCGCCATCACCCACGGGCCCGAACCGGCGCCGGTGCCCCAAGCGGTAATGCTGCTGAAATTCAGCGCGTCCATCGCGCCGGAGCCGTCGGCCTTGCGATCGACCTCGCTATTGCCGTAGTCGAAGCAGCAGCCGCCGTTGAAGTGCTTGCTGTTGGTGACCATGTACATGGCTTCGGGCTCGGCGCCGAGCGCGATGCCCGACTTCGAAGAGTCCACCCAATAGCTGTTGTTGGGGTTGATGTAGAGCGAGTACACCTTGCCGCCCCCGACGGTGAGGGCTTCGGTCGTCGCTTTGGCGGGCACGCTCACGTTCGAGGCGGGGACCATGGTCGAGCCCTGGTACCAAAGGTCGTTCCCTTTGCCCGACTGGTCGTAGAGCACGGTGATGACACACGTGGTGCCTGCGCAGAACGTATCTTGCGAGGCGCCGTCGGCGACTCCTCCCGGTGCCTTGGGCATGATGTCCTTGGTCGCTCCGGCCGCGTTTCGCACCTGATACAGCTTGCCGGCGTAGGAGCCCAACAGCGCGCGGACGGTGCTGTGCGCGGCCACGCACGGGTTACCGGCCGCCTTGTAAATGTCGCACGGTCCCATGCCCGAGCCCGTAGCTCCGCCCGCCGCGCCACCCGCGCCCGCGGCCACGGCGCCGCCCGAGCTGCCACCGGCGCCGGGCGTGCCGCCTTGCGCGGCGGCTCCGGCGGTCGGAGACCCGCCTTGGCTCGCGCTACCCGCAGTGCCGACAGAGCCACCGGCTCCACCAGCACCCGTCGCTGGCTGCAGCGTGATGGTGCCGCTCATCGTGGGGTGAACGCTTTGCGGGCTCAGCGTGAGCACACCGCCGGCGACGCAGGACGGGTACGTCGCCGGTCCCCCCACGTCGAGGGTGAGCGCGAGTTGATTGTTCGCGCTCGTGTACGTGCCGTCGTGAGTCGGGGCGACCGAGGGCAGACCGAGACCGCCCTCTTGCTGAATCGTCGCAGTGCAACTGCAGCCACCTTCGGCCTTGGGCGTGCAAGCAACCGACGAATACCCGAGCCCGGCGCCGAGCAAGCTACCCGCACCGTCACACTTTACCGGCGTGGATGAAATCAGCAAGCACGCGGGCGCAAGCTCGAACACCGCGCTGCCGGTCGTGACGGTTTTGTCCGAGTAAGTGCCGTTGGCGTTGGCGGTCCACGTTCCGGACACTTGCAGCGAGCCGCTGATGGGCGCGGTCGGACAACCCGCTCCGAGCGCCCCCAAGTCGAGCTCGCCACTGAGCTTCAAGCAGGAGCCACTGACGGTCCAGCTACCCACGACGTTGCCGCCACAAGGCGTCACGTTGCCGCAGGACGCGCCGGTGCTGGCCCCCGCGGCGCCTGCCGCGCCGATAGCACCGCTGCCGCCACCGCCGGACGGGTCGACCGAGTCGGCGCTGCAAGCCGCGAACACGAGCCCACAGCCGATGAGCCTCAACAGAGCGCTGTTAACGAGATCCATGTCGCCGCCTTGTATTGCTACGGGCCGCCTGATTTTGTGATGACATTGCGCGCCGCGGCGGCATCGGCGGCGTTGCTCGACGGAGTGGCGCTACTTCACGCGCAGCTGCGCCTTGGATTCACCGAGCTTTTTTCCGGTCCCGTCGACTACGTGGAGCCGGTAGTTGCCGGCCGTGGTCGGAAGGGCGATGGACGTCGCGTCTCCGGCTGCCTTGGTGGCCGCCGCGCCTTCCGCAAATTGCGTGGTGCCGGCGGCCGCGAGCCAGACGGTGTTGCCCGCGTTGCCGCTGCTGCGGATGAGCAGCGTCTTGTCGGTGGCGGCAGTGGCGGCGCGGCTTGCGGGAAAGACGTAGTCGGCCGGCCCGAGCAAGGCGGCCGGCAGCACACCACGGTAAGAATCTTCGACGCCAGAGCCGACGCACGTCTCGTACTGAGCCTTGGCCCACACGTTGTCGGACACCGCGACCGGCGGGTCGATGGTGCTCATGGGCGGATTGGCGCCCATTTTGCTGACCGTGGCGTACGTACGCAAGATCGTCAAATCGTGCTTGGCGCCGAAGTCCTCGCAGTTGATCGTGTATTTCACGCCGGGGTCGATATCGAGCACGTTGTCGTTTTCGGTGATGAACGCGCTGCCTTCGTCGTTGTGCAAGCCGTAGGTGGGGCCCGAGGTCGCCGGCGGGATGCCCTTCACGTAGTTCTGGTTGATGGTGGTGCCGGGCATCTGCCCAATCGTGTAGATGGCTCCGCTGTCGTGCAGCCGGCTCAAGGTGTTGATCAGCCGGTTGTTGTTGACGACGTTGTTCTTGCAGGTCGTCGAATCGGTGAAGTTGCGCCAGCCCCAGCCCAGGTTGATACCGTTGTAGGCGGTGGTCTGAACGTGGTTGTGAGTGATGGTCAGGGTGTCGACGAAGAACGCGGTCACGCCCGCGTGGCCGCCGAAGCCGGGCACCGAGCTGACGTCGTACAGCACGTTGTTGCTGATGGTGTCTTTGGCGCAGACGCCTTCTACGTCCTTCGAGTACTTGGCGTGCGTGCCCCCGTCGCCGATGTAGACGTGCTGGGGGTGTCCGACCGTGATACCGCTACCGGCGATGTCGGTGATGTAGTTACCGACGACCTTCGAGTTGACGACGTCGTTGATGAGCGAGACGCCCTCCGAGCCGCCGTGTTTGATCACGCTGTCGGCGATGGTGATGGCATCGGCGCTGTTCACGTTGATGATGCCCGGCAGCGTGTCGTTGATCTCGTACTTGCTGTTGTGCCAGTTGCCGTCGCCGTAGGCCACGTACACGGTCGCGCCCTGCACCGTCGCCTTACCGTGTGAGTCGGCGACCGTGTACAGGTTGTAGTCCGTGTTCTGAAACGTCAGGCCGCGGAAGGTGATGTTCTTGACGCGTTTGGTGGTAGAGGTTCCGGCGATATCGAGCAGCTTTTCGACGACGGGCGCTTCCACGTCCGCGGTCGCCAAGTCTTCGCCGGCGCGCGGGTAGTAGTAAAGAGTCCCGGCCGTCTTGTCGAAGTAGAATTGCCCGGGCGCGTTCAGCAGCTCCAAAGCGTTGAACACGCGATGACTGCCGGTAACACTGAAACCGGCGTTCCAACCCGGCAGCTGAGCGATGGCTCCGTAGGGTTGTTGCAACATCAAAGCGCGGTTGTTGTCGCTGGTGGTGACCACGTCACGCACGCACACGATGTTTTCGTTCCAGGTCGTGCCGTTCACGATCTCGAGATCGTCTTTGTTGGCAGCAATGGCCGGCAGATCTGCAGCGAGGTATTTGACGCCGTCGCTGTTGCTGCCGCTGGCCCAAGCCCAGCTGGCCTGCCCGGAGGTGACCGAGTAGGTGCCATAGCCGCCCTGGGCGGCGATGGTCTTGCTCGCCATCAGCGCTCGGGCGTCGTTGACGTACAGGTTGCGCAGCTTCGTTTTGCGGTTGAGCGAAGCCTTGTAAATGTTGCCGCTGTGCACCGTCCAGCCCGTCACGCGGGTCGCGCCGTTCAAAACCGGCGTCTCGCCCGGGTACGCTTCGTAAAAGACGGTGTGGCCATTGTTGCCCGAGTCTTCGGGACCGAAAGCGACCGTCGCCGCAATGTCGTAGTTCCCTCCGCGCAGGTAAACGTGGATGTCTTCCGTCATGCTCGCGTTGACGGTGCGCACGAAGTCGCGAGCTTTGGTCAGCGTCTTGAAAGGTGCGGCCAACGACCCGTTGGCGTCGTCGCTGCCGGTGGGCGAGACGAAGTAGCCTTTGTCGGGAGCGCCACCCGCGGCGCCACCCCCGCCGATCGAGCCACCGGCGCCGCTACCGCCGGCAGCAACGCCTCCTCCGGCGCCCGCGGTGGCGCCACCGCCGACCGTACCGACGCCCGCGCTCCCGGGAGCCCCCGCGCCGGCGCTCGAGGTTCCGCCCGTACCGACAGTGCCAGCCCCTGCCGAAGGACCGGTGCCGGCCGTGCCCGCAGCCCCCGCAGCTGGCCCGTTGCCCGAGCCCGAACCGCAAGCCGCCACCACCACGGCCAACGCGGCGATCGGGAATGTCCGCTGCAACGAGAATCGAGGTGGGGTTCGCAAAACGGACGGGGCTGACATTCTCTAGTGTAGATGCACCGAGGCCCCGCTTTGCATCACCCAATTTGAGGCGTGCGATCCGCCGAAACTACATCGGTGTCACGCTCATGACCGACATCTGCAGGAAGGAGCCGTCGATGGGGCTCGCGGCCGGAGAAATCGGCGGCAGCACGTAACCTTTGCAGTTCTTGAAGTCGTTGTTTTGGCAGTAGCGGTGCATCAAGCAGTCGATGTCGAACGCCTTCAAGCGGACGGTGGCGCCGCCCGCGATCGGAATCGTGGCCGTGTAGTCGTACACCTGCACCGAGCCCGCGCCGCCCCCGGCGTTCGGGTTGTAGGTGGCGGCCGGCGACGACACCTCCATCGACAACCAGGTGTGTAGCCCACCATTGATGTGAGTCGCGCCGGTCAGAAATTCACCCTTGGGGCCCTGTTTGGTGCCGCCCTGGTAGTCGCCCGCTTCATGGGTGCCCTGAAAGCGGATAGTCACCTGATACGTGGTGCCGGGAGTGCCGCCGAAATGCAGTGTCTTGTCGACCGAGGTGTAGCCCGAGCCACATTGGTCTTGGCCTGGCGGCAAGAGGTAGCAGCGATTCTCGGCGTCCGGAGCGGTATCCGGTTTGCTGCACTTCATGGTCCAGCTCTCGCCGTTCAGCTCGAGCGCAGGGCTGCTCGATCCGCCGCCGGCTCCCCCGCCGCTCTGCCCTTCACCGCCGGTCGCGCTCCCCGCGCTACCGCCGGTCGTGGCGCCTCCACTTGCGCCACCCGCACCCGCACCCGCTTGCCCGCTCTGCCCACCGCTGCCGCTACCGGCGGTGGTGCTGGCCATACCGGCCATACCGGCTTGTGCTGGCATGCCCGAGCCTCCACCCAGCGACGTAGTCCCCGCGCTGCTGCTCGGCGTGCCGCCGACGGGGGCCGAGCCGGCGCTGGCCGGAGCGCCAGCCATGCCCTCCGGCAACGTTGCGTCTTGGGTGCAGCCGACCAAGCTCGCCGCCACGCCCAAGAAACCGAGCGTGCACCACAGCAAAGGGCTTTTCATGTTCATGCGAGCGGCAGGGCCTTCCGATTAGCCCAAGCCCGTGAGGGCGCCCATGTTGTACTTGGCGTCGCCAATGCTCGTATCCGGAATGCCGTAGGCGTTCAGCAACGAGACGAGCAAGCCGTGGTGCGGTTTGCCGCCGAAGTTCAAGAAGCGCCCCGTCTTGAACGAGCCATTGGCGCCACCGGCCAGAATGAACGGGATGCGCTTGTGATCGTGCGACGGCGGGTCGCCAATTTCGCTGCACATCAAAATGGCGGTGGTATCCAGCAGGGTCTTGTCGCCGTCCTTCGTTTCCGACAGGCGCTTCAGCAAGTAGGCAAACTCGCCGAAGAAGAAGTGGGTGATGTCGGCGCAGGGCTGCTGCTGAAAGCCGCCGTCGTGCTGGTAGAAGTGATGATTTTCGTTCAGATTCATCCACGGGAAACACGCGCGTGACGCGGCGTCCGTGTACTGAATGCTGGCGACACGGGTCAGATCGCAGGCGAACGACATGACCGCCATGTCGATCATCTGCTTGCTGATGGTCGGCATGCGATTGCTGGCCGCCGCGGCGATGGTCTGATGGCTTTCGCCGCCGCCGGTTTCGTACGAGATGGTGTCGGCCGAAGTGATGCCAGTCGGCGGCAAGCACGACGGACCCACGCCGCCCGGTGCGGTCAAGCTCGCCCGGATTTCGGCCAAGCGCGACAGGTGCTCGTCCAGGCGCGCCTTGTCGGAGGCGCCCAGCAAGGGCATCACGGCGTTGAATTCGGCGGAGGTGGAGTCGAGCACGAGCTGGGTCTGCTTCAAGCGCAGAGCCGCCGCGTCCGCCCCGCTCGTGTCGGTCGGACCGATGCCCATGAAGATGCGTTGGAACGCTTTCC
>JBEQSW010000560.1:0-15402 GCA_040348565.1 Myxococcales bacterium | reverse complement strand
GACCACACGGTCACGACGCCGCACATCGCCCACCTCAAGTTGTCCGTACTCTTCCCACGCCCAAATCCGCTCTGCTTGGCCTGTTCTCATCCCCGAGCAACACCTCAACTCAGCGGAAATTCCGCCGACAACTCAAGATGGAACCAAACCTCAGCGGGAGTACGGGAGGTACGGGGAGGCGAGAACGCATTTTTGTTTTTGGAGGACCAAAACCAAAAGTACTTCCCACGGGAGAAAGCTGGAGGGCTGAGCCCGCGACGCTGCCGCAGGCTCGCTGGCGACAGCGCGCACCCCAAAATTCTCGCCTCCGTCTGGTCCTCCCGTCCTCCCGTTTTCCCTGTGAAAAATCTCGATCGTACGAGGTGGCCGAGCTCCGCCACAGAAGCTTCTGCGATTCGGGCTGCGGGGTGGCAGCCCAAGATGTGTAGGCGCTTGCGACGGCGGCCAACGGGGCCGGCTTGCTAGCGCGGGTTGCGGCGCGAGGGCCTGAAAACGAGGGCGCGGGCGGGGACGGCGCGACTGGCCCGCGGACCGCTGCCAAGGGGCGGAACTAGTGTTAAGAAGAGCGCCATGCAGGTACTGGTTACGGGCGCCGCTGGCTATATCGGATCACACGCGCTGCGCGCCGTTGCGCGGGCCGGCCACACGCCGATTGCGCTCGACAACTTGAGCCGCGGCCACCGCGCCGCGGTGCCGTCCTCGATTGCGTTTCATCAGCTCGACGTGCGCGAGACCGATCGGGTCGAGGCGCTGTTGCGCGAGCAGCGCGTCGATTGCGTGATGCATTTCGCCGCGTTGTCGTACGTGGGCGAGTCGGTGAGCGAGCCGCTGAAGTATTACGACAACAACACCGGCGGCACGCTGAGCATGCTCAAAGCCATCGAGCGCGCCGGCACTCCGCGGCTGGTATTTTCGAGCACGTGCGCTACCTACGGCGAGCCGAGCGAGGTGCCCATCCGCGAGACCACGCCGCAGTCCCCGATCAACCCGTACGGTTGGTCCAAGCTCGCGTCCGAGTACATGTTGCGCGACTTCGCCGCCAAGGCGCCGCACTTCGGCTACGCCGCGCTCCGCTACTTCAACGTGGCCGGCTCGGCCGCCGACGGCGCCATCGGTGAGGATCACGACCCCGAGACCCACCTGATTCCGGTGATTTTGCAGGCCGCCTTGGGCAAGCGCGAAAAGATCACCATCTTCGGCGAAGACTACGCCACGCCGGACGGCACCTGCATTCGCGACTACATCCACGTCGAGGACTTGGTCGAGGCGCACGTGCGGGTGATGGAAGCATTGGTGCCCGGCGATCAGCGCATTTACAACTTGGGCATCGGCAAGGGCTACAGCGTCAAAGAAATCGTCGACGCGGTGAAGCGCGTCGTGGACCGCCCGTTTCGCGTCGAGAGTGGCCCGCGCCGTGCCGGCGACCCGCCCGCGCTGTACGCCGACGCCAGCAAAATCGAACGCGAGCTGGGCTGGCGCGCGCAGCGCACGGACATTGCCGAGAGCATTCTGAGCGCCTGGCGCTGGATGTCCGCCCACCCCGACGGCTACGACGACTAAGGCAGCCATTTCGCGGGCCCTGAGCTTTTTCTGGACGTTCGACTAAGCTACGGCCCGTGCAGCTCTTTCGGTTCGGTGATGCGGGACGTGAAAAGCCGGGTCTGCTCTCGCCGCAGGCGGGACGGGTGGACGTTTCGGCGTTCGGCGAGGACTACAGCGAGGCGTTCTTCGGGAGCGATGGGCTCGGGCGCTTGTCCCGCTGGTACGCCGAGCATGCCGCCGAGTGCCCGAGCGTGGGAGCAGACGAGCGCGTCGGTCCACCGATCATGCGGCCGAGCAAGATCGTGTGCGTGGGCCTGAACTACCGGGCGCACGCGGAAGAAACGGGGGGCAAGCTGCCGCCCGAGCCGATGCTGTTCATGAAATCGTCGACCGCCCTCGCCGGCCCGTACGACGATTTGCCGCTGCCGCGAGGGTCCAAAAAGACGGACTGGGAAGTCGAGCTCGCGCTCGTGATCGGCAAGCGCGCTCGTTACGTCGAAAAGGCGCGCTGGGCCGAGTACGTGGCCGGTTTCGCGTTGATGAACGACTACTCCGAGCGCGAGCACCAGAAAGAGCGCGGCGGGCAATTCGTCAAAGGCAAGAGCGCCGACGGTTTCGCCCCGCTTGGTCCGCTGTTGGTGACGCCCGACGAGCTGGACGTGAGTCGGCTCGGTCTGAAGCTGCGCGTCAACGGCCAAGTCATGCAAGACGGCAACACCGCCGACTTGATCTTCGACGTGGCGACGCTGGTCAGTCACATCAGCGAGTTCATGACGCTGTTGCCGGGCGACGTGATCAGCACCGGTACCCCCGCCGGTGTCGGCATGGGGCGCACCCCGCCCGTGTTTCTGAAGCCGGGTGACCTGGTCGACTACGAAGCGGAAGGCCTGGGCGCCGCGCGGCAACGCATCCTCGAACCCGTCTGACCCAGTCGCCGCGACGCGGCCGCTTCAGAGAGTGAGCAGGCCGCTGCGCGCCGCGAGCACGACGGCTTCGGTGCGGGTGGTGGCGCCGAGCTTGTCGAGGATGGCATTGACGTGGAACTTGGCGGTGTGGCGGCTGATGCCGAGCCGCGTGGCGACGTCGCGGTTGGAAAGGCCTTCGGACAATAGGCCGAGCACCTGCTGCTCGCGTGGGCTGAGCAGGGTGGGTATGATGGGGGTGGTGGTCGCGGGAGCCACCGGTGGAGCGACTTCGGCGAGGTCGAGCAAGACGGTGGCGAAAGCTTGGTCCAGCACCCAGTGACCGGACGCCACGGCCAGGGCCGCGGGGGCAATGGCGTGGAACGACGCCTCGCGCGAGAGGGCGCCGCGGGCACCAGCGCGCAGGGCCTGACGGGCGTCTTGCGCGGCGTTGACCAGCGCGAGCGTCGGCGTCAAGGCAGCGTTCCCCGCCGCGTCGGGCGCGTCCCAAACGACCACGTCCGCCTCCACCGCGCCGTCCGCGCTTTCCAGCGCCTCTTTCAGGACCAGCCCGGGATAGGCGCCGAGCACGGCGGCGAGCCCGCTCCTGACGAGCGGATCACGCGCCACCACGACGGCGGTGGGGCGAAGGGGAGCGTCCAGGCCGAGAACGTAAGGCCGCGCGCGGGTTTGTCCATGGCCCGCCCGAACAGGCAGGGGTGTGGCTGCCCGTTCGACCGATTTCCCGAACGCTTTCGCGTCGCCAAGCTGAGCTCATGACCCAAGCAGCCATGGATTTTTCTGAGCTTTTAGTGAGCGCGGCCGAGGCGGCCGAGCAGTCGCTGGTGCACGTTTCGGCGCATTGCCGCCGAGGCGCCAGCGGTAGCGTGTTCAACGACGAGGGCGTGATTTTGACGACGGCGCGCGCGCGTGGCTGGGCGGGACCGTTTGGAGGTCACGCAAGGTGAGCAGACCGTCGAGGCCAAAGTGGTCGGCTTCGACGCCGCGACCGACATCGGCGTGGCCCGCACCGAAGCGCCCTTCGGCAAGGCGCCGCGCTGGGCGAGCGCCCCCGCGCGGCTCGGCGCGCTCGTGCTGTCCGGATCCCGACCGGGGCGTTCGGCGCGCGTGAGGCTGGGGGTGGTGAGCCAAGTGGGCGACGTTTGGCACACACTGCGCGGCGGGCGCGTGGAGCGCTACGTGGAGACGGACTTGGCGCCCGAGCCCGGCTTTTCCGGCGGCTTGGGCTTCGACGCTCACGGCGCGGCGTTGGGCATGAGCTCGGCCGGGCTCTTGCGAGGCGTGCCGCTCTTGCTCGAGAGACCGACGCTCGATCGCATTGTTACAGCGCTCTTGGCGCACGGTCGGGTGCGGCGGGGCTACTTGGGTGTGGGCACGCACGCGGTTCGGTTGCCGGACGCCGCCGCGGCGAGCGCAGGGCAAGCGAGCGGGCTTCTGGTGTCGTCGGTGCAGGCGGGCAGCGCGGCCGAGCGCGCGCAGCTGCTGTTGGGCGACGTGCTGCTCACGTTGGGCGCGGTGCCGCTACTGGACGCCGGGGCGCTGCAGGCGGCGCTCGAGGACGCCGAAGGTCAAACGTTGCCGCTCGGGCTCTTGCGCGCGGGGCAAGCGCTGAAGGTCGACGTCACCCCGGGAGCACGCTCGTGAGCTCGCCAGGTTTGCTGGCGCAACTGTCGGGCGAGCTCGAGGAGCTGGTGATCAAGACCGCGCCCAGCGTCGTCGCGGTCGAGCACGGGCGAGGGCAGGGGACGGGCGTGGTGATCGCGGGCGACGGCTACGTGCTCACCAACTCGCACGTGGTGCACGGAGAGCCGCGTGGTACCAAAGTGCGGCTGCCCACCGGAGAAGAGCTGGCGGCGGAGCTGGTGGGCGACGATCCCGAGAGCGACTTGGCGGTGTTGCGCGTCTCTTCGGCGCCGCTGGCCCCGCTGGCGTTGCACGAATCGCGGCGGCTGAGGGTCGGGCAGCTGGTCGTCGCCATCGGCAATCCGCTGCGCTTCGAGGGCAGCGTGACGCTCGGCGTGGTGAGCGCGCTCGAACGCGCTCTGCCCGGGCCGCGCGGCGTGTTGTTCGAAGGCTTGGTGCAAACGGACGCTGCCATCAATCCCGGCAACTCCGGCGGGCCCTTGCTCGACGCGAGCGGCGCCGTGGTCGGCATCAACACCGCGGTGATTCCGCAGGCGCGCGGCTTGGGCTTCGCCATCGCCGCGCACAGCGCGAGCTGGATCGCGGCGGTGCTGATGCGGCGCGGGCGAGTGGAGCGGCCGTTGCTCGGCGTAGCGGCGCGTGGGGTCGACCTGTCGCCGGCCGAGGTCGTGCGCACCGGGCAAGCGCGTGCCGTGCGCATCCACGCTGTGAGCCAAGGCTCGGCCGCCGAACGGATCGGGCTCGTGCCAGGCGACCTGCTGCTGCGCGCCAACGCGGCGCCGCTGTTCGGCGTGGACGATTTGAAGCGCGCGCTGGTGCTGGGCGAAGGCCACGCGGTCGAGCTGGAGGTGCAGGGCAAGCGCGAGCGTCGTTCGCTGAGCGCGGTGCCGGACCCGGCGCGGCGCAAAGCCGCGTGACCGCGGCGGGGGCGGCTTTTGCCTGGGGCGGACATAGTTCGTCCGGGCCGGAGCTCGCGCTCGTGGTACACCTCGGCGCGCATGAAGCTGGTTCACGCCGCCGACCTGCACCTCGACAGCGCGCTGGCCGGGCTCACGCGCTACGAGTCGGCGCCCGTCGACGAGATCCGCGGGGCGACCCGGCGCGCCTTCGGCAACCTGGTCAGCTTGTGCCTGGAAGAGCGCGTCGCCATGTTGGTGATTTCCGGCGACCTGTTCGATGGTGACTGGCGTGACGTTTCGACCGGCTTGTTCTTCGCGGCGCAGCTGAGCAAGCTGTGCGAGGCCGGCGTGCAGGTCGTTTGGATTCGCGGCAACCACGACGCCGTGAGCCAAATTCGCCGCAGCGTTCGCCTCCCGGAAGCGGTGCTGGAGCTCTCGGCCGAACGCGCCGAAACGCGCGTCTTCGAGCAGCTGGGGGTGGCGGTCCACGGGCGCAGCTTTGCCAAGCGCGACGTCACCGAAGATCTGTCGGCGACCTACCCCGAGCGGGTGGCCGGTGCGCTGAACGTCGGGCTGCTGCACACGGCGCTGGAAGGCCGCGCCGGGCACGATCGCTACGCGCCGTGCCGCGTGGAGGCGCTGGTCAACCGCGGCTACGAGTACTGGGCGCTCGGCCACGTGCACCAGCGGGAAGTCGTGCACAGCGAGCCATACGTGGTCTTCCCCGGCAATTTGCAGGGCCGCCACGCGCGCGAGCTGGGCGAAAAGGGCGCTACCCTGGTCACATTCGAGGGGGATCGCATCAGCTCGGTCGAGCACCGGGCGCTGGACGTCGTGCGCTGGGACGAGGTCGTGGTCCAGACCTCCGCGCTGCAAAGCTTGGACGACGTGCTGGGCGCCGCACAGCTTTCGTTGTCGCGAGCCGCCGAAGCGGCCCAGGGACGCTTGTTGGCATTTCGGGTGAAGCTGGTCGGAGCAACCGGGCTCGACGCGCTGCTGCGCGCCTCGCGCGACAAGCTGAGCGAAGAGCTGTGCAGCTTGTCGTACGGGGTGGGCGGCGCGGGTGCCTGGCTCGAAAAATTGGTGCTGGCCACCGAGCGGCCCGCGCAAGTGGCGACGGTGGGCGACGACGCGCTCGCCGAAATCGACCGCGCGCTCGCCGAGCTGCTTTCGACCGACGCGCCCGAGGCGCTGGCCGAATACCTGGGGGATTTGAGCCGCAAATTACCGGCGGAGGTGTTGGAGCTGGTGCCGGAGCTGCGCGCCCCTTCGGCCGAGCTTTCAGCAGAGCTTTCGATGGACGTGCGCAGCTTGCTGCGGGAACGCTTGGCGACCGGGCAGGACGGCCCATGAGGTTCCGCCGGCTATCGCTGGACGCCTACGGGCCATTCACCGGCACCGCGCTCGACCTGTCGCGCGCCTCGGGCAACGGCTTGCACCTCATCTACGGCCCCAACGAAGCCGGAAAGAGCAGCGCGCTCCGGGCCATCCGCAGCCTCCTCTTCGGCATCTCGGACAAAACGCTCGACGCGCACCTGCACGCCGGGCCTTCACTGCGGCTGTCCGCTCTCATCGAGCGCGACGGCGCGGAGCTAGCCTTTGCTCGCCGCAAAAAGCGCAAAGACTCGCTGGTCGGTCCCGACGATCAGCCGCTGGATGAAGCCCGGCTCGCTCGCTTTTTGAACGGCTTGGACGCCGCCAGCTTCGATCGCTTGTTCGGGCTCGACGCCGAGCGGCTCAAGCTCGGCGGTGAAGAGATGCTGGCCGGGCAGGGCGACGTGGGGGAAGCGCTGTTCGACGCGGGTGCTTCCGGGCGTTCCGTGCACCGCGTCAAGCTGGCGTTGGTGGAAGAAGCCGAAGCGCTGTTCAAAGATCGCGCACAGAAGCCGGAGCTGAACCGGCTGTTGGCGGTGTACGCGGAGCAGAAGCGGCGCGCCAAAGACAGCCAACATTCGCCGGAAAAATACGAAGAGCAGCAGCAGCGCGTGCGCGAAAAGCGTCGTGAGGCGGAGGGGCGCCGAGCGGAGCTGTCGCGCTTGCGCGCCCAGAAGGAGCACGCCGGCAAGCTGCGCAGCGTGCTCTCGAGCGTCGTCGAGCGCGATCACAAGCTTGCGTTGCTGGCGGCGCTCGGAGAAGTCCCCAGCCTGCGTCGCGGCATCGCCGAAGAGCGTGAACGGCTTTCCGCCCAGCTGCTGGAGGCCGAGCGGGACGTCGCGCGCCTTTCACAAAAAGTCGCCGAAGAGCAGGGCAAGCTCGGTCGGCTGCCCGCGCCGAGCCGTTTGCTCGGCATGGCCGAGGACGCGGTGCAAACGGTGGGCAGGCTGATCGGCGCGGCCCAAAGCTCGCTGGAAGACTTGCCCAAGCGGCAAGGCGCGGCGCGCAAGATGAGTGAAGCCATCGCCGCGCGACTGCCGCGCGTGGGGCTGGGCGCCGACATCGAGACCGTGCTGGCGCGCAGCCTGCCGGTGGCGGAACAAGCGCGCGTCGCGGCGTTGGGGCGAGAATTCCAGGGCTTGGCGCTGAAGTTGGAGAGCGCCGAGCGCGAGCTGCCCGACGCGCGGGCCAAGGTCGAGGCGTTGATGAACGGCTTGAGCCAGCTCGAAGCCGCGCGCCAGATCGGCCGTGACGCATTGCTGCCCGCCGAGGTGCTGGAGCGCTTCGAGGGCGAGCTGAGCCAAGCTGAAGAGCAGGTCGACGCGCTTCGCCAACGGCTGAACGAGGGCGAGCGCGAGAAAGCGGCGCTCGTGCATCAGCTCGAGCTGTTGCGCGGGCGGGAAGGCGTGCCCAACGCCGCCGCCCTGGCCGAGGCAAGGACCCAGCGCGATCTGCGGCTGCGCGAAGCCCAAGAGCTGGCCGCCGATCCCAAGCGCAAGGCGCTCGAGCTGTGCTTGCCGCTGGCGGCTCTCGCCCAAGCCTCCGCCTACGCCGACTCGCTCGGTGATCGGCTGCGCAGCGAAGCCCAGCGCGTGGCCGACGTGGAGGCGCTCGAGCAACAGCTGGCCAAGCACGAGCGCGACCGGCAGCAGCTGCGACGCGAGCGCGACAGCGCCGAGGAAGCGTTGAACGCCGTCGCGCTGCGCTGGGAAGGCGTGGCGCGTGGTTTGGGCAGCGCGCAGCTGCTACCGCGCGAAGCCGCGCGCCTGCTGCAGCAAGAGCGCGAAGCCTGGCGCGAGATCGCGCGGCAAGAGCAAGAGCTGTCACGCGCCCGGGCCGCCCTGGGGGCCGCCGAAGCGCGAGCCACCGAGGCGGGCCGCGCGCTGGGCGTTTGGCGCGAGGAATGGCAGACCGCCGTCGAGCCGCTCGGGCTGCCCGCCAACGCGCGGCCGGAGCAAGCGTTGGCCCTGCTGGGCGCCCTGTCCGAGCTGTCCAGCCAACGCGAGCTGCTGGCCGACATGGAGCGCCGCGTCGTCGGCATTCAGCGCGACATTGCCCACTTCACGTCCAAGGTCCACGAGCTGACCGATGCGTTCGCGCCCGAGCTTTCGGCCCTGGCGCCGCCCGAAGCCGCGACCCGGCTCTTGGAGCTGCACCGGCGCGCGTCCGAGCACGCCCGCGAGCGCGCCGCGGTGGAAGCGGAGCTCGAGCGCGCACGGCGCGAGCTCGCTGAAGCCGAAGCGCGCCGGAGCGAGCATCAGCAGGCGCTTTCGGCGCTGTGTCGCGAGGCGGGCGCCAGCGACGCTTCGGCGCTGTTCGAGCTCGAGCAGAAGGTGTTGCGCGCGCGAGAGCTGACTCAAGAGCTCGAGCAGCTGAGTGGGCGCTTGGCCGAAGTGTGCGAAGGCGAAGACGTCGATGCGCTGGTGGAAGAAGCACGCCAGAGCGACAAGGGCGCGGTGGCCGCGCAGCTGGCCGAGCTCGACGACTTGATCGCGCTGCGCGAGGACGAAACGCGCGAGGCCGAACGCGAGGTCACGCAGCTCGAGCTGGGCCTGCGCACCTACGAAGGTCGCGACGGAGCCGACGCCGCGCAGGAGCTTTCGGCGACGGTCGCGCGCCTGGCCGAGCTGTCGTCGACCTGGGCGCGACGCCGGCTAGCGGCGGCCGTGCTCGAGCGCGTGGTCGATCAATACCGAGAGAAGCACCAGGGGCCGGTGTTGTCGCGCGCCAGCGAGCTTTTCCGGCGCCTGACCTTGGGGCGTTTTTCTCGGCTGCAGGTGGGGTTGGAAGAGACCCGCCTGGAGTGCGTGGAAGCCATCGACGGCAAAGGCTTGGAGCTCGAGCAACTGTCGACCGGCACGCGCATGCAACTGTTCCTGGCGCTCAAGCTGGCAAGCTTGGAGCAGTACCTGAAGACCGCGCCCCCCTTGCCGCTGGTGCTCGACGACGTGCTGGTGGAGTGGGACGACGACCGTTTGCCCGTGGCGTTGGGCGTTTTGGCCGAGTTCTCCGAGCGGGTGCAAATCCTCCTCTTCACCCACCATGGTCGCGACCTGGCCAAGGCCGAAGCCCTAAACGACAGTCGCATCTGCACCCACCAGCTGGTGCCGCGCGGGGCGCAGGCCGCCACGGCCGCAGAGGCACGCCCCGGCCTGCCCGGCGCAACTTAGCGAAGCGCCCGTTAGCCGCGGGGCGCGTGAGCCGAGCTCGGGCGCAACGTGCTAGCTTTTTGTTCGATGGCCTATCTACCGAAGCGCCTCGGGGTCGCGACGTTCGTCGCTTGGGTCAGCGCCGCATGCCTGTTCGTGCCCCTGGCGGCGCGGGCGCAAAGTGCGGATGGCGACGGCGACGGGGTGCCTGACGCCAGCGACGCTTGCCCCAAAGAGCCCGGCGTCAAAAGCTCCGATCCCAAAACCTCGGGCTGCGCCGCCAAGATGGACGCCGGCAAGATCAAAGACAAAGCCGAGATCACGTTCACCGGCTACCAGTCGCTGCCCGGTAACCGCGGCATCGTGTTCGTTCAGCTCACCGACGCGGTGGCGGTCGAGGTCAGCCGCTCGGGCTCGGTGATCGAGTACAAGCTGCTCGGCGCGACGGTGCCGCTCAAGAACAACAAGAACCCGCTCCTGCTCGGTGACTTCAACGGTAGCGCTCTCACAGCGCGCCTCGTTCCCGACAAGCCGGCGCGCGGACGTGGTGCCAAGCACCGCGCTCACCAGCCAAACGCCGTGCGGCTCGTGATCACGCTGCGCGGCAACGTGGCGCCCTCGTATCGCATGCTGGCGCGCGGCAAGGGCGCCGTATTCGAGGTCGAGCTACCGCCGCCTTCGCCGTGAAGGGCGACCACGGCGTCGACGCGGGCGAGGTCTAGCCGCCGGTCGACAGCGGCCCGTAGCCCTCGACATCCACGCCGGCCTCGAGCGACACCGCGAGGAGTAGCGGCCGGTCCGCCAGGGCCGTGTAAGCGTGCGTCGTTCCGGCGGACATTTCGTGCCAATCCCCCGGCAAATACAGCCGTCCGCTGGGTTCGTCGCGGTAGCCGCCCTCCAGCACCAGCACCCGCTCGTGCCCCAGGTGCCGATGCCGTGGAAAGCGCGCGCCGGCCTCGATGCGAACGAGGCCGTTGTCGGCGGTGGCCACGCGCGGTCCGCCCGCAAGATGCAAGAGCTGCGTGCCCGGAACCGCCGAGCTGGCCCAGGCTACGGGTGACGACGCGCGCTCGAACAAAGCGGCCAAATCGGTGTCGTCGAGGTCGAACAGCTCCGACAGCGCACCGAAGAGCGGCGCAAAGCGCAGGCGGGGTCGCGCCACCGTTGCCAACAGTCGCTCTCGCAGCAGCTGCGGCGGAGCCTTCGCCGGCGGCACCAGCTCCGACAAAGCTTGGCCGAGCATGGCGCTGTCGGAGCCGTCGAGCTGGGCTTCGCGCAGCAAATCGGGGAGCTCGGGCGGGTGGCGCTTGTTCATCGCAGCTTCACCACCGAGTCGGACAGGGCCGCGCGCAACGCCGACAGCGCCGCCGCCACCCGTGATTTTACGGTGCCGAGCGGCACGCCCACGCGCTCGGCAATCTCGCTCGACGACAAGCCTTCGAAGTAGCCGAGCAGCAAGACCTCGCGTTGCTCGGCCGGCAGCGCCACCAGCACCTGACGGACGCGCGTTTGGTCGCCGCCGGCGGCCGGGTCGCGACCCGGATCGCTCAGCTCGGCGAGCCAAGCGTCGTCGGGCAGGCTGGCCTGCTTGGAGACGCGGGCTGACTTCTGCACGTCCAGGGAGCGGCTGCGGGTGCGCAGCAGCAGCCAAGGTTTCACGCTGCCACGGGTCACGTCGTAGTCGGCCGCGTGCCGCCAGGCCTCCAAAAACACGTCGTGAATGACGTCTTCGGCCTCCGCCCCTCGGCCGACGATGCGCTGGGCCAGCGCCAGCATGGCCCCGGAATAGCGGTCGTAAAGCAGGGCCAACGCCGCGCTATCGGCACGCGCCATGGCCTGGACCAGGGCGGCGTCGTCAACGGCGCCTTCCGGGGCTTGCGGCAGGGAAGCCAAGACCAAGGCAAGCTACCAAGGCCCACCACGCGGCGCCAGGGCCGCCAAGCGCGCTCCTGAACTCTTACCTGCCCAGAGCGCGGCTTTGCGCTAAAGGCGTGAGCCCACCTGTGCCTCAGACCTTGCCAGAAGAAGTCGAAATCGAGCTTGGGCTCGACGAAGCAATGGACGCCGACGCGCTCCGGGCCCGGCTGGCCCGCAAGCTCGGGGTCGCGCCGGGGTCGCTGCCGGAGCCCAGCATTCTCCGTCGCTCCATCGACGCCCGTCGGGGCTCGGTGCACTTTCATCTGATCGTCGGGCTGCGGCCGCACGCGAGCGAGCCTCTCGGGGGCGCCGCCCCGCGCGAGGCGACTTCACCCGGGCCTCCCGTGGTCGTCGTGGGCGATGGCCCCGCCGGGCTCTTCTGCGCCTACGAGCTTGCGCGTCACGGCGTGCCGGTGGTGGTCGTCGACCGCGGCAAGACCGTGCAACCGCGCCGTCACGATCTCAAGGCGTTGAATCAAGGCGGCACCATCGACGGCGACAGCAATTACTGCTTCGGTGAGGGCGGCGCCGGCACGTACAGTGACGGCAAGCTGTACACGCGCGCTCACAAGCGCGGCAGCGTGCGCGACGTCATCGAGCTGCTCGCTCTGCATGGCGCGCCCGAAGCCATCTTGGTCGACGCCCGACCCCACATCGGCTCCAACCGCTTGCCGAAGGTGGTGACCGCGCTGCGCGAGAAGCTCGCTGGCGTCGGCGTCACCTTCGAGTTTGGCGCGCGCGTCGTGGGCCTGTTGCAGAAAGGCGGGCGGGTTTCTGGCGTGCGCTTGGCTGACGGTCGCGAAATCGAAGCGCGCGCCGTGGTACTGGCCACCGGTCACTCCGCGCGTGACGTGTTCGTCATGCTGGCCGAAACCGGCGTGAAGCTCGAAGCCAAGGCCTTCGCGCTCGGCGTGCGCATCGAGCACCCCCAGCCGCTCATCAATCGCATCCAGTACGGACGCTTTGCCGACCACCCCAAGCTGCCCAACGCCTCCTACCGCGTGGCCGAGACGGTGGACGGTCGCGGTGTCTTCTCCTTCTGTATGTGCCCGGGTGGTTTCGTGGTGCCGGCGTCGACCGCCCCCGGAGAGCTGGTCGTCAACGGCATGAGCTTGTCGCGCCGTGATTCGCCGTTTGCGAACTCCGGCTTGGTCATCGGCATCGAGCCCAGCGACGTCGAGGCGGCCGGCTTCCGTGGCGTTATGGGCGGCATCGAGCTGCAGCGGCGCATCGAGCAGGCGGCTTTTGCGGCCAGCAGTGGGGCGCTCTCGGCGCCGGCCACTCGCGTCACCGACTTTTTGGCGCGCCGCCCGTCCAGCACGGTGCCACGAACCAGCTACATTCCCGGCCTCACCCCGACCGATGTCGGGCCAATCCTCGACGCCGCGGGCCTTTCGCTCGCCGATCGGCTGCGGGGGGCGCTCGGCGCCTTCGATCGCAAGCTCCGCGGCTACCAAACCGAGGAGGCGGTACTGATCGGCGTGGAATCGCGCACCAGCTCGCCTGTCAGGGTCCCTCGCGACCCGGACACGCTGGAGGCTCCGGGTTTTTCCGGCCTGTATCCTTGCGGTGAGGGTGCAGGATACGCCGGCGGAATCGTGAGCGCGGCGCTCGACGGCCAGCGCGTGGCCCGTGCGATCGCCGGGCTCGTGACTAGCTCATGACACAGACGCTTGTGCTGGTCTGTGCCGGTTTACCTGTACCTGCTGCAAGGCTTGAACTGGGTCACAGGCCGGCGTAGGTAGACCGGGTGGATAGCTACAGGCCCGAATCGGATCGCGACCCCCAAGAGACCCAGGAATGGATCGACTCGCTCGACTCCGTCGTGGAGGCGGAGGGGCGTGAGCGCGCTCAGTTCATCCTCAATCGCGTCGTAGAGACAGCGCGCGCGCGCGGCCTCGACCCCGTGCTGCCGGTGAGCACGGACTACGTCAACACCATCCGTCCCGAAGAGGAACCCGCGTTCCCCGGCGACGAAGAGATGGAAGAGCGCATCCGCCGCATCATCCGCTGGAACGCCGCGGTCATGGTGCACAAGGCCAACAAGCAGTTCGACGGCTTGGGCGGTCACATCTCGACGTACGCGTCGAGCGCGACCTTGTACGAGGTCGGCTTCAATCATTTCTTCCGCGGCAAAGACGCCGACGGCGCCGGCGACCAGATTTACTTCCAAGGTCACGCCTCGCCTGGCATCTACGCGCGCTCGTTCCTGGAAGGCCGTCTCAGCCTCGACCAGATGGAGCGCTTCCGGCGCGAGACCGAGCGGGGTCGCGGCCTGTCGTCGTACCCGCACCCGCGTTTGATGCCGGACTATTGGGAGTTCCCGACCGTCAGCATGGGGCTTGGGCCGATCGGCTCCATCTACCAAGCGCGCTTCAACCGCTACGTGCACAACCGCGGCATCGCCGATACGTCCAAGTCGCGGGTTTGGTGCTTCATCGGCGACGGCGAGTCCGACGAGCCGGAGACGCTCGGTGCGCTCAGCATCGCGTCCACCGCCCAGCTCGACAACCTGACTTTCGTGCTGAATTGCAACTTGCAGCGGCTCGACGGCCCCGTGCGCGGCAACGGCAAGATCGTCCAGGATCTCGAAGGCGTGTTCCGCGGCGCCGGCTGGAACGTGGTCAAGGTCGTGTGGGCCGAAAATTGGGACAAGCTGTTCGCTCGCGACGTCGAAGGCGTCATGCGCAAACATCTCAACGCCGTGGTCGATGGCCAATGGCAGCGCCTCACCACCGCCACCGGCGACGTCGTGCGCCAAGAGTTCTTTGCGCTCGATCCGCGCATGCTCGAGATCGTCAAGGACATGACCGACGAGGAAATCGGGCGCTTGCAGCGCGGCGGTCACTCCAGCAGCAAAGTGTTCGCGGCCTACCAGCGCGCCACCACCAGCAATGACGGTCGCCCGACGGTCGTGCTGGCGCACACCGTCAAGGGTTGGATGCTCGGGGGCGGCTTCGAGGGCAGCAACGTCACCCATCAGAAGAAGAAGATGGACCAGAGCGAGCTGAAGGCGTTCCGCGACGTCTTGCAGCTACCGGTCACCGACGACGAGATGGAAAAGCTGCCGCCCTTCTACCATCCGGGCATGAAGAGCCCCGAGGTCGAGTACGTGCTCGAGCGTCGCCGCGCCCTCGGCGGCTTCGTTCCGAAGCGCCGCACCCAGGTCGACGTGAAGCTCGAAATTCCGGGCAGCGACGTGTTCGACGAGTTCTTCAAGGGCATGGCCAAGGGCGAAGCGTCGACCACGATGGTCTTCTCGCGCCTGCTGGCCAAGCTGCTGCGCGACAAGAAGATCGGCAAGCGCATCGTGCCGATCGTCCCCGACGAAGCCCGCACGTTCGGCATGGACGCGCTCTTCAGCCAAGTCGGCATCTACGCCCCCAAGGGCCAGCTCTACACCCCGATCGACAAGGGCAAGCTGCTCTACTACCGCGAGGCCCAAGACGGCCAGGTGCTCGAAGAGGGCATCACCGAAGCGGGTTCGATGGCGTCGTTCATCGCCGCCGCCACGTCCTCGGCGACGCACGGCCAGCCGATGATCCCGTTTTACATCTTCTATTCGATGTTCGGGTTCCAGCGCACCGGCGACCAGTTTTGGGCCGCCGGTGACCAAATGGCGCGCGGCTTCATCCTCGGCGCCACCGCCGGCCGCACCACCCTCAACGGCGAGGGCCTGCAGCACGAAGACGGCCACAGCCATCACATCGCCATGACGGTGCCGAACTGCGTCGCCTACGACGTGGCGTTCGCGTTCGAGCTGGCGGCCGTGATCGAAGACGGCCTGCAGCGGATGTACGTGAACAACGAGGCGATTTACTACTACATCACGCTACAAAACGAAGACTACCCGATGCCCGCCATGCCCGAAGGTGCCAAAGACGGCATCCTGAAAGGCATCTACAAGTTCCGGAACGCCGAGCAAAAGCTGGGCAAGCACGTTCAGCTCCTGGG
>JBEQSW010000536.1:0-11201 GCA_040348565.1 Myxococcales bacterium | reverse complement strand
TCCTCCTGAGGGCTGAGAGCGCGTAGGAATTCCTCGGCGGACGCCGACTCGTGTTCGCAAATGACTTCCGCGGTACCAACTGATGGCAGGGGCGGCACCCCTAGACCACTAGCACGTTAGTCCGAACGCCTGTCGCGCCTGGCTGCGAGTTCCGCAGTCAGCGCCTGGACTGCTTCCCAAGCGCCCGCCCGCGAGGCCCTGAAAAGCGCCTCCGCGAGCGCCTGCTCCACAACGTCAACGCCGCCCGCCGCCGATGGCTGATTCTTCTCATCGGCTGGCCCACCCGCGGGTCCAGAAGGTGGGCCTACCTGCTCGTTCGCGTCGCTTCGCGTGTCAGCAGGGAGCTGTTTTGATGCTTGGGCGTCGGTTCGGGGCGTTGGGGCTCGTGTTTTGAGTCCGCCGCGTCTGCCAATTCCGCCACTTCGGCTCGTCGTGGGATTCCGTGTAGTTGCGTCTCTTTCGTTGGTCAAGGGTTCTGGTGCGGCCCCGCACATTTCGCGAAAAAGCCCCGCGCGCCGTGAGGCATCGCGGGGCTTTTGGGGGCTTCGTCGCCGCCGGTCTCAGAGACCGTTGACGATGAAGTTGCGGTCGTTCTTCTCGAAGAAGCCGACGATTTGACGGGCGGCGGCGAGGCCGGCGTTGACGTTCGCTTCCTCGGTCTGCGCGCCCATCTTGGCGGGCGTCAGGTACACGCGCTTGTCGAATTTCTCCTTCAGCACGGCGGCGGTCGCGTCGCTGGGCGCGATGTCGCTGACGTAGCGGAAGTCGGGGCGAGCCTCGAAAACCTCGAGCAATTCGGCCTCGTTGATGACCTCTTTGCGGGCGGTGTTGATCAACGTGGCGCCCTTCGGCATCAAGCTGAGCAGCTTCTTGCCGATCGAGCCCTTGGTCTCGGCCGTGGCCGGGATGTGCAACGAGAGGTACTGGCTCTTCGTGTACAGATCTTCGATGGACGAAGCGGCTTCGACGCCGGCGGCGGCGAGCACGTCGGCCTTCACGTACGGGTCGAAGGCGTACACCTTCATGCCGAAGCCCTTGGCGATGGTGGCGACGGCGCGGCCGACCATGCCGAAGGCATGCAGGCCGAGGGTCTTGCCGCGCAGCTCACTGCCGGTCTTGCCGTCGAACTTGCCGCGGGCCAGGTAGACGAGCATGCCGAACACCAGCTCGGCCACCGCGTTGGCGTTCTGGCCGGGCGTGTTCATGACCGCGATGTTCTTGGCCTTGGCGGCGGCGGTGTCGATGTTGTCGTAGCCGGCGCCCGCGCGCACGGCCAGCTTCAGGTTCTTGGCGGCGTCGAGCACCTCGGTGTCGATGATGTCGCTGCGGAAGATCACCGCGTCGGCGCTGGCAATGGCTTCGATCAGCGGCCCTTTGCCTTTGTAGTTTTCGAGGACGTTGGCGGTGTAGCCAGCCTCTTTGATGATGGCCACGACCTGGTCGCGGGCGCTGGCGGAGAAGGCTTTTTCGGTGGCGAGCAGTACGGTTTTGGACACGCAGGACCTCGGTGGTTGAACCCGGCAGATAGCCGGAGAAAAAAGCCACGAAGCTTTAATCTCGGCCGGGCCTCGAGGCAAGCCGGGCCAAAATTCAGCGCTTTGACAGCACCACCACCACGTCGTCCAGCTCGTACAGCGGCCGCTGGCTGTCACCGGCCGACAGATAGGGCGCCCGCGCGAAACATTCGAGCGTGAGGCCGAGCGGCAGCAAGTCGCGCTCGATGAAGCGCCGCGCGCCGTCCTCCCATTTGCCCGACTCCCCCGGATCGCAGTCCAAACGTTCGAGGGGGTCGGGCGTGGCGGGCCCGTCGAAGTAGAAAGGGCGATAGGGCAGGGCGAGCGCGACGATGAACACGCCGCCGGGCGCGAGCGCCGCCAGGCAATGCTCGAGCAACCGTCGCGGCCGCCGGCAGCGGTCGAGCACGTTGAGCAAGGACACGGCGTCGAACGAGGCGTCGGTCAGCGGCGCTTCGGTCAGGTCGAGCGCGTGACAGCGCACGCCGCGCTTGGCCAGGCGCCGGGCCATACCGCGCGACACCTCGGTGGCTTCGACCTCGGCGAAGCACGGCGCGAGCGAAGCCGTCACGTCACCGGAGCCCGCGCCGACGTCCAGCAGACGGCCGCCAGCGTGCCCGTCGAGCAGGCGACGCCACGCGCCTTCGGGCAAGAGCTGCATGCGGTACATGCCGGTCAAGGCGTTGGCGTCGAAGTCCGACAGGTACAGGCGCGCCAACCGCTGCGCGTACGTGCGCAGCCGTCCGTGGCGCTCGCGCAGCAGCGCTTCCACGTTGCGTCGCCATTCGTCGTCGACCAAGAGCTCGCGAAAGCGCGGCGCAAAGCTGCCCAAAAGCGCGAGATTGGCCGAGGTGACGAGCCGAGCGTCGCCAGTCATTCGCGGAGCTTACGCCTGGCGGCGCGCGAAATGCTTGGCCCGTCGACTGAGCTCTGCCATGGGGCCGGTGATGGCCAGGGTGAGGCCATCCAGCTGCAAATTCACGAAGAGGGCGTCACCGCTCGGCGAGCAACACACGCCGGCCAGCTCGCCGTTGCTGCGCGCGTTTCGGGCCAAATCGTACACGCGCCCTTCGGGGGTGATGCCGCGAAGGTACTGCTCACCGGAGCCGTCCTCGGCTACCAGCAAATCGCCCCAGGGCGCCAAGAAGATGTTGTCGGGCATGTCGAGCACGTTGGGACCCGGCGACTCGGCGAACAGCTCGAGCCTATCGGGGTCGGTGCCGCGACCGAGCGTGAGCTTGAAGACTTGCCCAGAGCCTTGGCGGCCACCGCTGGTGCAGCACACGTACACCACGCCGTCGTCGTAAAAAATGCCCTCGCCGCGGCAGAAGCGCGCGGCGCCCGCGCTGGTGGCTTGATGGCGCACGTTGTCGTCTTTCGGATCGGCTTCGGGCACGTCGACCCAGTCGACGGCCAAGCGCAACCCGCGATCGAGGTCGCGCGAGGTGTCGAAGCGGGGCAAGTCCTTGATGCGCAGCGCTTGCAGCTTGCCCGACGTGTGCGGCCGCGCGAGATCACTGGGCCGGTAGCGGTAAAAGCAGCCGTCGGTCTGATCTTCGGTCAGAAAAGCCGTCAGCGTTTTCGGGTCGACGCAGGCTGCCTCGTGGCGAAAACGCCCGTAGCCCGGGATGCGCTCGGCCGGAGCGACGCGGGCCGCGTCGGTGCGGCAGCGAAAGACGTAGCCGTGGCGTGCCTCCACGCTCTCTTCACAGCTCAGCCAACCCCACGGGCTGGTGCCGCCCGCGCAGTTGCGAAAGGTGCCGGAAAGCACGCGGTTGCTGGCCACCACCTGCAGGGTCTTGGCGTTCAGCACCACGCGCGTCACGCCGCCCGCGCCTGCCGGGTCGTACGCCTCCGGAGGCGACTTGGCGTAGCCCGCTTCGCTGAAGCCGCTCTCGAGCTCGTGATTGCGCATCAGCACCAGCTCGCCGTTGGCGGCTGGAAAGCAGGCCATCCCGTCCGGGCGCCCCGGCACCGTGAAGCCGTCGCTCATGGCGTCGAACGTGCGCTGCAGGATGCTGTAGTGAAACCCCGGCGGCAGATCCAAGACGCGCGCCGGATCGGGCACGAGCGGCCCGCCGTCCGCCCGCGCTTCACGCCGAAACAGGAACGCAAGCGGTGACGTCACGACCGCTGCTCCGGCAGCAGCCTTGAGCACCGTGCGTCGCCTAATCGCCATCGACCAACTGTCCCACCGGAACGACACACGTCAAAGGAGTGAAAAACGCCTCACTTCCTCCATTGACAGCCGGCGCCAAACTCTCGAAATTCGCGCCTCCGTTTCCCCCAACCAATTCCAAAGGAGCCCCCCATGGCATTTGAGCTTCCGCCGCTGCCGTTCGCCAAGAACGCGCTCGAGCCGGTGATGAAATCCGAGACCTTCGACTACCACTACGACAAGCACCACCGCGCTTACGTCACCAAGCTCAACCAACTGCTCGAGGGCAAGCCCGAAGCGTCGAAGAGCTTGGTCGACGTGATCAAGAGCAGCACCGGCGCCGTGTTCAACAACGCCGCGCAGGTTTGGAACCACACGTTCTTCTGGGACAGCTTGAAGCCCGGCGGCGGTGGCGCGCCCCCCGCAGGCGACGTGGCCGACCTGATCAACGGCCTAGGTGGTTGGGACAAGTTCCGCGCCGACTTCATCGCCGCCGGCATGGGTCGCTTCGGCTCCGGCTGGGCTTGGCTCGTACTGGACGGCGGCAAGGGCAAGATCATGGACACGCCCAACGCCGAGACGCCCCTCACCACCAGCGCCATCCCGCTCGTCACCTGCGACGTTTGGGAGCACGCCTACTACATCGACCACCGCAACAATCGCACGGCGTTCCTCGAGGCCTTCTGCGACAAGCTCCTGAACTGGGACTTCGTCGCCAAGAACCTCAAAGCCGCCAAGTAACGAGCAGGAAAGCAAGAAGCGGGGATCGGGAAGGCGGCTAGGGCTCGATGCCCCAGCAGACTTCCCGCCGCGCTTTCCGTCTTCTTGCCTTCCGGTTGCCGCTCAAGCGTTCAAGTTGGCAGGCGCGGCCTGCGCCTTGACCGGCAAGATGGGCGCCCACACCAAGCGCGACAGCAACGAGTCTTCGATCATCAAGCCGCGGTCGCTGAAGGAGAGCACGTTCTCGGTGCCGTCTTCCTTCCACTCGCCCACGAACAGGATGCCTTGACCCTTTTCGTTGTAGCCGAGCTCGACCAGCGCGTTCTTTAGCCACTTGCCACCGCCCTCGAAGCTGAGCGCTTCGGGCAGGGTGTAGAAGCCTTCGCTCGGCAGCACCTTGAGCGTCTTGGCCCAAGTGGGTGAGCGGAGGGGCGTGGTGGGGTCACGCCAGAACCAGCGGTTGCGGCGGTTGTCGACGGGACGGACGACGAACTTCACGCCGCCGTTCGACGGTTGGCCGACATAGACGAGCACGCCGGCGGGGAACTCCTCCTCGTGACCGGGCATGGGTTGGGTGGTTCGGTACAGGCCTGCATCAGGAAGATCGAGCATGGGGAACGGCTCTTTTACTCGCCCCGCGGTCAGCTTCAAGAAACATTGCGGATCCGGCCCGGTTCACCGCGTTTTAGGTTTCGCTCCGCACCACCGCGATGCCCACGTCCGGCCCGAGCGCGGGCACCCGCTTGACCGCGATGCCGAAGTCCCGACCCTCGATTTCTCGAGCGCCGTCGACGACGGCCTCGCCATTGGCGCGGCCGAATAGCCCGCTTTCTTTGATGGCCTTGGCGTTGACGTCCGGCGAGATGGGCGCGCCGTACGCTTCCTTTTCGACCAACACGTACACGTACACGAGCGGCTCTTTCGTGCCGGCGTCCGCGGCTTCGGACTTGACCATGCTGCGCAGCTGATTCTCGAGCCGGTAAGCGTAGGCCGACCAAGACCAGCCGGTCGCGTATACGCCCGCCACGTCGGCGCCTTTCATCACGGGCGTGGCGGCTGCCCATTGGCCGTCGCTACGGCCGCGCACCCCGGCGGCTTCGGCCATGCTGCCGCGCGTCTCGACGTACTTGCCCGAGCTTGCACCCTTCAAGTCGCCGAACGCCCCGAACAAACTCTTGGACGCGAGCGAGTCGTGATCCAAATCACTCCGTAGGATGAGGCCGTTCTTGTCGGCCAAGAGGAAGAAGGTGCTCTTGGCCGTGCGCAGATCTTGAACCTTGCCGCGCGCGCTCTCGAGCGCTTCTTTGGCGGCCGCAGCGTCGCCCTGCGCTTTCTCGTCGGCAAAGAATGTCTCCAGGTGCTTGGCTCCGAGCGGAAGGCCCCGGCGCACTTCTTCGACGTCGGAGGCTGCGGCTTTGGCCAAGACCTCGACCTCGGCGTGCGCCTTCTGTTTGCTGACTTCGCCAGTTTTGGCGCAACCGATCAGGAGCGATGCGCCCACGGCTAGCATTCCAAGTGTAGGCAAAGGTGGGGTCAAGGTTCCCAAGCAACGGGTCGGCAACATGCGCGCATCCTTACGCGATTTGGCGTTAGTCACAATTCTGAAACCGTTCCCTTGCAGAGTTGCACTCCATCGTGAGTCGTCGGTGAAATGACGGACACTCGGATTAGGCAAAAGTTCGAGGAATACGGCTCACGGTAGCGGTGCGGAAGAATACGTCTATCATCGGCGTACGAGTTTTGGGCGTGGTGGTCACTACTCAGGGTGAGGCGATCGAGTCGTCATCAAGCTGATGCAAGTGGTCGTGGCGGAGCGGAGTGGAACCGAATCCACATGGTGTGCGTTACGGCGCGTGCGGCGATGAATACATGATGTACGGCGTGGCGGCGGACTCGTCACCCTGCTAGTTTATGAAGGTTGGGCAAAGTGCCCTTTAGCGCTCGCTGAGGAAAAACACCTGGCACGAGTTAGCTCTCCCCAAAAGGGCAGCATTCTTCCGCCCCGCAGCAACCGGCTGTCGGACGCCCCACCGCGTCCCGAAAGCAATCCCTCCGGGCGCGACTCGTTCTTCTCGTTCCGGCGCTTGGTTTCCCCGGAAGACCTGTCGGTGGTGTTCCAGCCCATCGTCGACATGCAGGACGGCAAGCTGTTCGCGCATGAAGCGCTGGTGCGTTGCTCCCAGCCGGACCTAGCCAACCCGCTCGTGCTCTTCGAGCGCGCGGTCGAGGCGGGTTGCGTCGGGCGCCTCGGCCGAATGATTCGCGACATTGCGGTGCCGCTGTCCGGTACGCGGCCCGTGTTCATCAACGTGCACCCGCAAGAGCTGCAAGAGGGCTGGCTGGTGCGCCCTGACGATCCGATCTACTCCCACGACGCGGAAATCTTCTTGGAGGTGACCGAGTCGGTGCCGCTGTCGCACTACGCGCTGTGCTTGAGCGTGCTGCGCGAGGTGCGGGCGCGCGGCGGCATTCAGCTCGTCGTCGACGATCTGGGCGCGGGTTACTCCAACCTGAAGCGCATCGCCGATCTCGAGCCGCAGGTGGTGAAGCTGGATCGCGGGCTCATCATGGGCGTCGATCAAAGCGCGCGGCAGCGCCAGCTGGTGGCCAGCGTGGTCCGGCTGTGCAACGACCTCAAAGCCTCCGTCGTGGCGGAGGGCATCGAGACCGAAGACGAGCTGTCCGCGTTGCGCGACACCGGCGCGCACTACGGCCAAGGTTTCCTGTTCGCGCGCCCCGCGTATCCCATGCCACCCGTCACGTGGCCGCCCAGCGCGCCTCGTCCCAAGCTCGACGGGTACGTGCAAGACAAGTGAGCTCGGAAATCTGCTAGCGGAGCTCGGCCGAGGCCGAGCGCCGATCGTGCCTAGCCGGGAGGGTAAAAGCTTCCCCCTTGTCCTGCCAACCGGTCCGCCGGATCTGCTGCCCTCCGAGCCTTCTATCGTCACTTTGTCGTGCCTGCAGCGCCTTCACCTTTTTGTCCCTCGCCGCGTCTCGGAATGACTTCGCATGCGAAGTCATCGCGATGCACTTGATCGCTGGCTGGCGTTTACTAGTGAATACGAACAGTTGAAGGTTTGCTGCCACTGGAAGCGGAGATGACTTCGCATGCGAAGTCATTCCGTCGCGAGCGCAGGCTCGCTTACCAGCGATGGCCAAGGCACCAACGCTGCTCGTAGAGCCGCCGCAGCTAGGTCGCCAAAGACGCCCGGTGCTTTGGGCGAAGCGCGGAGGAGAGCTAGAGCAACGCCTTGGCGTCTTCCAACACCGCGTCCACGTGGCCGTCGACGCGCACGCCGCGGTAGGCCTTCTTGATCAGGCCGTCGGCACCGACCAAGAACGTGCTGCGGATGATGCCCATGTACTCTTTGCCGTAGTTCTTCTTGGCGCCCCAGACGCCGTAGGCCTTGGCCAGCTCTTTTTCTGGATCCGACAGCAGGGTGAACGGTAGGCCGTATTTCTTGCCGAATTTGGCGTGACTTTGCTGCGAGTCGGGGCTCACGCCCAGCACGCGCAGGCCGCTTTGCCCGAAGCGCGCGAAGTTGTCGCGGATGTCGCACGCTTCTTTGGTGCAGCCCGGTGTGTCGTCCTTCGGATAGAAGTAGAGGAGGTATGGCTTTCCGGCGAGCGAGCTCGAAGAGACGTGCTCACCCTTGTCGTCCAGCAAGTCGAACGCAGGCGCCGCGCGTCCGGCGTCGGAGTCCAGGACTTTGGCCGCCGCGCTGGCAACGGCCTGCACCACCTTGGCTGCGGCGCGCTTGACCGTCTTCGCGAGTGACGACGGTTCCGACTTGGTCGCCTTCGTGGCTTTGACCGGCGCGCTCTTCGCTGGCTTGCTGGCTGGCTTGGTGGCCTTGACTGGCGCGGGCTTCGCTGCCGCTTTCGCGGGCGCGGCTTTGGCTTTCTTGGCCACCGGCTTGGTGGCTTTTGCCGGCGCAGCTTTCTTCTTGGCTACGGGCTTGGCTTTCGACTTGCTCTTGGCGGGTGATAACTTCTTCTTGGCGGCCATCGCGACTCCCTTCGGGGGCCGCTACTTCACCACGATCGTGCGCAGGCTCACCATGAAAAGCTCGTTTTGGCCCTGCTGTTTGCCCCAGACGCTGAGCTCGTAGCGGCCGGCGCGGGGCCGCGCGCCCAAGCCGATGTCGATGGAGAAGGCTTGGCCGTCTACCTTCACAGGCTTGGGGGTCTTGAAGCCGGGCGGAAAGTACAGCGTTTCTGGCGCGGGGATGCGGTAGACGCTGGTAGCGTTCAGCTCCTTGGCGCTCCGCGGGCTGGGCGGGTCGATGCGCGCGAGGCCCACGCCACCGAACCGGATAGGCTCGCGCAGCTCACCGGCCACGTGCAAAGTGACGCTCGGCGCCGCTTTGCGCGGCAGCTCGCTGAAGTCCCCCCAGTCGTCGACGAACTCCTGCGACAAGCAGGGCTGGTTCACGGTGGCCGGCTGTGCCAACCCGATGCCGACGCGGTGGTGGCCCGGTTTGAGGATGTTCTTGCGATGGCCGTCGTTGGGCGGCACCTCATCCATGAACATCTTTTGCAGTTGCTCGAGCAGGGCGGGGTCGAAGCGTGGGTTGGGGTCCAGATCGCGCGGTACGCCGTCGAACAAGCACGCCACGTTCTCTTGCACCAAGTCGGTTCCACCGGCGTCGGTGTAGCGCTCTTCGGGGACGGAGCCGTCCGTGCCCCAGTGCGCGGTGAAGCCGTGCGCGGCCATGTCGCGCGCGTGACGTCGCGCGCCTTCGGACGCGACGGGGTCGAGCTCGACCTCGCTCAGACCTTCCGCTTTGCGATCGCGGTTGATCAGGGTGAGCATGTACCCGGTTGCTTCGTCGGCCGCCGCCGGCGCGGTCGGGCGGGGGACAGCGACCGGCGCAGAGCCGCCCGCTTGCGGCGAGCAACCGGCCAGTGTTGCCAGCGTTCCGAGCAGTCGCGAGCAAAACCAGGCCGCGCGGCGATTTACCCTGGGTAATCGAGCCCGGCTGGTCCTCACCATCGAAACTGCCTTCGAGCGCGCAATTGGTTGGGCGTCAGCTTACTGACTGCTTCGGCGCTACCGCAAGGGCGAGGTCGAAGTTGCGAGCTATCTCGTCCTGACAGCGTGTGGTGCCCGCGGCGGCGATGGGGGCTAGATCAGCCCGGCGCGTCTGCGGGCGTACCAGTGCGCGCCGATACCGCTTGCCGCGAGCAGCGCCCAAATCCAGGCGGGCAACAGTGGCGCGACCACACGCTGGCTTTCCACGTGGGTCGGCGGCGGCGCCTTCAGGCTGCTGGCCTCGGACGCTTTGAGGCTGACGCCGCCGGTTTGCTGCGAGATTCGCTCGAGCAAGCTCGGATCGGGTCGCGAGTCGGCGAAGGCGGGGCCGCCGCTTTCGCACGCAAAGTCGAAGCGCGCCGCGGGCGAGCTGCCGATGTGCACGGTGGCGGTGTAGCCGCCTTCGCTCAGCGCTCCGAGCGGAAGCGTGGCGGTTTCTACGTCGCCCTCCATTCGCAGTTGCAGAGGCTTCGGTGGTGCGGGCGGGGCGCCGGCTTCGCCCAATCGCTCGAGCGTCACCTTGACGTCGACGGCAGCGCCGGGCAGGCGGGTGATGACGAGCGAGATCGGCGCACCGGCGCGGCACTCGTGGGTGAGCTCGAGGCGCGCTGATTCGTAGCGAGGGTCGCGCATCAACCAGCCGACCAGGCCTTCCCAGAGCGCTCCGTAGGCTCGCCCGGCGCTGCGCTCGCCCAGCTCGCTCCACTGCAACAGGTGCGTGCCGTCGACGCCGAGCGCGATGGCGCGGCCGTCACCGCTGTCACCGAGCGCCAGCATCGGCATGGCGTCGCGCCCCGCTCGGCGATCGGGGTGCTCCCAGAGCGCGATGGCGCCGGGCCGCAATGGCCCCAACGTGTTGGAGCCGAGCATTTGTGGCAACCGCTCGCCCAAGAGCTCGCGGACTCCGCGCAGGGCCGGGGCGGCGCGACCGGCGGGCGTGATGCGCGGCTCGAACGACGCCATGTCGATGGGGGGAGCCGAGTCGCGATCGGGCAAGGTGACGGGCAAGACTTCGCCGAGCGGGCTGCCCGCGTAGCCGCCGCCCATGAACGCCGAAGGGCCGCCCACCATGATCAAACCGCCGCCGGCTCGCACGTAGCGAGCGAGCGCCGGCAGGTGCCGCTCGAGCTTGTACTCGACGGCGTCGATGTCCTGCAAAATCACCGCGTCGAACGAGGGCAAATGCTCGGTGAACAGCTCGTCGACGGGAAACGGAATCAGCGCCAGCTCCGAGTCGTCCGACACCTGCGTCGCGTCGCTGTTGGTGCGCAGGATGAAGAAAGCGATGAGATCGATGGATTCGTCGGCCTTCAACCACATGCGCAGGGCGCGCACGTCGTAGGTCGGTCGCCCCGCCACGTGCAGCAGGCGCACGCGCTCGCGCGTGACGTCGAACGTCAACAAACGCTGGTTATTTTCGGGGACTTTGTCGCCTTCGGGCGCGGCCAGCCGCACGCGCACCAAGCGCCGTCCGGCGCGATCGAGCGTGAAGGGCAGCTCCAGCGTGGCGACGCCGTCGCGCACCTTGGCCACCCCTTGCGCCAGCGGCGCGGGCGGCTCCCCGTGCAGTAGCTCTTCGACCGTGATGGGCAGCTCGTCGCAGCTGAGCCCGCCGGAGCAGCCGACGCTCAGCTCGAGCGCGAGCTTTTGGTGCGCGACGGCGGCGCCGGTCGTGCCCACCTTGCGAATGCTGGCATCGGGCGGGGCGCTGCTCGCCACCGAAACGGTGTGGATCGGCACGCCCAGACGGCTGCCCAGCTCTTTGAGGGTTTCG
>JBEQSW010000518.1:0-8949 GCA_040348565.1 Myxococcales bacterium | reverse complement strand
GAGGTTGGCTTGGTCGCGGCCCTGCGGCTAATGCTGAGAGCGCAGGCGCCCTTCGGCCAGAAAGGTTTCCGCCAAGGCCGCGACGCGGCTCCGGCGGCACTCTTCGGCCAGGAAGATCGAGATCAGTTTCTTGGTGGCTTCTTCGAGCTCGGCGTTCACGAGCACGTAGTCGAACAGGCCATAGTGGGCGATTTCGCCCTTGGCCACGCTGAAACGGCGCTGAACCGTCTCTTCGTCCTCGCTGGCGCGGCCGCGCAGGCGTTGCTCGAGCACGGCCATGCTGGGGGGGAGGATGAACACCGCGACCGCGTCGGGGGCGGCGCATTTGATCTGCCGCGCGCCTTGGTGATCGATGTCGAACACGATCCCGCGCGCGCCGCGGCGCCGATCGATCTCGGCCTTGCTGGTGCCGTACAGGTTGCCGTGCACCTCGGCCCACTCCAAAAATGCGCCCGCCTCGATCAGCTGCTCGAACTCGGGCCGGGAGACGAAGTGGTACTCTTTGCCGTTGGTTTCGTTTTGGCGCGGCTTGCGCGTGGTGTGCGAAATGCTGAAGGTCAGGCCCTTCACCTCGGCCAAGAGCCGCGCCGTGAGCGTCGTCTTGCCCGCACCGGAAGGCGACGAAATGATGAGTAGGAGCGGCTTATCACTCGACATTTTGCACCTGCTCCCTGATCTTCTCGAGCTGACTCTTGATGTCCACGACCAGGTGCGAAAGCTTCACGTCCTGGCTCTTGGAGCCTAGCGTATTGGCTTCCCGGGACATCTCCTGAAGCAAAAACTCCAGCCGGCGCCCCACTGGCTCCGGATCGGCCAAGAGCGCCTCGAACTGGTCGAAATGGCTGCCTAATCGCACCAGCTCCTCGGTCACGTCGCTGCGGTCGGCCATCAGCGCCAGCTCCGTCTCGAGCCGCCCCGGATCGGGGCTGGCCGCCATGTCGGACAAGAGCCGGCCCACCCGCTCGCGCAGGCGTGAGAGCTGCCGCTCGGCGGCGCCTTCGCTGAGCTTCTTGGCGCTGTTGGCCAGGGTGCGCAGGGTCGCCAGTCGCTCACCCAGCTCTCGAGCGAGCGCTTGGCCTTCGCGGCCGCGCATCTCGTCCAGACGAGCCAGCGCCGCCGCGAACGCCTGCTGCAACGCCTGCTCCAGACCGCGGGCGCTGCTGCGGGGGGCTTCGACCAGCAGCTGGGGCAGCGCCGCTACCGCCGCCACCGGGACCTCGGTGCCGGGAGCCAGCTCGTCCCGCAGCTCGAGCAGGCTCTGGTACACGGCGCGCGCCCGCGCCGCCGAAAAGCGCGCGACCCCTCCACCGTCGTCCAGACGAACGCCGACGTCGAAGCGGCCGCGACTCAGCCTTTCGCGCGCCAGTTGCTCGACGAAGAACGCCTGCGAAGCCAATTCTTCGGGCATTCGCACGCGCACGTCCAAAAAGCGGTGGTTGAGCGCGCGCAGCTCACAGGTCAGCTTGTTGCCGTCGAGCTCCGCCTCGCCGCAGCCGAAACCGGTCATGCTGCGCATGGCTGCATCCCGGGATTACAGGCCCTTGCGGCGCTTGATGTCGTCCATCATGCGCCGGTACTCCACTTCCCAGACCGCCGTGCCCTCTTTCAAGTTCTTGATCTTGCTGCGCACTTCGGTGTCGATGTCGGCGTCCACCGCCGCTTGCTTGCGCAGCGGGTCACGCAGCTTGCGCCGTAGCTCGAAGTCTTCGGCGAAGATTTCGTCGACGTTGGCCGAGTGCATCAGCATCTCGACCAGCTGGTCGAGCAAGTAGTCGATGGCGTCCTCGCCGAGCTTGATCTTGCGCTCGTCGGCCAGCAACTTCTTGATACGGCCGAGCTCGCTCTGCGGCAGGCCGCGCTGAGCCAGCACGTCTTTTGCCTTGTCGCTGACCTCTTGCTCGTCCGTGATGAACTGATTGAGCACAGCTTGGACGTCCAGCTCGACCTCTTTCGGCGACTCCGTTTCGATGTCACCAGACGAGGTGAGGGCGTGCACCATCAGGTGCGAAATCTCGGGAACCTTGGCGCTGTGCAGCCGCATAAGGCGCTCTGGTTACTCCAATTTTCACCCCGCTTACAGCGCGAACGCCACGCCTGCCTGAGAAACACGCAGATTTTTAGGATCGGGCCCCAGAAGCTCGGCGGCCCGAGCTAGGTACGATCCCAATTCGAGGTTTCTGGACGGAATTGGCGAGCGCGCTCGCGAGCCTGCGACGCGGTTGGCCAACCTTGGCGCAGCCAGATCACGATCAACCACGGAGAGGCGGGGGGGAAACCGGCGGGACGGGCGCCCATTTGGTCACCCAACGGCAAGGACGCCGGGGCCTCCCGGGCGAAGCACTGAGGCGAACGAGACCCTACTCATTCTTTTTGGGGTCGCGGGAGCCGAGGCGCAGCCGCCGGAAGACGGCTTCGCGCTGGCGATGCTTGTAGGCATCGTGGCTGGCTTCGCCAGTTTCGTTGTGCGCCTCGCTCTCGGCGTCCAGCACCTGAAACTCGCACAGCATGTACACGATGGGCCCCAGGTTTTCGGAGCCAGCGGGGGCAAATTCCATCAAATGGGGCGGCACCCGCACCGGTACGTCGGTCACGAATTGAATCACGCGGTAATTGGGCGCGCTGAAACGGTTGTCGCTCGGCAACGGCCCGTCGTGATCGCCCTGAAACTGCGGCACCAGCTGCGCCAACGCCGGGTTTTGCAGGCAATAGCCGCGAAAATCGAAGATGGAGTTGGTGCTTTGTTTCGGCACCACGTAGTTGAACGGAAACAGCTGCTCCGTCAGGTAGTTCAGCACCGGCAGCACGTTGTCGGGGGTGCGGGTAACGATGCGGAAGCGCAACTTGTCGTACAGCGCGGCGGCGGTGGCCTCGGGCTTGGACAGCAGCTTGGTGTAGGTCGAGTCGAGGTTTTTCCGGCCACCGACGAACTCGGTGATCGGAAAGCCCTCACTCAGCATGGTGCCGACGACGCGGTAAACCTTCTCTTCCACCAAGTGGAACAGGTCTCGATCGCTGACCGGCAAACGGAACAGCAGCTCGCGGCCGGCCATGTGATTGATGATCTGGACGACCTTCAAGATCGTGCAGGCGCACACCTGACGGTGCCCTTTGCCGGAGGCCAGGAGCAGCAGCTGCTCGACGCTGGCTTCTTCGACCGGCTTCGGAATGGCGAAGGCGAAATGTCGCCGCAAATAGCTGACGGCTTCGCGCTTGGTGTGCTCGATGTACGCGCGGTCTTTGGGCTCGTCGAGCTTTACCCCGTGGTTCTCGATGAACCGCGCGGCCTCGGCTTCGTCGAGCAGGTTCAGCCGGTGCCAATCGATCACCGAGCCGCCGCTCAAGATCAGACGCAACGCTTCAACGTCGTGAAGCGTCAAATCCTCGAGCCGTTTGAGCCGTGGGGGATAGGGCAAGGCCGAGATGCGCTCGCCGGAGCGCGGCGGTTCGCTGTCCGGAGCGGTCAGTGTTGCGTGGTGGTGGCGCCGCTCGCTTGGGGGCGTCCGAGCGCGAGCGTGCCGAGGAAGATGCCGACGGTGACCCCGAGAACTGCGATTTGGGCTCCAAACTGGCCGCCTGCCAGCAGAGCCACGGGAATCGATGCTGCGAGGTACCACGGGGAAAGCTTCATGCGGAGGCGCTCCAAAGGTTCACGTGTGGGAGGAAAAACGGGGAGGGCGAAGGTCGCGTTTACCAGCGGGGGTAAGCAGCGACCGCAAGGTAAGTGGATGTAGGATAAGGTGCCACAAGGGCTCGAAGAGGGGCAAGAGTTAGCCAGGTGCCGCAGTGCGTTCAACCTCAATCGACGCGCGACGTTATTTATGTGGGTATTTGCGCGGCTTGAGCGCACCTGAGCTTGCGTCCATGCCGGGCTCCGAAAGATGGGCGAAACCGCGGGTGCACAAAGCCCCGTTTTGGCTCGAGTTTTGGTAGCGTCAGCGCGGTGTTGGCTCGCTCTTCCGTGCTCGCGTGCGCCGTCTTGGTCGGCCTCGTGCTTTCGACGAGCAGCTGTGGCGACGACGGCTTGGTACCGACGAGCGTCAACCCCGGCGCTGACTTCGTGCAGGAGGACGTGACCTTCGATCGCGAGTTTTACTACTGCCGCGTGGAGCCGATGCTGTTCGCTCAAAGCTGCGGCTCGGGCATCGCCGGCAAAGATCCGGCGAACGGCTGCCACTTCAGCGTGACCAAGTTTCGGCTGACCGACTACATGCCGCTCGTCGGTGACCCGACGTTGCCCGACGGGGTGCGCTGCAACGGTGACGCACTGGGGCCGAGATCGGTCGTGACGATGGCCGCTCAACAGAACTACACCGCCGCGCAGGCACGCATGAAGCGGGACCCCCAGCTGGCGGCGCTGCTCCAGCGCCCGCTCGGCAACGCCCAGCATCCTCGCAAGATTTTCGCGGAAAATAGCCCAGAAGCGGACGTGATCCGCCTCTGGGCGACGCAGTTCTCCCAATGAAGCGCGCTCTTCTCGTTTGCCTGAGCTTGCTTGGCTCGCCCGGTCTCGCCCGCGCGGCGGATGCGGACGAGACCGAAGACGCCTACGCGCGGGTGATCGTCGCCGAGGCCGAGCTGCGTGCCGGCCCTGGCGTGTCGCACCGCGTGATCTACCGCGCGCCGCGCGGCGAGACATTTTTGATCACGACGCGCGAGACCGCTGGCTTCTGGCTGCAGGTGCAGCTGCCGGATGGACGCACCGGCTACGTGCTGGGTGACACCGTCGAGCCCGTGTCGGCGACGGACGATTCGGCCGAGGGCGCGCGCAAGCCCGGCTTCTTCGCCCCCCCCGCCTTGCAAGACGCGCATGCCGGCTTCGCGATGATGGCCGGCATTTACGATCGCGCCGGCTACGTCGAGCTGCGGCCGGCCTGGGTGATCGCGCCTGCCATCGCCTTCGAGCCGTACGTCGGCTTGGCGTTGCAGAGTGACAGCCGTCGCATCGTCTACGGTGGGGCAGGGACGCTGAACTTACTGCCGGACAAGGCGTTGGCGCCGTTCGTCACCATCGGCTGCGGCGGCATGTACGAGGATCCGAAGGACGAGTTCGTGCGGCCTCCGCGCAAGTGGTTTCATGCGCGCGCGGGCGGCGGGTTGTTGATCAGCTTGCGCTTTCGCGTCTCGCTGCGCCTGGAGGCTGCCAACATGGTGCTGTTCCAAGAAGACGACTACCAAAACGTCCAGAGTTATTCGGCTGGGCTGGGGACGTATTTTTGATGGAGGCGCGCGGAATGCTCCAATTGGTCTTCGTGCTGCTGCTGCTGGCGCTGGGCGGGTGCGTGACGGTTCGTCCCGAGCAACGCGCAGTACTGGCCGATCCGACCATGCAGTTCGACAATGATCCGGGCGACGGCGCCGCGCGTGATCACGTGCTGGAGAATCGCGAGGGCTCGACCGGTGGTAGCTCGGTCAAGGGTGGAGGTTGCGGTTGCAATTGAGGCTTCTGCTCTCGACGCTGGCCGCGGCCGGCACGCTCGGATTGCCACTTTCGGCGGCAGCCCAGGTCGCCGATTTGGCGCCCCGGACCACGTTTTTCGTGGAGCCGTCGAAGTCGAGCAAGCTCTTGGTCATCAACCCGAGCGCCGAGCTGTCGGTCACGCCGACCGATTGGTTGGAGGTGCACACCGGGTACGAAGCCGATATCGTGTCGGGCGCTACCGAGTCCCTGAAGGGCGGACGGCTCAGCCCCGTCGACATCGTCAGTAGCGCGACCCACTTCAAAGACACGCGCCACCAGGTGAGCGGCGGCGTAGGGGTGACGCGCGACAACACCAAGCTGTCGGCGACGTACACCTACGGCACCGAGGCCGATTACCACTCGAACGCGTTCTCGGTGCAGTCCGGCACCACCTTCTTGCAAAAGAACACCGAGCTTACCCTGGCTTACGGCCGCGGTTTCGACCGGGTGTGTACGACCGCGTTCGCCGATAGCGATGGCGCGTCCGTGAAGACACCGCTCGACAGCTCCAAAGGCTGCTTCACCAAGGCCGTCGATCGCGCGTCGCGCAAGGTCGATCTGGACAACTTTCAAGCGGGCTGGACGCAAACCTGGACCCCGGTGTTTGCCAGCCAATTGGTGCTTTACGGTGGCCTACAGCACGGCTTCCTCGAAAACCCTTATCGCGCGGTAGTGATTGCCCCGGCCGGTGACGAAGCGCTCGAAAACCATCCGGACAACCGCTTGCGCATGGCCGTTGCAGCGCGCGCCAAATACTACCTGCGGCCTCTGCGCATGGCGGTGTCGGCTGGCGCTCGGCTGTACCGCGACACCTGGGACATCTTCGGCCAAACCTACGAGCTCGAAGCCGAGCGCTACGTGTGGCCCGAGCTGCGAGTGATGGTTCACGGCCGCTACTACACGCAGACCGAAGCGCTGTTTTGGAGCGACGACTACACCGGCGGCGAGCCGCAAGACGGCCCGCGCGGCCAATATTGGACCGGAGACCGCGAGCTGTCGCCGCTGTCCAGCTACCTGTTGGGTGGTCGCTTCATCTTCAAGAAGAACGGCGAGCCCACCAAGCGCATCGCCCACGTCATGCTCAGCTTCGAAACCTCGCTCAGCTTCGACCTGATGAAGACGTCGCTCAAAGAGTTCACCTGGGGCGGCAGCAAACCCGACGATACGCTGGCGCTGATCGGGTCTTTGGGCGTTCGCGGGACCTTCTAAGCTCGTGGCTTCTGCTGCGACGGGACCGGGCCACTTCGCACGAACGAGATTTTTACACAGGGAGGACGGGAGGACGGGAGGTCGAGAAAGAGGCGAGAATCTTGGGGCTCGCGCTGCCGCCGGCGGGTCTGCAGCAACGTCGCGGGCTCAACCCCTTCGGCTTTCTCTCGAAGGAAATATTTTTGGTTTTGGTCTTCCAAAAACAAAAATGCGTTCTCGCCCTCCCGTCCTCCCGTCCTCCCTGTGAAATCCCAGGCTCTCGCCATGACGCCCCCGCACGGCGGCAGCCCGAAGCGGCCGCCCGACTTGGCCTGGCATCGCTACGGGAGTTTCTGCGAGGAGAGCTGCGGGGCGGCAGCCCGAGAGCTCGATTAGCCGCGATCGCCGCGCAGGCCGTGTTTGCGGGCCAGATCGTAGAGGTGCTTGCGATCCATCTTGGCTTCGCGGGCGGCGGCGCTGATGTTGCCGGCGTGGCGGTCGAGCAGCCAGGAAACGTAGCGGCGCTCGAATTCGGCTTCGAAATCGGTGCGGATTTCGCGGTAGCTCTTGGCGGCCGAGAACTCACTCATGGGCTCGCGCACCGAGCCGGGGCCGGCGGATGCCGAAACCGGTAAATCGAGGAGCCGCACTTCGCGCTCGCCGCCGGCGGTGGCCATGTAAATGGCGCGATCGAGCACGTTGCGTAGCTCTCGCACGTTGCCGGGCCAGTCGTGCGCCGAAAGCGCCGCGATTGTCTCGCGGCTGAGGGCAATGCTCGCGCCAGGGTCGCGCTTCTTGGCGACCTCGACGAAGCGCTCGACCAGCGCCGCGATGTCTTCGCGTCGCGTGCGCAGCGGCGGCACCGTGATGGGTACGACGGACAGGCGGAAGTACAAGTCCTCACGGAACTTCCCGCGCTCGACTTCTTCTTTCAGGTTGCGCTTGGTGGCGGCCACGATGCGAGCTTCGGCGCGCAGCGTCTTGTTGCCGCCGACGCGTCGGAATTCTCCGGACTCGAGCACGCGCAGCAGCTTGGGCTGCACGTCGATGGGCAGCTCGCCGACTTCGTCCAAGAACACCGTGCCGCGACCGGACAGCTCGAAGGCGCCTTGGCGGGTGGCGACGGCGCCGGTGAACGCGCCCCGCTCGTGCCCGAACAGCTCGCTCTCGATCAAGTTGTAGCTGACCGCGCCGCAATCCACGACGACGAACGGCTGATCTTTGCGGTGGCTCTGCTGGTGAATCGCGCGCGCCAGCATGTCCTTGCCGGTGCCGGTTTCACCCTCGATCAGCACCGAGGCGTCGGTGGGCGCAATGCGCTCGAGCACGCCGAAGATGCTGCGCATGGCCAAGCTGGGGCCGAGCACATCGCCGAAAAACGGCTGCTCACTCGGTAGAATCTGCGCGCGATTCGGATCGGTGCGCACCACGAGCTCGACGCTGCCGACGGTGAGCGTGGCGCCCGGATCGATCAACGCCTCGCGGATGGCCGTGCGGCCAACGCGCGTGTGATTGGTCGAGCCCAAGTCGCGCACCAGAATGCCGGCCTTGGTGCGCTCCAGCTCACAGTGATGGCGCGAGACGGTGTCGTCCGGCAGGACCAGGTCATTGTCCTGGCTTTTGCCGACGCGCAGCTTTTGTCCCATTTTGACTCGCTTGCCCCGAGCGCCGCCGGACAGGACGACGACCATGAGCTCTTCGGGGAGTCCGTCCCCCAACGGTTGGGCGCGAGTCGCGATATCCGGGTGCGGAGAAGGCTGAGTCACAGGGAGGGTTCAATCCGGCGAGACGATCACTTCGCCACCGACCAGGCTAACCCGTCGCTCAAAAGTTGTCTCGGTCGGAATGGGGTTGTGTTCCCCCGTCACTCGTTCCTTGAACGTAATGACTACGATGTAGGTTCCGTTCGGAGCGGAGAAGGTGTGCCGAACCATTCGCGGCGGCGTGCCGGGGAAGGTTTGAGTGAAGCCAGCTGCCGGCTCGTCATCGCCCAAATGGGTGATGGTGCCTTCGACGCGTTCGATCTCACGCCCGCTCGCGCGAATGGCGATGGTCTGATCGTGGGGGACGTGCCGCCCGAGATAAGTGGCAGCGAGCGCGACGCCGCCCAGCAAGGTAGCGCGCGCCAAAAGCGACTTGAGCTTGGGCCCCACTAGTTCGCGCTGGGCTTGGGCGCCGGAGCGGGCACGCTGGGCTTGGGCGCGGCGGTGCTACTGCTGGTTTTGGGCAGTGGTTTTCCGCTGCTGGTGCTGGGCGCGGCGCTAGGAACGGCCGCGGCGCTGGCGGCAGCTTGCGCGTGGGCC
>JBEQSW010000497.1:0-2797 GCA_040348565.1 Myxococcales bacterium | reverse complement strand
AGCGGCTGCGCTTCTTGGTCGAAGAAAGGCGCTGAGCTCCCGTCTCTAAAAGCTGCCCGTGAGGCTGACCGCGCCCGGCCCGAGGCCGACGCTGGCCTTGCGTTGATGACCAAAATCGACGAACCACACGGCCAGCACCGCGCTTCCGGCCCCGCACAAGAGGCTGCCGGCGAGCAGCAGGTTGGTCCGCAGCTCCCGGGAGTGGCCGTTGCGAACGCGAGCATCGGCCTGCGCCTGGTCCAGGTGGGGCAAGGCTCGCTGATAGTCGGAGAGGGCGCTCTGGGTATCCAGCCCGCTCCACACCGTGAGACCGGTCAACGCGACGGTGGCACCGGCGCCAGCGTAAAACCAAACCGGCGACAGCTTGGCGCGCGGTGGTGACGAGGATGGCGGCAACGGCTTGGCCGCCAGCGCCGGCCTCTTTTCCGTCAGCGGGGGGCGGGCCGGGTCGGGCACGACGACCACGTCGATGCGCCGCGAGCGCTCACCCACCCGGAGCTCCACGCGCTCGCCCGGAGCCAGATCCAGCTCTTGATCGAGCACGACCGAGCTGCCGGAGATGACCCGCACGTGGTGCGTACCGGGATCGAGCGAGAGCTCACCAGCGTCGGCCACCCGCACCGAGGCGCCGTCCAGCTCGACGCTTTCCCGCGTCGGATCCGAGAGCCGGAAGGTGACGCGAGAGAGCGCCTGCGAGGCGCTGCGCTGCTCCCGCTCGGCGCGAGCCCGCAGGTCCTTGTCCGCCTCAGGATCGCTCTGCACCAAGGTGAGCTGCTCGATGGCGGCGCTGGGACGACCGAGCCGCGCGAACGACAGCGCCAAATTGAAGCGGATGACCGGGTGCGGGCGCTCGGACAAGGCGAGCTGAAACGCGCTGGCGGCGGCGGCAAAGTCGCCCTTCTCGAACGCTTGCGTGCCGGCCTCGAAGTGTCGCCGGCCACAAGCCGTCGCGTCGTGCTCGGGACAATCGGGCGCGGGGGCGGCCTCGTCGGCGAACGCGGGCGCTGCGAGCAGGAGCGGAAGCACGAAGCCGCTCACGAGACGACACCAAGCCAGCACGGGTCGATCAGTATCACGAGCCGCGCCGCCGGGCGCGCGTCCGAGTCGAGGTGAACCGACCGAAAAAAAGAGCTCGCGCACGAAGGCCAAGGCTGGGTCAGAAAGGGTAGCGACGGATCACGCCGCTCGGCGCGGGAGCCGAAGCGCGAGTGGGCTTTGCGGGCGCAGCGTTGGGCGCCTGAACGGCGGGCGGGATGGGGACCAATGTCACCATCAAGGTGCGGTCGCGATCGGGCGTGACCGAAAGCTCGGCACTTCGATAACCGGGCGCGCTCACCGTCACCGGCAGTGACCCCGCCGAACGCGGAACCACGCGATGGGGCGCAAGGGCGGTAACGGGCACGCCCCCTATCGACAACTGCAAACCAGCAAGCCCGGCCGGACTGACTTGCACGCCGATTTCCACGGACGAGCGCGCTTCGACCGGCGCGGAGGCAGCGCGCGGCGCGGGGGCCGGTGCTTCAGGAGCACGCGCCAGCACCGCGACGGCACCGCCCAGCACCAAGAATCCCAAGACCCAAGCCGCCGAGCTCAAACGCGCGCGGGGACGCTCGTGGGTCACCCGGCTGACCACGTGGCCTTGCGCGGTCGGCTCTTCGGGCGTGCGGCTGAGACGACGCAGCTCCGCGATGTCGCTGGCTTCGGCGCCCATTTCGTCCGGAAACAGGCGGCGCATCACGCTGCTCAGCAGCGCGCGCCCTTGAGCCGGCGAGAGTCCGGCCACGCCGTCCAGCGCGCGTGCCACCTGCGCGGCCGGGCGCAGGCGTTGATCGGGGCGCGGCGCGAGCGCTTGCTGCAGCACCTTCCAGAACGGCGCCGGAAAATCCGGGCGAATCTCGCGCGGATCGGCAAGCTCCCCGGCTACGATTTTGCGTAGCGCGACTTGCTCGTCACCGCCGAACGCGGGAATGCCGAGCGCGGCTTCGTATAGGGTCGCGCCGAGCGCGAAGGTGTCGAGCGAGCCGTCGAAGTCGAGGCCGAGCGCGTACTCGGGCGCCATGTAGCGGAATTTGCCCTTGAGCTGGCCCAAGTTGGTTTGCGAGCGACGCCCGGCCGCGCGCGCGATGCCGAAGTCGAGCAGCATCACGCGCCCGTCGTAGGTGATGAACAAGTTGTCGGGGCTGACGTCGCGGTGCACGATGCCGAGCGGTTTGCCGGCGTCGTCGCGCAGATCGTGCGCGTAGCCCAGCGCGTCGGCGGCGCGCGCACCAATCCACGCCACGAGGCCGTATTGCAGGGGCTGCCGCCATTCTTGCGCGCGTTGATACAAGCGCGAAAGCGGCTGCCCTTGCAGGTACTCCATCGCCAAGTACAGGTTTTGCTCGTCCTGACAAAGCTCGAAGCAGTGAGCAATGTTCGGATGCGACAGCCGACACGCCAGGTTGGCTTCGTCGAGGAACATGGCGACGAAGTCTTTGTCGGCCAACAAGTGCTCGTGCACGAGCTTGATGGCGACGACCCGATCGAAGCCTTGAGGGCCGTCCAGCCGCGCCATGTACACCGACGCGGCGCCGCCGGAGCCCAGCAAGGTGCCGAGCACGTAGCGCCCGAGCGGCTGCCCCAGGCGCCGTCGCCGCAGCCAATCGCTGGGTGCCCCGGCAGGCTCGTCCACGGCAAGAACGGCGGATTCGGTCATGGCTGGCAGTAGTCGACGACTAGCTTCGGGACGTTGGAAGCATTCCCTTCCTTGGAGGTGAATGCCAGCTCGGCCGGGGGCGGCGGCACCGCGCTGGTTTCC
>JBEQSW010000495.1:0-22735 GCA_040348565.1 Myxococcales bacterium | reverse complement strand
ATCCTTCTCTTCGATGTCTTGAACTTCACCGACACCGTGGGCGGGATGTACCGCCATGTCACCGGTCTTGAAGTTGATGCGAATGGTTTCAACCGACAAATTGCCCTCCTGACCTGCTTGCGCGGGAACTAAACGTTCGACTAGGGCAGGGGCGGCGACACGTCCGCCACGCGACTTCGGCTTCACCACGAAGTCACCTCTGACCTCCGACGCTCAAGCGCTGGCTGCCGTTCGTTCATCCCGCTCGCCGCAGTGCAGCACGGCGGAGGTCGTAACATCAGTGGCGGCTTTTGGTCAATCGAATCCATCCCCGCACGTATCTCATAGATCGTCGAAATCGCTGCAATTTCTAGCGCAAGTCGGCGGGTGATGTAGGTGATGTAGGTGTGATGACTCGAGAGCTCGTTGATGAAAGCCGAAAAATATCATCGAGATCACCACTCGTGACTGCGCGCGCGCCTTTGGCGATCTCGGTGAGTGGGAGTGGCACCATCAAGGTGACGCGGTCGCTTTGCGCGCTTGTCACCGTCCGAACATCGAGCGCCGAAGCCAAACCAAGCAGCGTACCGGTAGAGCTGCTCGCTACCGACATGTAGGTTGATCTGAGTCGCTCCGCCGCGCTGCTGTCCGCGAAGTCACCATGTAGCGTGAGCTCCAAGGTGGCGTGTCCAGCTGACGTTGGTTTGAGTGTGGCAGAAAGGGCAGTAGTGATGGCCAGCAGTCCACCTGCGGCATTTTGCCATCGCTCCGCGAAAGGGCCGGGAACGTAAGCTGCCAATAGCGCGCCCGCGTTTTCGCTCTCGAGCCCCGCCAGCGCAGCGCCCTCGAAGGCGCGCTTGGCCTTGAGCTTGCCCCGAGCGTACGCCTCGACGACGCGGCACAGCATCGGATCCCCAATGCCATAGGCGACGACGCGGTCGTCGATAGTGACGAGGCCCGCGGGGACGCCTTCGTTCATGCCCGTCAGCACCACCACGTTGGGATCAGGCCGGCGTTGACCGGGCTCGCGGATCTGACGCGAGATGAAGCGGGCTCGCGCTTGGGCTGCGGTCGGGGTCGGCAGCTCTGCCAGGTACAGGGTCCCGAGATCGAAGCTCGCGATCACAGCGTGGGGCAGAGTCTCGAGGGCGAAGCCGGTGGTCTGAGCGACGCCTCGCAACCGCTCTTCGGTGAACAGCAGGTCGAGCGCGGGACGAAAGCTCTGGCTTTCCGCGAGCTTCGCCGGTGAGCCCCGAACCAGCCAGCGCAGGCCAGCGGCTGGAACGTAGTCTTCCAGCCGCCCCGAGTAGCGAAGCGGCGGAGGCGTTGCGGGCGCGGGAGCTTTTGCCGGTGCGCGCGTGCAAGCTAGCGAAAGCGTTCCGACTAGTGCGGCACGGCGACCGATGCGGGGCGATGAGGGGCTAGCGTCGTGCTCGCGACTCACTCTTCGCCGTCTTCATCATCGTCGTCGTCGTCATCGCCTTCGTCACCCCCAGTGATGGGGATGTGGCGGCTGTCGTTCACGAGCTCTTTCAGCTCTTTACCGACTTTGAAGAAGGGCAAGCGCTTGGCTGGCACTGGAACGGGTTGACCGGTGCGCGGATTGCGGCCCGCGTAGGGCTTGTACGGGCGAACGGTGAAGCTGCCGTAGCCGCGAATCTCAATTCCTTCGCCACGTTGCAGCGCCTCGGTCATGGCGTCGAACACGCAGTTGACGACCATCTCGGCGCGCGCTTTCGTTAGCTCGCCGCGTGCTGCGATGGCCTCGATGAGCTCGCTCTTCGTCATTCGCGGGTCGCCTCCCTCAGCCGGTGAACCAACGCTAACTGATTGAGGTGATGCTCCCCCTTAAAGTCTGAATTGTCAACGGGTTACGGCGCTTCGTCTCGGAGCGCTAGGGTGTGTCGGGCTCGATCTGGACGAAGTCGAGCGCTCCCTCTCCTTCGAGTAGCTCGAGCTCGAGACCGGCCCCGGAGCTTGGCGGACGGCCGGGCAACCGCAACGACGTGCAGCCGGGCCCCGCGGCCGATAACTCCGTCCAGGCTGTGCTCTCCCAGCGGATGCGCGCCTTAGAGCCCTCGCCGGTCGTGCCCAGCCAGCCGACCGAGACCCTTTCCGGGTTGGCGTTGGAGGCGACGGGCAAGGTGAGGCGCGTCCCGCGGACCAGCCGCAGGGCCTTGCCTCGTGAGGCGCAGGGGAAGTGGATGGGGTAGGCGTGCCCTTGTTGGAGCAGGGCCGGCCAGTCTGCCTCGGCTTCGAAGCGACCGGACGGGGGGGGCTCCTCGACGACCAGTCGAGGCGGGACCCGGCCGTGGAAGTCGAAGGCATAGCGATAGGTGGGGGGCCGACCGAGCCGCTCGTACAGCTCGCGGTCATGGGCGTCGTTGCGCGCGCGCGCGACGAGCAGGCCCTGCCGCGGGTCTTCGGTGCGCGGATCGTGACCGAGGTTGAAACCGTGATCGGTGTCGACGAATACGAGGCCGCGCGTCACGCCGGCTTGGGCGACGACTGCTGGCTCGAACATCGGGCGGCCCCCTTCACGCGCGCTGAGCTCCTCGTGACCGTGGCGCGTGAACAGGGCGAAGCCGGCCAGCGCGATGGGCGGCACGAGCCAGCCGATGCGTAGATCCCAGGCGGCTCGCGCTACCAAGATTTGGCAAAACGGAATGACCTCGCACAGAAAACGCGCCCCCCCGCCCGGGTAGTTGCCGTCGAAGTAGAAGGGAACGTAGGCGAGCGCTTGCAACAAGATGCCCGCGCCCAGCACCGCGAGTGGTGAGCGAAAGTGGCGGGCGAGCGCGAAGGCCGCCAACAGCGTGAGGGGCCAGGCATTGGTGGCGTCGCTGGCGAACAGCACCAGGCGCACCACGAAGTTTCGCAGCGCCGGCGCGGCTCCGTAGCCGTCCGGCAGAAAGCGCGACACGTAGTCGCCGTGCTCGAAGCGGCAACCGATGCCCTGCCCAAAACCGTAGCGAAAGCAGCCGGCGGGCCAGTCCGAGGCCGCGTAATACGCGAGCTGGGTCGAGCCGAGCCAGCTACCGGTGAGCGCGCGTTGTTGAGCCAACAACAGCGCGATGCCCGGCAGCAGCCCCAACAGCACCGGCAGCCAGCGGCGTCGCTCGCGTCGCAGCGTGTAGCCGACCAAAAGGCAGGCCACCACGGCACTGACCGGCCGGGTTGCGAGGAGCAGACCCAGGCACAGGCCCGAGCCCAGGGCGGCTCCGCGCAGACCTGGCTTCAATGCCAGGGTGAGCGCGGTGCAGCCGAGCAGCGTGGCCAGGCCGTGCGACATGGTATCCGCGGTGTGATAGCGGAGCGCGGCGGACAGCACCGACAGCCCGGCGGCGAGCAGCGCGACGTTTCGCGCTTGGCCCACCGCGCGCGCCAGGGCGTAGGTGACGGCCACCAACAGCGCTCCCAACGTAGGCCCCACCAGCAGCGGACTGCCGAGCCGCACACCTAACGCGAGCACCAGCGGGTAGCCTGGCGGGAAGATCACGCCGAGCTGCTGCCCGTCGGGGCTGGCCAGCAGAAAGCGCCCGCGAAACGCGGCGGTGGGAGCCAGCGCGTGAAAGCTGAAGGAGCCGGCGGCCAGGCTGCGAGCTTCCAGAAAATAGCTGGTGGCGTCGATGATGCGCGGCCCACCACGTAGGTAGTGAGACAGATACAGGCAAGACAACCCGAAAGCGGCCAAGCACAGCGCAGCAAGCCCAAGCATGCGCCGCATGAGCCTATTCCGGTTGCACGGCCCACACGTGGAACAGCACCCGCTCCACGCGCTCGCTCTGTAGCCGCACCGACAAGCGCGAAGTGCCCGGCGTGCCCAGCTCGATGCGCTGCTCGAGCCAGCCGTCGCGGGCGGGCAGCTCCGTGCGCTTCTGCACGTTCGGATCTGCTTCCAGGTCGAGCGGGACGGCTTCGGTGGGCGCGGCCCGTACGATCAGCGCGACCGGTCGCTCGGGGTCGAGCCCGGAGAGGGTGAAGCTTTCGCGAACGCCGGGCGGGACGATGCGACCGGCGTCCCACAGATCTTCGCGCGGTAGCGTGGGGTTTTGTAGGAGCTTCATCATCACGTGCCCGACCGAGCCGTTCGACAGCGCGTAGCCGTGCGCTTTTTCGCTGACCAGGTCGGCCATGTCCACGCCGTCGACCCGGCGCTCGTGGGGCGAGAGCGAGAACGGCTCTTCGCTGCGATCCAACGACTCCCAACGCGGCAGGTAGAGGACCTTGCTGGCGCCGCCGCAGATCACGTTGCCGCGCACCGGTGTTTCGTCGATGCGCCGCCCGAACCAGAGCGGGAAGTCCCCCCACCAGCCCGGATAGATGGCGAGCACGTCCGGGCGCTCGGCGGGGTTCAGCCTTTCGATGAGCTCGATGCCGGCGGCCACGTTTTGCCGAGTCGCGCGCGCGAACGGCAAGCCGTGAAAGCCACCCAGGCCGATGATGTCGAGTGCGGGCAAATCGGAAATGTAGGGAATGGCGCCGGCGTCACCGACCAGCACGCGGCTCGGCTGCGGGCGAAATTCGTCGCGCAGCTTACGGCCGGTGCGCACGTGCTGGTCCAAAATGTTGCGCGAAGCGCGACCGAAGAACCACAGCTGCTCGCGAAAGCGCGGCGCCTGTCGCCACATGAACAGCGCCGACAACAGCACGCCCAGCGCGGCCGGCACGACGCTGCGCAGATTGCGCCGCTCCACTTGCGCGAAGGCGGCGGCCAGCCCGAGCGCCGCGGAAGTCAGCAGCCAAGCTACCGCCGGCATCGTGTAGCGCTCGTTCTGCCAGCGTACTTGGCCGTTCAGCGCCACGATGCTCACCCAGGTGAGCATCGACAGCCACAACACGAACGCCACTCGGCGCGTGCGCGGCGCCCACAGCGCATACGCCGCGATCAACCACGCGCTCCAGCCGACCCAGGAAATGTCCGAGAAATGGTACTGAGTGACGCGCAGCACCTGGTACTTGAAATGAAACCACCAGGCGCCGAGCACTTCGCTGCGCGTCAGGTACGGGTGATTCATTTCCAGCTTCACCAGCGCGCCGGCCGCGGTCGAATCACCGGTCAGCAGGCGATTGGCCACGGCGTGGCCCACCAGCACCGCGCAGGCGGGCGCGACCGCGAGCGCGGCCAGTAGCAGCAAGCGCACCGGCGGCTGCCGTCGCAGCTTCCACAACGCGGTCCCGGCCAGCACGAACAGCGCGCCGATGCCCTCGGGCCGCGTGGCGCACACCAACAGCCCGCTGAGTCCGAACAGCCCGGCCGCCACGAAAGGTGTGCCCTCGTCATCGACCGCCAAGCACAGGTCGTCCCAGGCCACGATGGCCAGCGACCACAAGCCGAGAAACAACGCCACTTCCATGCCGCTCCACAGCGACCAGTCCAATGCGCCGACGCTGAGCAAGACGGGCGGCAGCAAATAGCTGGTGGCGCGCGGCAAGCCACGCCACAGCCGCCGTAACGCGAGCAACGTGCCGAACACCGAGACGCAGGCGACGACCGCCGCCCACTGCATCAAATTCAGGCCGCCCAGGTCGAGCCAATAGCCGGGCACGAGCACGAAGGGGTAAAGCAGGCTCGTGCCGCCGCTCGAATAGCCGGCGCCCGGCGACCACTCGAAGGCGTGACCGCGCGCGGTTTGGCGCGCGAAATCGAAGTGGATGAACACGTCGTCCAGCGGCGCCGACCAAGGCCCCAACGCCCCCGCGACGGCTCGCTCGAACGACCGCGCATCGAAAAATAGATCCGCGTAAGCGGTCTGAAGTCGCATCGAAGAATAGAAGCGACACGCACAGAGCAACGTGAGGGCAGCGGCCCAAATTGCGTACAGAATCGGTTCGAGCGGCGCGAGCGCGCTCAGGCGTTGTTTCGCGCGGGCAAAGTGCGTATCGGTCACGTTTCGGCGCTTGTACTACGAGGCGCCGCGAGCCAGTGAGCGCGGGTCCGCCGGCCGGGCGCAGCGCGCAAATCTGGCGGAGAAATGGCCGGAGCCAGGGCGAGTAACCCGACGGGGGCAGGGCCATGCAGTCATTTTTGTAAATGATGTGGAGTGCTTGCGACCTTCAGCGGCATCGTGAGCAAGAGAGCGTGCATCCGTTCAGCGTCGGCAGCTTTTTGGGTCATTGTTGCTTGCGGGACCGCGCCCAAGGCGCTCTACTTGCCGTCCCCACCATTGGCGTGGGGACAACGCTTTCAGGACGACCGCGGGTACGGTCAAGTCATCTCGGCAACTGAATTTTGATGCGATGGTTCGTTGAGGTCTCTCGCGTTGGCGAGAATAGTTCCGACGAGAAGTATTGCGTCGAGGCCAAGCAGTGGCAGGCGGCGCTGCAAGAAGCGCGCAAGCTGCGAGGCGACAGTGGCCCGCTGTCCAAGTTCTCGATCGAGCTGCTGGACGACGGCTACCGCGCCGTCGATCCGAAGCTGAAGCTGCGCTTCGTCGTCGCCAAGGCACCTCAAGACGCCGAGCTCAGCACCGAGTCGGCGGTCCGCACCGACGTGCCTCATCTCAATGGCCAAGTGACTTCGGTCGCGCCGCCCCCGGTGGCTGCGCCTTCGGTGGCCGCTCCGGCTCCAGTCGCAGCTTCGGTTGCGGCGGCGCCGATCGTTGCCGCTCCGGCTCCGGTCGCGGCTCCGGCTCCGGTGGTCGCGGCTCCGGCTCCGGTGGTCGCGGCTCCCGCGCCCATCGCCGCTACGCCACCGTCAGGCACGCCGGCTCCGCTCGCCACCGCGCCCATGCCATTGGCTGCGTCAGCTTCCGCCCCGGCGGCACCGCCCGTCCACGCCGAGCCTTACGCCGGTGTTCCGTCCAGCGCCCTGTCGCCCAACGCGCCGCCGGCCGTCAGCGGGGTTCAGCCCGTTGAGCCCGCCGCGGCCCCCACGCCCACCGCCTCACCGTTAACCAGCAAATCGTTCGGGTCGGCATTTCCGCCCCGCCCGGGCTCGGTTCGGCCGCCCTCGGCCAAACCACCGGCGGGCATCACCGTTCCCGCGGACAAAATCCCGGCCGCACCCGCGGTGCCCAAGGGCTTGGGGCCGCCGGTTGGCCTGCCGCAAGCGTTCACACAACCGAGCGCGGTCGTCGACATGCCGCCGCCCTCCAGCTTGCTCCGCAAGCGGCAAGAAGAGCCAACCGCCGAGTCACCCATCACCTATCGCGAGGTGGCTTACGTGGTCGCGCCCGGCGTGAGCCGTGGCTCGGTCGAAGCCTTGTTGTGGGCCAGCTTCCGCGACATCTCTCGCGAGCTGGCCGATCGCGAGGGTCAGAAGTTCGTGCAGCTTGCGGTGTTCGACCACAAGTTCGAACGGAAGCCCGAGCGTCCACCGCTCGGCACGCTGGCGTGGAAGGACTGGCGCGGCAATCCGGTGCTGACCTTCCCGCTGTTCGACGGCACGGCTCCGGCGCGTGCGTCCGTACCGGCGCCGTCCATCAAGCCAGTGCCGGTGGTGCGGATCTCCAGCCCAGCTCCGCCCGCACCTCCGGCGTCGCCCAGCGCGGCCGCGGAAGCTGCTCCCGCGCTCGCGCCTTCCGTCTCGACCGCGTCGGGCGCGGACCCCGCTGCCGCGCCGCCCGCCGAGGTTGTTCCCGCCACTGCTGCCGCTCCGGTCGTCGTGGCCGTTCCGCCGTCCGCCGAGAGCGCGCCGCCGCCGAAGGCTCCGCTCGTCGTCGCCGTTACGCCCAATTCGTTCGAGCCCAAGTCGGATGCGCAGGCGGTTGCCATCCCGCTCATGCGCGAGAAAATGCCGTCGCAGCCGAGCGCGGCGCGCGCCTCCAAGCCTCGCCTACCCGCCGTTCGCCGGCGCGCCGGCGAAGACCTGATCGGTGAGCTATTCGAGACGATGCACGACCTGCACTTCATGCAAGGCGTGCCGGACGGCGCCGAGTTCATGCTCGCTGCCGTCGAATCCATCGTGCCTTGCGACGGCGTCTTGATCCACGTCTTCGACATCAATACGCGGCAATTCGTGGTCGTGCGCGCGAAGGGGCCCGGCGCCATGCAAGTGCTCTTGCACCGCACGCCCGACACCGAGCCGTTCGTCAACGCGGTCATGCGCCGGCCGGGCTCCGTCGCGATCGCCGACGTGGCCGCGGACCCGCGCGTGCTCGGCCCGCGCTGGGAGGCCCTCGGCGTCACCCCGCAGCGCGCGCTGTGCGGCCCCGTCCGCCAGGGTGGCCGCTACCTGGGCTTGCTGGAGGTCGTCAATCCGCTCGGAGACGCCCCGTTCCACCAAACCGAGCAGAACGCCATCGACTACGTGTGCGAGCAGTTCGCCGAATTCCTGGCAAACCGCCCCATCGTCCTCGAGGCCGACGTCATCCTGCGTCGCTGAGCGACGCGCGCTGTCCGGCGTCGTAGCAGGCGCTCGTTGGACCCAGATTTTTAACAGGGAGGGCGGGAGGAACGGGAGGTTTCTGGTGTTCGAACCGGGAGACATCGCTAGACGACTGCGCAGTCGCTCAGCGACGCCGTTGGTCTCGAACCCAAAAATTCTCGCCTCTGTCTCGCCCTCCCATCCTCCCGTCCTCCCTGTGAAAAAATCTCGAGCCGTACGGAGCTGCTAGGCTGCGTTTCATGGCGACCGACCGCACCCGGCGTGGGCAATTGCTCACGTTCTTCGTGTTGCCGGCGATCGTGATCGCGGTGCTGGTGCTGTCGGGGGTGATGTTTCGTTCCAGCTTCCAGCTGGAAAAGCTGCGCGAGCAGTCGGTGGTCGAGGCCACGCTGTCGCTCGCCAACGAACGCGCGGATCGACTCGACAAGCGCATCATCGAGCAAGACAACGCCATCCGCTCCGTGCTCGATCTCACGCAGCGCAGCGAGTTCGGCAGCCAATGGTTGGAAACCGCCGCGCTGCAGACGCCCACCGTGCGCGCCGTATTCTTGGTCGACCTGGGGACGCCGGCGCACAACGTGGTGGCGCTGGCGTCGCGCGCGCCGGAGCTGGAAACCGAGCGCTTTCGTCGGCTATTGGTGCACCGCTTGTTGCCGGAGCTCAAGCTCGACAAGCCGCCCATCGAAGAGCTGCGCCACCTACACAAGGTCGAGCGCGAGAAAGCGTACCTGCTCAGCCACTGGGAGCAGGCGCTGGGCGATCGGCATTTTTTGATCGTGGTTTGGCACGACGTGCCGCGCATCGTGCACGACCTATTTCCGGCGCTGTACTCCGACATGCAGCAGAGCCGCGTCAACATCGTGGACGCCGACGGCAAGATCGTATTCGGACCGCCGCTCGGTCGTGGCGGGCTCACGCTCGGGCGCCAGTTCGAGACCACGCTGTACAAGTGGACCCTGAACGTGACCATGAACAGCGCCGAAGAGCTGGCCGCCGCCGTCGCGCGCCGACGGTTGCTGGAGATGGTGCTGGTCGGCTTGTCGAGCGTGGTCGTGATCGCCGGGTTGTTCGTGATTTTGATCGCGGCCGAGCGCGAGCGGCGGCTGTCGAATCTGAAGAGCGAGTTCGTGGCCAACGTGTCGCACGAGCTGAAAACGCCGCTCGCGCTCGTGCGCATGTTCGGAGAGCTGCTGCAGACCGGCCGCGCCGATACCCCCGAAAAGCAGAGCCAATACCTGTCCATCATCGTCAACGAGAGCGACCGCCTCAACGCGCTGATCGAAAACGTGCTCGACTTTGCCAAGGTCGAGAAGGGCCAAGCCGCCTACGAATTTGCGCCCGCGCGCCTGGCGGAGCCGGTCGGTCGCGCCGTCGAGGCCTGCCGGGTGCGCGCCGAGCGCGAAGGCGTGGCGCTCGAGCTATCGCTGGAAGACGTGCCGGAGCTGTTGCTCGACGAGCGGGCGATCGAAATTGCCGTCATCAACCTGGTCGACAACGCGCTGAAGTACGCGCCCGAAGGCAAGCGCGTCGGTGTGCTGGTGCGCGCCGCGTCGGGCGGAGCCGAAGTGTGCGTCGTCGATCAAGGCCCCGGCATCGCCCCCGAGGACCGCAAGCGCATCTTCGACCGCTTCGTGCGCGGTCGCGCCGCGCGCGGCAAACAAGTGCGCGGCTCCGGCATCGGCCTCTCGCTCGTGAAGCACATCGCCGAAGCTCACGGCGGCAGCATCCGCGTCGAAGACGGCTCGCCCTTCGGCTCCATTTTCACCCTCCGCCTAACCCGCCGCCCGTCCTGAGTAGGTAGGCCCAGTCTCGTTCGTTGCGCCGCCGCCCAGCTGGGCGGCGAGAGCGGCGCCGTGCTCTACGCATTTCATTCGGTGCGTAGCGAATCGAGCCATAGTCCCTCGGGCAGCGTGACGAGCAAATCGTCCCCGACGGCCGGTAGCGAAACCGAGCCAGTCGCCGGGTTCGTTCCACTCGGCGCAAAATCGATGACACCACTCTCTGCTTTGGTGTTCACGCCGAGAGGAGTGATCTCTGCCTGCCAAGTGCCCAGAAGAGGGTTGTTGCGAATGGCTTCGAACTTGATTTGCGTCGCTCCCGGCGAGCGCAAGATCCGGAACGTCGTGGGGCAAGCCGTATAGTACGATTGGCTACCCGCGAGGGCCGGCTGCCCCTCGTGCTCAGCGGCTACGCCGCCTTCCCCGTAACAGTCTTCGGACACCTCGGCGCTGGTCTCCGTTTCGAAGTCGCCTGCCACGGGCGTAAGCTTCACGAGCGCCACAGGCTGCCTCAAGTGAAAGTCGTTGCCCGCCAGGTCCTGGCCGTCTCCGACCAACGTCCAGCCTGCCGGCAGCGGATCGACCGGTTTTACGCCGCGCACGAAATCACCGACTGTATAAAGTTGGGGCTGAGAGCGCTCCCCATCGGCATTCTCGAAGAAGAACGTACTGCCGGGGGCGACGGCTTGTGACAAGGCCAGACTCGGAAGCCAACCGTCGGTCACACCTTCGACGAACCAATAGGAACGGTTGTCGATTTCGCTCGCGCTGATGACGGGGGGCGTGAGCGGGCCCTGCGATGGAAAAACGTCTTCGCTCTTGCCGAGAAGAGTGCTCGTGAGCTCGTCTTCGGCGCGCAGCGGGGCTTCGGGGCCGTATTCGTGCGTCGTTCGCTCGCCTTCGTCGCTTGCCGTGGCCGCGAACAACACGCGATCGGGCAAGCCGTCATGGTCATCGTCCGCGAACTCCAGCATCGCCACCGCAGCCTCGTAGTAGGCGTAGATCAGTTGTTCTTCGAAGTAGCGCTCCAAGTGGCTGGCGGTCGGAACGCCGCGGGCGAGCCAGGCGTCGCCGTGACGCTCGAGGGGTAGCTCCTCGGCATAAGGCAGGGTCGGGGTCGGCAGCGAAACGACGACTTGGAGCTCCCCGTCGGTTGCCAGCTTCAGGTGCAGCGTGATGCGCGGCACGAAGGCACCGTCGTCGACGCGGTAGCGGTACGCCACCCAATCGCTTGGGCCAACGTAGTCATCGACCGAGAAGCTGCGGCCGGCGATTTTTTCAGGATCGACGACCAAGGCCGCGGAGCCGCGCTGGCCGGTGAGGGCTTCTTCCAAGAGCGGCAGCGTGTCGTCGCGGTCAGGGCCGCCGCCCTCCGCGCCCGCGCCTGCCCCTCCGGCCTCCGGAGTGCTCGCGCTTGCGCCCGCCCCTCCGCTCTCCGAAGCGCCCGCCCCCGTACCGCCATCCCCTCCCGACTGAGCCGAAGCGCCTGCATCCGTGAACGGCACGCGGTGCGGCTTCGTGACGCCCATGCCACCGCTGCCGCTCGCGGCTTCGAGGCGGGTCGCATCTTCCGGGTGCGTGCCGCACGCACCGGCTGCAACCGCCACGAGCACCGCGCTCGCCGCGCTCGACCTCCAACGATGAGCTCGGGGACACCCCGCCATGCTCGCTTCTCAAGCAGTTTGCGTGCCACCGCTCTCGCCCGAGCGGCAAACGAATCGCCTTGTTCCGTCCGAGGCCTTCCATTGCCTGGCACGCCGCGTGCTGTTGTGCGTTCCATGCGGCAGGAGGCGGAAGATCTGGGTCAAGCTGTGCCAGGGCGCAGGCGGTTCACGACGCTGGCGTCGCGGTTGTGGCGCTGCTTGGCGCTGCTCGCCTGCGGGCTGCCGGCGACGGCACACGCGGGGCCTGCTGTTGCCGTCTCGCCGCCCTCGCTCCTCGACGATCCCCCGCGGATGGTGCCAGGCACGTCGAAACCGGTTGGGCTCGCGAGTGACGGTACGGGGTGGTTGTTCGCTTACCAACCCGCCAACGAGCTTGGCTCCGAGACGGGTCTGTTCGTTCGCGCCATCTCGGCCGACGGGGCTCCGCTGGGCTCGCCTCAGCCGGTCGGCAACTGCCCGCTGAGCGGCGCGCAGCTGTCGTTCGACGGCAGCGAATATCTGCTCAGCTACAGCGATGGCTGCCCCCAGCCTTCGCGCTGGAACTTGCTGAGAATCGGGACAGACGGCGTCGCGCTGGCGGCGCCGCAAATCGTGGCCGACGCCTCGAGCGTCTCGAATGTCGCGCTGGCTGCGGGTGACGGCACCGCTCTCTTGGTGCTGTGCGGGGAACAAGCGGCATGCCGCACCAAAGTGATGAGCAGCGACGGAGCCCTACACAACGGCGTAACCTTGTCAGACATCGGCGCCTACCGGGGCAGTCCCGTTGCCGCCTATTCGGATGGAACCTACCTCGTAGCAATTGGTCGGAAGCTATTGCTGTTCGGCCAAGATGGTCACCCCCTGGATGTCACGCTCACGGCGCCGGTCGGTGCGCCGACGACCATCGATCCCGACGCGGACGGCTTCGCGATCGCGTGGACGGAGGCCGACGCTATCCATCTGGCCCACGTCGCCTTCGACGGGACGGTGAAGGTCGCTCAGAACCCACTGAGCACGCCGCGCGGGAGCCTAGAGGCACCGCGTTTGAGGCGCTTCTCGGGCGTGCGCTACGTCGCGGCCCGAGAATGGCCGATCGACTGCAATTGTTTCGAGCAGGTGCTGCAGCGGTTGACCGAGGACCTGGAGCCAGACGGGGGCCTGGGATTGGCGATGGAGGGCGCGAACTACGCGGAGCCCAGCGCCACCGCGGCTTTCGGCGTCACCGGCACGCCTGACTACCCGGTCGCCTCCTATCAACGGGGACGGTTGCTCCATTTCGGCGCCGTCATTTCCGGCGAACCTCTGCGCGACGTATCGTTCCAGCCTCACTCGCAGCGGCAGATACTCGGCGCACCCGCGAAAGACGGCTGGCTCGCCACTTGGCAGGAGATCTACACCAGTCGCTCTGGCGGCAGGAACGTGGACCTGCGCGGGGTCAGACTGCTCCCCAACGGTAAACCGGCGGCGCCGTCCATGCTGTTGGAGAGTGGAGACGTCGCTGAGTACTCGGATGTCGAGGCACTGAGTCGGGGTCACGACAGTTGGCTGCTCGCGTTGACTCACAACGTGAGCTCACATGAATCCGGCCGCAGCTTGGCGCTCCTGAAGGATGGGGTCGAAGCGCTGCATCCCGTGCCGGGGAGCGAGCTCGGCCAGCCAGACTCTTGGGGCGTCAAGTTGGCGGGCTCGGATCTGGGTTGGCTGATGCTTCACCAAGGGCGGGTTGACGGTGCCCCGACGCTCCTAGCCACGCGCCTGGACGTCGACGGTCGGGAGATCGATACGACCCCATTGGCGCAAGGCTCTCGCTACAGCGTGAGGCTCGACGGTGATCACTATCTGGCCTGTTGGGTCGACAGCTACGTTCGCTGCCGCAACCTTCCAATCGAGGGGCCCATCCCCGACGAGAGTGCCAAGAAGCTGTTCCCGGCTCCGGACGGTGTGTCCTCGCCCATCCTGACCGCATCGGGCTCGGAATGCTGGGCAGTGCTCGATCGATGGATCTATGGAAGCTCTTTGCCGGAACCCCAATCCGTCAAGGCGTTGAAGGGTGAGTTCATCGACGCTTTGGTGTTGGGCGACCAGCTGCTGCTGGCGTCCGGGGACTATGGGACGCACCAGCGCTTCGATCTCGGCGTGGTGGCTCCGGGGCAGGACTTCATGTTCCTCGCCGAAACCACGGCCCCGGCCGAGGCTCACTTCTCGGAGCCCCAGGGCAATCGTGCGTTGCTGCTCGGCTACCAACCCTACCCCTACGAGGGCTTTGGTCGCGCGATGGCGTCCGTCATCGAAGTGGCTGGTGACGAGCCGATCGTCGGCGGAGCAGGCGGCGAACGAGGACTCGCGGACGCGGGCGGCGAAGGCGGCACCCCCGCGCAAGACGTGGGCGCGGGAGGGCAGCCGTCGTCGAGCACCGGCGGTAGTCCGGATACCGACGACAGCTCCGCCGAGCACGCCTCGCGACCCGACGAGCCGTCGTCGAACGCTTGCACCTGTGGCGTGGTGGGCTCCGCGCATGGCAACAGCCCGAGCGCGCTCATGCTGTTCGCCCTCGTTGGGCTACTGAGCGCGCGCCGTCGGCGACCCAGAGGCGTGGGTATTCGGAGCTAGGCCGAGCTCGCCGCCCCGCTGGGCGGCGTCGACCCGAACGGGACAGGGCCTCCTACGACTCGATGCGCTCCATTTCGGTTGACGAAGTCGTTGCGTGGGCGTACATAACAGAAACGTTATATAGCAAAGGCGTTATGCAATGACCTCAAGCCAAGCCCTGGACGCCACTTTCACCGCTCTTGCCGATCCCACGCGGCGGGCGATTTTGGCTCGTTTGGCCGAAGGGGAGGCCAGCGTGACCGAGCTTGGCAAGCCCTTCGCGCTGAGTCAGCCGGCGGTGTCGCGGCACCTGCGGGTGCTGGAGCGGGCGGGCCTGGTGACTCAAGGGCGGCGAGCCCAGCTGCGACCACGGCGGCTTCAGGTGGCGCCGCTGAAGGACGCCGTCGATTGGCTCGAGCGCTACCGCTCGTTCTGGGAAGAGAGCTTTCAGCGGCTCGATGGCCTTTTGCAAGAGCTGCAGGAGAAGGAACAGCATGCTGCCAAAAAATAGGTTCGAGGGCGACACCGAGCTGATCGCCAATCCGGGCGAGCCCATGTTCGTCGTCACGCGCATGTTCAACGCGCCCGCGCGCTTCGTCTGGGATGCGTGGACGAAGCCCGAGCTCATGTTGCTCTGGTACGGCAACAGCTGCTCCACGCTCGAGACTTGCGAGATGGACGTGCGCCCCGGCGGAGCGTGGCGGCGCGTGCTGCGCATGCAAGACGGCTCACGGGTCGGCTTTCATGGCGTTTACAAAGAGCTGGAGCCGCCCCAGCGCATCGTGTTCACCGAAATCTACGAGCCCTTTCCGGATCACCCGTCGGTCGTCACCGTGACCCTGACCGAGCGCGACGGTAAGACGTACGTGCGCGTCGAGCAGCTGCACCAAAGCGTCCAGTCGCGCGATGCGCACATCGCTTCGGGCATGGAGCCGGGCATGCGCGAGACGCTCGATCGGCTGGAAGCCTTCGTCTCGTCGCTGGCGAATCGAGCCTGATCATGGCTGCCATCGATTTTTGCGAGCTGAGCGTCGAACAGGAAGAATACCTGGTCGAGCTGTTGTGCACGCGCGGAGCTTGTACGTTGGATTGGCTGGCGCGCGACTTGGACGAAGCGTGTCGCGCCAACGCGGCTGGTCATGCGACGTCGGCTGCACCCGAGTCGGACGGCTACTCTTCGACTTCGCCGTCGTCGGTCGCCGATTGCGCGTCGAGCAGCTCTTTGTCACTCAAGTAGACGGCGGAGCCGCCAGGCTTTTGGGCGGCGGCGGCAGGAGCAGCGCCGGGCGGAGCGGCGGCGGCGGGAGCAGCGTCGGGAGGGGCGGCGGCGACGGCAGGGGCCGCTGGGGCAGTGGCCGCGGCTGCGTCATCGTCGCCCTCGCCCGAGTCGTCGCCGGGGGCGACCGCGACGGCCGGAACCGGAGCCGCAGCCGCGGCGACCGTCGGCTCGGCCTTGGCGACGACCAGCGGCTGGAAGCGCTCGGGCATGGGGATGCCGTCGAGCATGGCGTCGTACTTGGCCATGATCGGGCGGAAGGCTTCGCGCTCTTCCGGCGTCAAAGTGCGCATACCATCCAGGTTCAACGTCTCGGGATCGAAGAAAGTGCCGTCGCGGCTGGCGCTGAAGTGCAAATGCGGTCCCGTCGAGCGACCGGTGCTGCCCACGTAGCCGAGCAGCTGCATGCGCTTCACTTTGTCGCCCACCTTGAGACCCTCGGCGAAGCGCGACATGTGCGCGTAGCCGGTCTCGATGCCGCCCGGGTGCATCACCTTGACCAAGTTGCCAGCGGCGCCAGCGGGGCCGATGAAGCTGACGGTGCCGAACGAAGAGGCGCCGATGGGTGTGCCCACCGGCGAGCCGAAGTCGGTGCCTTGGTGCGGCATCACTTTGTGCAGCACCGGGTTCACGCGCTTCGGGTTCCAAGGCGAGGTGCGCGGCGCGTCTTTGATCGGCTTGCGCCAGCCGCCTTCGAACGGCGCTTTGCCGTCGTGGTCGTAGTAGCCGCGCACGTTGGGCGCGTCCCAATAGTAGATCCGCTCGCGCGGCTTTTTCGGATCGGCGCGCACCAGCTCCAGCGCTTCGACGCCCGCGTAGCGTGCGAATTCACCCAGAACCGTTACTTCTTGCACCACGACCTTGATGACGTCGCCGCGCTCCAGCTCGTCGAGCGACATTTGCCCGTCCAGCGCGCGTTGCACCACTTTGCTCAAGCCCGGGTCGAAGCCGGCCAAATCCGCCGATCTGTCGAAGCTCGAGCCGTCGTAGCTGAGCGCGCCCAGCACTTGGCCGCGCTCGATCTTCAGGTCCAGCTTGCTGCCGGTGAGACGACCGTCGGTCTCCTTGGCTTGATAGACGTCTTCGGGACCGGCCAGGTACTCGAGCGCGAACAATTTGTTCGAGCCGCGTTCGAGCAGCGCTTGGAAGCGGTCGCTCTTCTTGCACTTGTCCAAGTCGAGCACGCCGCGCATGGCCGCCAGCACGCGGTAGCCTTGCGCTTCGGGCGCGCCCGCGGCCTCCAGCGCTTTCAAGAAGGAGTCGGTGCCGACCTTGCCCTCGATGAAGCGGTATTTGGCGTCGCCTTTGGCATCGGACAGGCGCCAGGGACCGGGGATCTTTTGACGGGCGCGCTTGGCTTTTTGCTTGGGCTCCGGCGCGCTGGGCGGGGCCACGCTGGCGGTGCCTTCGACGGCCGCTACGCTGCTGGTTCCGCTTCCCGCGCGCGTCTCCAGGCTCATGAACAGCGCGGTGATCGACGCGATGGTGGCAATGCCGACCAGCGCCGAGAAGATGGCGACGAGCGTTGGCGACAGCTCGCGCGGGGCGCTGGGCGTGAACGGCGCCGACGGCGCGCGCCCCGATGGCGGGCCCGGCGCGAAGTCTTCCGCGACCTCGACGGTGGCGGCAGGGTCGCGGCCGATGGCCTCGAGCTCGTCGTCGAGGGTCGTGGGCTCCTCGGCCTTGGCTTGCTCCGCCGCGCGCGCCTTAGCCAGCAACCGTTCGCGAATTTCGGCTCCTCGGCCAGTGGTGCCCGGGCGCGATGGCGTATCGTGCGGCTCATCGCCCCCGGGGGCGCTCTCGAGCAGCTGGTCGGACGACGTGAGGGCAGGCGCAAGCGGCGGGCTGGGGTTCAGCTCGACTTCGGGTTCCGTCTCGCCGTCATCGCGCACGTCGGGGTCGACGACGCGGCCGGCATAACGGGAACCACCGGCGCCCGGCGGTGAGGCCACGGGGGCGAAGTAGCAAGGAACCCGGGGCGCGGCAAGGCGGGGGGCCGCGGGGCCCCGGTTCTGGGAAAAGCGAGGAAGGAATCGGTTCGAACCCAGGTAGGATGGCGCTTCGGAGGTTCGTGATGGCTGTGCTCGGTTGGGTTTGGACGGGGTTGGGCTGTGCCGTGCTGCTATTGGGGTGCAGTGGCGGCAACGAAGCGCCGGGCTCCGGCATCGCCACGCCCAAAGGCGGCTCGGGCGGGGCCGGGGGAGCCGCCGGCTCCTTGTCGCTCGGGCTCGACGGCGGTGGTGGGGCCGGTGGAAAGGCGACTGGCACGGCCGGAACGGCTTCGGGCGGAACGACGTCGGGCGGTAATAGCAGCGGCGGTGGCCCAACCGTGCAGCTTCACACTTGTCCGGCAACGCCGGACCCTCCCTGCCCGGCCAAGACGCTGGCAGGTACCGTGATCGCCGACAACGAAGCGGAGTGGGCGGCGCTCGCGGGGGTCACGCACGTTGGCGGCGATCTCATGTTGATGTCTCCCTTGGGGCTCGACTCGCTGTCGTGCCTGGAGACGGTCGATGGCTCGCTCGAGCTCGATTTCTTCGCGGAAGAAGACGAAGCCTCGCTGTGGGGCCTCCGCAACCTGAAGACGGTGGGCGAAACCATCGACATCAAGCCGGACGCGAGCTTGTACGTCGATTGCGGGTTGTCCCGTTTGGCGAGTCTTGGCGCCGATTATTTTACCGGCGGCGCCATCGACGCGCAGGGGCCGCTGGTTGGCGAGCTCAATCTGTCTCAGCTCAAAGTGAACAAGCACATTCGCATCAAGGGCAGCGGGCTGACCAAGGTCACGCTACCGAGCAGCACCATGCTCACGATGGGGCAGCTTGCTTTCGAATCCAACGCGCAGCTGAGCCAAGTGCTCGGTTTTACTGGCATTACCTTCAAGAGCGACGGCATCGTCGTAGGCGGCACGTACGCCGTGCGCATCGTGGACAATCCGCTGTTGTCCGAGTGCCGCGCGCGAGAGCTGGCGAAGGTGTATCAAGATGCTGGCGCGTCGGCAGACAGCATTACCATCATGGGCAATCAGGCGTGCGCCATGTAGGGCTGCGCCTCCGCGACAATCATCAGTAGCGTGCGTCGTCGACGGTGACGTCGAAGCCCGTAGTGGTGCCCGGGGGGTGCAGCACGTCGACGGTGCAGCTCGTGACGCCGCCGGTGACGTGGGTGGTGATGTCGGCGACGCGCCACAACGGCCCGATGCCAGCGCTGCCGGGAGTGCCGCTGAAATTCGTCAGCCCGTCCGGCGCGGCGCCGATGGTCGCGACTCGACGGCCGTCGCAATACACGTTGACGAGCGGATGGGCGTCAGCGCCCGTAAAGTTCGCCACCATGACGCGGAAGGTTTCGTTCTCGCGCGGCGCGTCGACGTTGATGTTTTCGGGTACGCCGGTGGCTTCGACCAGGTTGTTGTCGATGTCGAGGCGGGGGCTCGCGCAGTAGCCGAGCGTTTGCCACGCGGCTCCTTGCAAGTCGTTTTCGCACAATGAAAGCGGGCTGGTCGGGTAGCCCCAATCGGCGCGGGTGACGGTTTGCGCGGGCATCAGGTCGCCGGGGCGCAAGTTGGCTTCACAGTTGGCCCAGCAGCATTGATCGAGCGCCGAGCTGAACTGCGCCGTTCCGGTGAACCAGGGCGTCTTCTTGCCCGGTTGCTTGACGTAAAGATCGAGATCGTACGTGGTGCTCTCCGGATAACACAGCTCGATGCGCAGCCCCGGACCCTCGATGTGCACGATCCACGAGCACTTGAAGGGCGGCCCGACCTCGGGCGTTACCGTGAGCGTGACCGTGTAGTCACCGCTGAGCTTGGGTGTGAACGTCGCGGTCTCGGAGTCAGCGCCTTCGAGCGTGAAGCTCGGAGTAGCCGTGAGCGCGTCGCATGGCCCGCCTTGGATGGTCCAGGACCACGTCTTGGCGGCGCCCTCGTAAAAATCGTGTCCACGCAGCGGGTACGGCGCGAGCGGCAAGCCGTCCGGCGTCCTGGGATCACCGGGGCCCGGGCACTTCCACTCGGCCTTGCAGTCTTCCAGATCGTCGGTGCAACCGTTGCAGTCGTTGTCGAGGCCGTCGCACGTTTCGGGGCTGGGGCGGATGCCGTCGGTGCACTCGCCCCAGTGCGCCGCAAATTCGCCGCCACGCCGGCACAGCTGAGTGCCGTCCACGCACGCGCCAACGCCGCGCCGCCCGGGCGGACCGAGAAAACAGGGCTGCACGTCGCCTGCTTTGCAGGGACAATTTTCGTCGACGGTGCCGTCACAATCGTCGTCGAGCCCGTTGCACGGCTCGTCGTCGAGCGCGGGCATGCAGCCGTCTTTGACCAGCTGCGGCGGCTGACACAGCTCTCCCGCGTCGGGAGTCGTGTAGACGGAGCTGGTGCCTGCGTCGCCCGCGCTGGGTTGCGACAGCGAAAGATCGAGCCCGTGACCTCCGGCTCCCGCAGTCGCGTTCGCGGCGCCGGTCGACACCCCAGCCGCCGCGCTCGCCGCCCCGCCTTGCGACGTGTTGGAGCTGCCGCCGCTCGCGGCCGACGGATGCTGCGACGAGCAGCCTGACCAGAGCCCAAGGAGTGGAGCCAGGGCGAGCGCCCGCATCCAACGTACGTGCCCTCTCATTCCGCTACTCCTGTCATCCAAACGGATGCCCATGACTCACCTCGACGACACGCGGCGATCACCCGGCGGCTTGGCGGCATTGCCCGTGCAAGTGCCGCCGTTCGATACGAGGCCGCCCCTCCAACCTTGCTCAGGGTGACAGACGCGGCAGGTTTTGCCGAGCCCGAACCAGCAAATTGTTACGCTAGGAGAAGCGGTGACGCCGGGCTGACCCGCGCAGCCCCGAGGTCACTCGCATTCTCGAGCCAGTTCAAGTTGACGGCGGGAGCGTGCGAAATTTCCTCAAAATCGCCCCGTGTCCACGCCAAGCCCTGTACTTTACAGGGACTTTCGAGGTTCCATACCGGACGCATGGACGACCACGTCAAGCAGCTTCTGCTCTTAGGCAGGGAGCATTACCAAAAGCGCGAGCTCGACAAGGCCGAGTACTTGCTGCGGCAGGTCGTGGCCGAGACAGATCGTTTCGCAGACGTTTTCGACATGCTCGGCGTGATCAATCACTCCAAGGGTGATTTCACGCAGGCCGAACGGTACTTCGAGAAGGCGGTCAGCCTGAACCCGAACTACACCGAGGCGCAGCTGAACCTGATGGTCACCTACAATGACCTCGGGAAGTACGACGCCGCACGGCAAATCTACAGTCAGATCCGCCATCGCGGAGCTGGTGGGCCGGCCAAGGCGGACCCTTTCGCCAAAGGCAAGATCGCCAACATGCACGCCGAGATCAGCCAGGCGTACGTGGACGCCGGCATGGTGCCCGAAGCGGTGTTGGAGTTGGAGCGCGCCGTCGCGCTTTGCCCGGGCTTCGCCGATCTGCGCACCAAGCTCGCGACGCTTTACCGCGACACCAACCAACCAGAGCGCGCTCGAGAGCAGCTGGAGGCCGCGCGCGAAGCGAACCCCAACTACGGCCAAGCGCGCTTGCTGTTGGGCGTGATGCATCTTTCAGCCGGCGAGCACGACGCGGCCATTCGCGAATTCGACGCCGTGCTCGGCCGCGACCCCGACCACAAGAGCGCGCTCATGTATCGCAAGCTGGCCGAAGCGCAGCGCTCGCGATCGGAGCATCCGGGCGCGTGAAGTCGTTCCTGCTCGGGCTGTGGCAGCGCTTGCGCGGCACGCCCGGGTCCGCCGCTAGGGCCGCCTGTGCGGTGGCGGTGGGCTTGTTCATCGGTTGTCAGCCGCTTTATGGACTGCACTTCGTGCTGGTGCTGGCGGTGTGTCTGCCGCTGAAGCTCGACAGCGTGCTGTCGTACCTGGCCGCCAACATCTCCAATCCGCTGGTGGCGCCGTTCTTGATCTTCTCCGAGGTAGAGGTCGGCGCGTACCTCACGACGGGACGCTTTGCCGCGTTCGACGTGGCCCAGGCGCGCAGCACGGGCGCGTTGGGCTTCGCCCGACAGCTGCTGGTGGGCGGCGTCGTGGTGGGCGCGCTGTTGGCGGCGTGCGGCTTCGGCCTCGCGTGGTTGGTCGCGTCTCGGCGCGGGTCGGGGAGGGCCGAGGCTTCGTTACCGGATGAGTCGTTTGCGGCCGCCGTCGAGCGTACGCGCGCGCGCTACGAAAGTGCCAAGCCCGCACATCGCTACTACGTCGCCGGCAAGCTGGCGTTCGACCCCGTGTTCCAGCTGTTGCGCGAGCTCACGGGGCTGGGCCACGTGCTGGATTTGGGCTGCGGGCGCGGTCAGCTGTCGCTCTTGCTGCTGGAGCTCGGGCGGGCGACGCGCGTCACCGGTCTCGACTCCGACGCCGATAAGATCGAGGTCGCGCGCGCGGCGGGGCCGGAGGCGGATTTTCGGATCGCCGACGTGGCGCAAACTCAGCTGCCCCGCGCCGACACCATCTTGCTGATCGACGTGCTGCACTACCTGCCGTTGGCGGAACAAGACGCGCTCTTGTTGGCGGCGGCCAGCGCGCTCGAGCCGGGCGGTCGCTTGCTGATCCGTGAGCTCGACGGCGATCCCTCGGCGCGCGGCGCGGTGACGCGCTTTTTCGAGTGGTGTGGGCGTCGCATCGGGCTCAATCGCGGCCGCGCCACCGCGTATCGGCCCGCCAGCGCCGTGACCCAGCTGCTCGAAGGCGTGGGCCTGGGTTGCCGAGTTCAGGGCGCGTCGGAACGCACGCCGTTCGCCAACGTGTTGATCGTCGCCGGCGGCTCGCCCAGCGTGAACGTCGAGCGCGCTTCGTCGGCGCCCAGCACGCCGATCAGCGCCGCGAACGCCTGACGCGCGGCGATTTCCACGCTGGGAGCGGGGCCGTCCAGCAGCTCGGCCAACGAGGTGACCCCGAAATCACGGATGCCGCACGGCACAATCAGCGAAAACAGCCGCATGTCCGGCGACAAATTGAGCGCGAAGCCGTGCATCGTGACCCAGCGCGAGATGCGCACGCCGATGGCGCCCAGCTTGGCCAAGTCGTGCGCGGACTCGGTGCCCAAGTAAGCGCGCGGTGACTCGCGGTTCGCCCAAAGCCCGATGTGCTCCTCGAAGCGACCGGTCGCGGCGCCGCTGGCCTCCGCCACGCGCCGCATGACC
>JBEQSW010000479.1:0-13035 GCA_040348565.1 Myxococcales bacterium | reverse complement strand
CGCCAGCGACAGCGACGTCGACGTCACGGACTACGAGCTTCGGCTCGCCGCGATGAAGCCGGGCCAAGCTTGGCCAGCGGCCGACGAAGGCAGCCTGTTGGCCTGGCCTGCCGAGCTAACGACGCTCGCGGCGGGCGAGCGAGCCGTGGTTCCGGTGACCGACGCAGACACCGCAGACGTGGCGCTCTCGCCCGAATTCGAAGGCGTGGTCACGATTTGGAGCGCCCATAGCGAGACCCCCGCCGATCGCTTCGACTTCATGGCCTGGCCCGAAGGCGCTTCGCTGGCGCGCGTGCCCGACGACAGCGGCGCGCCGCGCTTCTGCAAGAAGCCGAGCCCTGGCGCCAGCAACGCCAAGTGCGAAACGGTAGCGGAGCGCGAATTCCCGAACGGTCGCGCTCATCAGCTCGCGACCAGCAGCGACTTCGACATCTTGGCGGCGGGCGGCACCGAGGTCGGTGAAGACGCGGTCAAATTCGTGGTCGACATGGAGGCTGGTGACGTCGTGCACTTGCTCGACAACCGGCACTGGGCCCTGCACTACAGCTGGATCCGCGAGAACATCGAAGGCCTGCCGCGGCTCGATCGCTGCGACCCGGCGCAAGCTCAGGAGTTCAACATCGGCTGGGGTCTGTTCAGCCAGAAAGAGTATTTCATGGCCGAGGGGCGCCGTTACCTGCTCGGCTCGCTGGTGCGGCACACCAACGGCACCAAGACCGTCGAGTTTACGCCGGGTGACCAAATCGTGGGCGCGCAGATGCTGCACGCCTTCTTCGCGGTAATGACCAAGGTCGAGGATCCGACCGAGTGGGCGATTCGCCCGACGGAAAGCCGGCAGATCAACGAGCTACGCGCGATCGAGGGCATGGCGCCGATGGTCGGGCCGAACGCTCCGTACGCCGAGCTCACCTACCAACCGCTGAACCCCGCCGTCGGCTTCGGCACGCTGGTGTTCGTGCCGGCGCGCGATCTCGAGACGGCCGAGCTTGGCCCCAACGTGATCGTCGTGACTGACGACGTGCCGAACGGCACCGCGTTCATGGGCGGCCTCATCACCGAAGCGTTTCAAACGCCGCTGGCGCACGGGAACGTGCTGGCACGCGGTCGCGGCACGCCGAACATGGCCCTGCGCGGCGCCTCCGAAGACCCGCGCTTGAAGCCGCTGTTCGGCAAGCTCGTACGCCTGGAAGTGCGCTCGTCCGATTTTTCGATCCGTGAAGCCGACGCCGCCGAAGCCGACGAGTACTGGCAAGCGCGCACGCCCAAAGGCGACAAGCTCGAGCCCGTTCGTGATCTGTCGGTGCGCGGCCTCGTCTCGCTCGACAACGTCGGCTACTCGGCCATTTCCAGCGTGGGCTCGAAAGCGGCTGGCATTGCCGAGCTGTACCGCGTGAACGAAGTCGGCGTGTATTGTCCCAGCCTGGCGTTGCCGTTGTTCGTGCCGCCCAAAGCGTTCGCGATTCCGTTCGTTCACTACGTGGAGCATTTCCTGAACAGCGGCGCCGCCTACCTGCTCCACGATCTGGAGCAAGATCCCCAGTTCCGCGCCGATCCGGCGGCGCACGCCGACGGCTTGGCGCGCGTGCGCGACTTGATTTTGAAGTACCCCGTCGACCCCCAGCTGTTGGCCGAGCTGAAGAGCGCGGTCAAAGACCGCTTCGGCGAGCTGAAGGTGCGCTTTCGCAGCAGCAGCAACACCGAAGATCTAGCGACCTTCAACGGCGCCGGCCTGCATACTTCGACCAGCGCCGACATCGAAGGCTCTTCCAGCAGCGTGGAGGACGCGGTGCGCCTGGTTTGGGCCAGCTTGTGGAACACGCGCGCCTACGACGAGCGCGCCTTCGGCAACGTGGACCAACAGGGAGCCGCGATGGCCGTATTGGTACACCAAGCCTGGAAGGAAGCCGCGCAGGGCGTCGCCATCAGCCGCAACGCGCTGCACGCCACGCGCGACAGTCAGTACTACATCAACGCGCAAATCGGGGAGGCGTCGGTCACCAATCCGGCGCCGGGCGTGACCAGCGACGAGCTGGTCTACACACCCCCGCCGCGGCGCCCGAAAGCCGACTACCAGGCTCGTTCGAGCCTGTCTCGCGGCCAAGACGTGCTGACTTTTGCCGAGATTCAGAACCTGGGCTGCGCGCTCGAGTCGATTCACTTCCACTTTCGCCCGCTGCTCGATCCCGAGCAGCTGAACCGCCTGTACGCCATGCAGATCGAGTGGAAACTGATCGGCCCCGAGCGACGCCTGCTGGTCAAACAAGCCCGCCCCTACAACTTCGGCACCATCGACGCCCCCACCGACTGCCGCGAATTCTGATCTGCAGGTACGCTTCGGGCTGCTGCCGCGCTGACGGCTGGTCGCGAGACCTCCGAGATCACAGGGAGGACGGGGGACGGGAGGTTTTGCTGTTTCGAGCCTTTCGTAGATCCGCGTCAACTGCGCAGTCTCCATCCAACGCCGAGAGTCTCGAAACCCCAAATTCTCGCCTCGCGGACCTCCCGTCCTCCCGTCCTCCCTGTGAAAAAATCTCGAGCGCTCAAGGCGGCCTTGCGACGCTACAGAAGCTTCTGCGAATCAAGCTGCGAGTTGGCAGCATGCAAGGGAACGATGAAGAGCCTGTTGGGCCTTGCGCGGATTGGCGAAATGGATATGCTTGGCGTCACCGTGCGCTTCGTTTCCCTGTCGCTAGGTCGTGTCGACTCGTTGCTAGCCGCAACGTCGTCGGCATCGCACGCCTTACGGCAGCCGGACCCGCGCATATAACTCGCTGAAATCGCAGCGGAATTAGCGCCCCCTCCGGCAGATGCCCGAGGGGGTTTTCGCTTTTGTCCTTCGCGATTTCAGCCTCCCAGATCCGAGCGGTGTTCGGAGCACCGGCAGGAGGAAAGAACGGTTACGCCAATGTCCATCATCAAACAGCACATCAACGTCGGAACCATCGGTCACGTCGACCACGGCAAGACCACGCTCACGGCCGCCCTCACGCAAGTGACGGCCCTGCTGTACGGCGGTCGCGCGCGGCGCTTCGACGAGATCGACAACGCCCCGGAAGAGCGGGCGCGTGGCATCACGATCAACGCCTCGCACGTCGAGTACGAGTCGCCGAATCGCCACTACGCGCACATCGACTGCCCGGGGCACGCCGACTACGTGAAGAACATGATCACGGGTGCTTCGCAGATGGATGGCGCCATCTTGCTGGTCGACGGCTCGCAAGGTTTGGCCCTGCAAACGCGCGAGCACGTGGTGCTGGCGCGCCAGGTCGGCGTGCAGCATCTGGTCGTGTTCGTCAACAAGGTCGACGTGGCCGACCCCGAGTTGCTCGATTTGGTCGAGCTCGAGGTGCGCGAAATGCTGCAAACCTACGGGTTTCGTGAGGTTCCGTTCGTGCGTGGCTCGGCGCTGCAAGCGCTGCGCGCGGCCGAACGGGGCGAGCGCGAAGATCCGTTCGTGCGCGGCATCGCGCAACTCGTGCAGACGCTGGACGAGCACTTGCCGACGCCCGAGCGCGACCTCACCTCTCCGTTCCTGATGCCGATTGAAGGCGTGTGCACGATCCCTGGTCGCGGCACCGTCGTCACCGGCCGCATCGAACGCGGTGTGCTCCGGCTCGGACAAGAGGTCGAGCTCGTGGGGCGCAGCGAGACGGCGCGCGAAGTGGTGGTCACCGGCATCCAGGAGTTCCATCGGGACGTCCCGGAGGCGATGGCCGGTCACAACGTGGGTCTCTTGCTGCGCGGGGTGGGGCGCGACGAAGTGGTGCGCGGTCAAACTTTGATCGCGCGCGGCTCCGTCACGGCTCATCGGCACGGTACGGCGCAGGTCTTCTTGCTCAGCGCGAGCGAGGGTGGCCGGAAGACGCCGTGCGGCTCGGGCTACACGCCCCAGTTCTATTTCGGCGCGAGCGACGTGCCGGGCAAGCTGCTGCTCGCGGAGCGGCTGCTCGGCCCCGGTGAGCGCGCCGAGGTGGAGTTCGAGCTCGGGCACGCCGTCGCGCTCGAGGCCGGGATGCGCTTTGCCATGCGTGAAGGCGGGCGCACGGTGGGCGCCGGCATCGTGAGCCGCGTCAGCTGAGGTTGACAGCCGAGGTTCGGGGAGGCGCTTTCGGGCGCCTCCCTGGGCCGCTTCTCGCCATTGGGACGGGTTAACCTATACTCGGGAGTGGATGCAGCAGCACGTGCCTTGGCTTGCCGCCGAGCGCTACGAGGTGGGCGAGGTCGTCGGCCGCGGTGGCTACGGCATGGTCTGCCGTGGGGTCGATCGGCGCACGGGGCAGAACGTGGCGCTGAAGATGCTGTCGCACGAGGCCGGCAAAGATCCGGACGTGGTCGAACGCATGCTGCGCGAACAGCAGGCGCTGGTGGCACTGCACGGCACGTGCGCCGTCACGGTGGTCGAGTTGTTTCGCTTGGAAGGCGGCGCTCCGTGCTTGGTCATGGAGTGGCTCGATGGGCATGACCTGGAAGAGCAGCTCACCGCTTGGGAGGCGGCCAAGCAGTATGGTGACACCAGCCAACTGCTCTCCATCTTGAAGCCGCTCACCCAAACGCTGGAGCGCGCTCACGACATTGGGCTCGTGCATCGCGACATCAAGCCCGCCAACATCTTCCTCGTCGATGCGCCGCCCGGAGCTCGGTTGTTGGACTTTGGATTGTCGCGCATGAAGTCGGCGGCGCCGCTCACCGCCGTCGGCATGGTGTTGGGGTCGCCCAGCTACATCGCGCCCGAAACGTGGCGCGGCAACTCGACGGAGCTGGACGGGCGAGCGGATCTATTCGCGCTCGCGGTGATCGTCTTTCGCTGGCTGACCGGGCAGCTGCCGTTCGACGCCGCGGATTTGATCGCCAAAATGACGGCCGTCACCACCGGTCCGCGGCCGAGCGTGGTTGCGCGTCGCCCCGACCTACCACCGGCGGTCGACGCCTGGATGGCGCGGGCGCTGGCGATCGAGCCGAGCGAACGCTTTCAAACCGGCAGCAGTTTCTTTGCCGCGTTCGAGGCGGCCTTGCGCGGTGAGCCGTGGCCCCAAGACAGTCCGGAGGCGTCTGGGGTGCGGGCCGTCTCGACTCCCAGCGTTCCGGCGGCGCCGCCGGAGCGCAAAAGCGCGCTGGCAACGGCCTGGGGCGCGGCCACGTCGTTGCTCAAGCGATTCAGCGGCGGGCGCAAGAGCGAAGGCGCCGAAAGCGAAAGACCAGAACCGAACAACCAGGTGCCGGCCGTCGTAGCGCCGCTTCCGACCGTGACCGAGCCTATCGACGACAGTCCGGCCAGCGAACGCAAATCGGTTTGGCTCGACTCGGCAGAGCTGGAAGACCTGGCGCCCTCGAGCTCGCTCGCCCCGTCCGACTCGCTTGCGCCCGCTCCGTCGAGCTCCGACGCTCCGTCGAGCCCCGACGCGCAACCGACGCGCAAGGGCAAAGGCAAGTCGAAAGCCAAGAAGGGCAAAACGAAGGCTGCCAAGAAGGACAAGGCCAAGGGCAGCAAAGCGTCGAAGCCGGCCAAGAAGCGCAAAGCGCGCGCCCGAAAGCGCAAAGGCTGAGCGCCGGCCTGCACTAGTGCACCGCAAGTGAGATGGCATCAACTTTGAGAAGCGGCGCTGCACTAGGCGGACGCGAAGCGGACGCGGGGTCTGGGGCGAAGCCCCAGCGAGATAGACACTAGGGCGGCGCATGCCGCGCAGCGGACAATCGCGAAGCGATTGTTGACCGCAGGTCACATGCGCTGCACTAGCTCGCGCCATGCGCCACGCCTCCTACCAAGCCAGCTGTGGCATCTGCAACAAGCTTGCTTTGGACAGCCCGCCAGTATTCGAAAACGAGCTGTGGCACGTGCGGCCGCTGGATCCGCCGGGCGGCGTGCCGGGTTGGATGATGCTGGTCGCCAAGCGTCACGTGCCCGGGCCGGCGCACTTCGACGAGCGCGAAGTGCAAAGCTTTGGGCCAACTTGGTGCCACTTGCAGCGCGTATTGCTGGAGGTAACGGGCGCGCTGCGCATTTACACCGCCGCTTTGGGCGAAAGCTCGCCGCACTTTCACGGACACATGGTGCCGCGCTACGAAACGATGCCCAAAGACGCCAAGGGCTGGTCGGTGTTCGACCTCGAGCGCGCGACCAAAGCGGGCGAAGTGCAGATCGACGCGAGCGAAGTCGCTCGCATCCGCCTCGCCTTCGAAAACGCCCTGCGACGTAATCCGCCGCCCACGCCGTGAGTGGGACCGCGACTGCTCAGAACACCCCGGGAATCAAAGCGCGGCGTGCGTCAGGATACTTCTCGCGCCCATCCCGGCCGTCGAAGTCTTTGCGATAAGCCACGTGACGCGCGTGGGCCCACGAGGCCAAAATCCCAGCGCCAACGACGAAGAACGCGCGCGCCGCCCAGGTTCCGGTCAGGAGCGCGAAGCCGAGCCAGGAAAGAATCTCGAACAGGTAGTGGGGGCTGGAAATGCGCTCGAACAAGAAGCCGCGCGGAATCACGCGCAACGTTGACCCCGCCGGGCGCAGCGCGCGCAGCATGCGGTGCGCCTTGGCGTTGCCCAGCTCAGCCAGTACAAACAGCGCGCCGCCGGTAGCGACCAACCACGCCGCGGGCGCGGCATAGCTGGCGGAGGTCAGGCTGATCGCGTTCCAGGCTGCGAAGCCCCAGTAGTAGACGTACTCGGTCACCACGTCGCTAGTCGGCACGCTGGGCTTGCCGTAGCGATGAACCCACGCCGACTCACTGGCGCGCCGGGCAAAGTGCGCACACCAGAGCAGGGCCGCGAGCTGTGCCACCGGCGTCGGCGCGGTCGGACCCAGCAGCCAACGCGCAACGAATACCGCCGCGAACACCACCAGGGCGAAAACGTAGCTGACGATATTGTGTGCTCTCGGTCGCATATTGCGACTCGGAAATGCAACGCGGCTCGGCACGCGTCAACGCCACACCCAGCCGCGCCTCGTTCACGGCAAGAAACGCGCGGCGGCGGCCAGGCAGTCAACTGGCAGGTCGTCGAGCGCGCGGCAAGGCGGCTCCGAGTGACGGTTCAGGACCGCGCCATGTTGGACTCGCTCCTGAGCAGTGCTACTCGTGAATTGCCCATCTCTCGACGGGCCCCAGCGAGGACGATCCATGAGTTACGTTGCCGCACCCAGTCGCTACGAAACGATGCTGTTCCGCCAATGCGGCAAGAGCGGTTTGAAGTTGCCCGCTTTGTCACTCGGCCTTTGGCACAATTTCGGCGATGCTACGCCGCTCGAGAAACAACGCGGTCTGCTGCGTACGGCGTTCGACTTGGGTATCACGCACTTCGACTTGGCCAACAACTACGGCCCGCCCTACGGCAGCGCCGAGCTCAACTTCGGCAAGCTGCTGCAGCAGGATTTCAAGCCGTACCGCGACGAGCTGATCATCTCGACCAAAGCCGGTTGGGACATGTGGCCAGGGCCGTACGGCTCCGGGGGTGGTTGCCGCAAGTACGTATTGGCCAGCCTCGATCAAAGCCTCCAGCGCATGGGGCTCGACTACGTGGACATCTTCTATTCACATCGCTTCGACACCGACACGCCGCTCGAAGAAACGATGGGCGCCCTGGCCACGGCCGTGCAGCAAGGCAAGGCGCTGTACGTCGGTATTTCGTCCTACTCGGCGGGCAAGACCGAAGAAGCCGTGAAGCTGCTGCGCGAATGGAAGATCCCGCTGCTCATCCATCAGCCGTCGTACAGCATGCTCAACCGTTGGCCCGAAAACGGTCTGCTCGACGTGCTCGGCCAGCAAGGCGTTGGTTGCATCGCGTTCAGTCCGCTCGCGCAGGGCTTGCTCACCGACAAGTACCTGCAGGGTGTGCCCGAAGACTCACGCATGAATCGCCCCGGTGGGGGCTCGTTGAAGAAGGCTCACCTGAGCCCGGAGAACCTGGCCAACGTGCGTGCCCTCAACGAAATTGCCAAAGGGCGTGGTCAAAGCTTGGCGCAAATGGCGCTCGCTTGGGTGCTCAAAGATCCGCGCGTCACCACCACGTTGATCGGCGCCAGCACGCCCGACCAGCTCAAAGAAAACGTCGGCGCGCTCGAGAACATCAAGTTCAGCGCCGACGAGCTGTCCGCCATCGACAAGTACGCCAAAGAAGGCGGCCTCAACCTCTGGGAAAAGCCCAGCACCGACCAGCGCGTCTAACGGGCGGCGGTGTATTTTTCAATCTGACTAGCCTGCGATTCGCTGCAATATCTCGACGTCGGCGGGCTCCAGCGAAAAGCCGAGCACACCGAGGTCGAGCTTCATGTGCTCGGCGCTGGAGGTGCCGGTCAATGGCAACATGCCGACTTCGAGCGCGAAGCGAAATACCAGCTCCGGCACGCTGCGGCCGGTGCGTTTGGCCAAGCGCGCCACCGCGTCGCTCTTCAGCTCGGCGCGGTTGGCGGTCAGCAACGAAAAGCCTTGGTAGATGACGCCGTGCTCACGGCACAAATGGCGCACCTCGCGGTCCCAACCGGTCTTGGCGTAGCAGCGGTTTTGCAGGAAGCGCGGCGCGACCTTGGCCAGCTGCAACAACTCGCGCAGCTGCGCCAGGGTGAAGTTGCTGACACCGATGAGGCGGGTCTTTTGCTCGGTCGCCAAGGCTTCGATGGCCCGCCAAGCCTCGATGTCGGCAGCGTCGAGCCGGCCGCGCGAGCTTGGGCCGTGGAGCACGAACGAATCCAAGTAATCGGTTCCGAAATGCTCGAGCGAGCTCTGAAACGACTGCCGCACTTGCGTGGTGATTGACGCTGCCGGGTCGTAGGGCAAGCGCTCGTCTTGGCCGTCTTTGAAGGTGAACTTGCTCTGCAAGAATAGCTCGGCGCGGGTGACGCGACCGGCTTGGACGGCCGCTTGCACGGCCTGGCCCACCGCGATCTCGAAGTAGTGTTTGCGCTGGTTGGCCGTATCAATCCCGCGAAAGCCCGCGTCGAGCGCCAACGAGGTCAACGCCAGCGTGCGCTCTTCCTTCCACGCGGTGCCGTAGAGCAGCTTCGGTATCGGCGCGCCCTCGAACATTGTCGAGCACGCTAGTGCAGCGCAAGTGAGATAGCATCAACTTTGGGAAGCGGCGCTGCACTAGGCGGACGCGAAGCGGACGCGGGGTCTGGGGCGAAGCCCCAGCGAGATAGACACTAGGGCGGCGCATGCCGCGCAGCGGACAATCGCGTAGTGATTGTTGACCGCAGGTCACATGCGCTGGACTAGCAGATCTAGGGGGCTTCCCTTTTTGCCACGATGGCCCAAGGATTGGGCGCATGGCCAAGTGCTTCACGACCTGGACGGTGCTGCCCCACGAACCGCTCGAGAAACATTCGGAAAATTTGTGGAGCGTGTCGGGCAACATGCCCGGCGGCAATCAACGCCGCATGACCATCGTGCGGCGCGCCGACGGCAAGCTGATCATCCACAATCCCATCGCGCTCGACGAAGCAGAAATGAAGGAGATCGAGGCGCTGGGCACGCCCAGCTACTTGATCGTTCCCAATGCCTTCCATCGGCAAGATTCGATCATCTACAAGCAGCGGTATCCGCAGATATCGGTCGTATGCCCGCAAAAAGCCAGGAAGCGCGTCAGCCAGATCGTGGAAGTGGCGGGCAACATGGACGAAGTGCCCAAAGACGCCGATGTAGAAGTCTTTCACTTGCGCGGCATGAAGGAGAGTGAAGGCGCGATTCGGGTGCGCTCGCGGGGCGGCAGCGCGCTCGTTTTCAACGACGCTCTGCTCAATTTGGAGCCGGGCAAGGGCGTGGCCGGCTTCTTCATGGCGCCGACCGGCACGCTCAGCGTGCCGCGCTTCGCCCGCTGGATGCTGGCCAAGAGCACCGCCGAGCTGAAAGCGCACCTGAGCGAGCTGGCAAGCACGCCCGGGCTGACCCAGCTGGTGCCCGGCCACGGCAAGGTCCTCGAATCGGGCGCTGCTCCCGCGTTGCAACAAGCCGCCGCCCGCCTGTAAAGCCGCGGCGCGCAGCGGCTCAGCCCATCGTTTCCAAGACCTCACGCGTCACTTGATAGCGCAGCGCCTGGCCAGCCTGCCACGCCATGAATTCGTCGATCATCGCGTCCGAAAGCCGAGTGACCTCGTCACCGATGGTGCCGCCGACGTGAGGGCTGATCACGACGTTGGGCAACGTCCACAGTGGCGAATTCGCGGCGGGCGGCTCTGGGTCCGTGACGTCGAGCAGCGCAGTCAGGTCGGGCCGCGCCTTGAGCACGCGCACCAAGTGCGACTCGACGATCTGCGAGCCGCAGCCGGTGTTGATGAAGGTGGCGCCGTCGCGCATCGACTCGAACAGGGAGGCGCCCAGGATCTGCTTGGTGGCGGGCAGGTCGGGGATGTGGTTGCTGACGACGTACGAGCGTCGAAATAGCTCTTCCAGCGCGACCTTCTCCACGCCTAGCTCGTGCGCGCGCTCCGGGGTCAAGAATGGATCGCTCGCCAGCACGCGAAAGCCCAGCGCCCGCAAATCGACGCTCAACCGGCGGCCCACCTGGCCCATGCCGATCAAGCCCACGATTTCGCCGGCCGCGCCAGGGCGATGAAACGCTTTGGCCCCCTGCAGATCGTGCGTCTGCGTGTAGCGCCGCAGCGACCGGAAATAGCCGCGACACGTCAGCAACACTTGCGCCAAAGCCAGCTGCGCAGTGGCGATGGCGTTGATGGCCCAGGCCGACACCAGCACGATGTGATGCTCCACCAGCGGCTGCGCGAAGCTTCTTACGTTGCCGCCGGCGTAAAAGACCGCCTCGAGCGCGGGTAGCTGGGCCAGTTGCTCGTCGCTCAGCGACGGCATGCCCCAGCTCGCAAAAATGATTTCGATGTCGGCTAGCTTGGCGGCGTGCGCCGCGAAATTCGCGCCGGTGATGACGTGAGGGTAGAGCTCGACCAGCTGCGCAATGCGTTCTCGCCGACCGCCACCGAACACGTCGCCGTCGCTCGCGGGGTACTCGTAAAAGAAGGCGGCCTTGCGCATGGGGTACCAGCATCCTAACGGCTCGGCCCCAATCGGCAAACAGCTTGCGCGAGCTCGGCGCAACGGGGGACGACGAGACTGCCGGCACGACGTCAAACTGCGTCCGAGCCGACGATTCGCCGTGAGCTGACGTTCACGGGCCGCGCGCGCGCCCGTGGCCGCCGCCTCCGTGTCGGTTTCACCAACGCCCGCGTGAGGCTAGGGTTGGCCCATGGTCGACGCTTGGGTTCTGGAAGCCGAAGGGCTGGCAAAGCAATTCGGCACCAAGTTGGCGGTCGACGGCCTGTCGCTCCGACTCGCGCCCGGAGAAATCGTGGGGTTGCTCGGTCCCAACGGCGCCGGCAAGACCACGACGCTCAAGATCTTGCTCGGAATGCTGCGTCCCACGCGCGGCCATGCTCGCGTGCTCGGCCTCGACTGCACCACGCAAGCCATCGCCATCAAAGAGCGCGTCGGCTACAGTCCCGACGAGCCCTCGTTCTACGATTTTTTGACGGGGCGCGAGACGCTCGAGTTCGTCACCCACGTGCGCGGCGGTCAGGCCCAACAAACGCTCGCCGCGCTCGGCCCGATGATCGACGTGCTCGAGCTGGCAGCGGATCTCGATCGCTTCGTGGCTGGCTATTCGTTGGGCATGAAGAAGAAGCTGGCGCTATTGGTCGCGTTGGCTCACTCACCCCGGCTGCTGCTGCTGGACGAGCCTACCAATGGCTTGGATCCGCCGTCGGCCGTCAAAATGCGTCGTCATTTGCAGCAGCTCTCGGCAACCGGCGTCACGGTGGTGCTGTCGACGCACCTGCTGGATATGGCCGACAAGCTGTGTACGCGGGTGGTGCTGATGGATCATGGCCGGCTGGTCTTCGACGGTACCCCCGCCGCCGCGCGCCACGCCGCGCTTTTGGGCGATGATGCGTCGCTGGAAGACGCCTTCTTGAGGCTCGTCGCCAGTTGATGCGCGCGATTCGAGAGCTGCGCGCCATCGGCACTTTGGTGCTGCGCAGCTGGCAGCGTATGGGACCCCGCTTGCGTGGTGGTCGCAAGCCCGAGCCCACTCGCGGCTTCACCGCCGTCATGATGCGCCTGGTGTTCGCGGCACTGATCTACAACTTCGGCTACACGTTGAGCGTGCGGCTGGCGGCGCACCCGGCGCCAGCCGGCCCCGCGACTTGGTCTGCGCTGGGCGTCGGCTTGTTCGCGCTCAGCATCAGCCTGGCCCTGGAGTTGCCGTCTCCACGCACCATCACCCTGCCGTTGAAGAGCGAGCTCTTGGAAATGCTGCCGCTGTCACGGCTGTCCAAGCTGGTGCTGGTGTTGGCGCAGTCGTTCCTGGCGCTGCTGTTCAGCCTGGGCCTGGTGGTTTCGGTGCAGCGTGGGCTCGCGCCCGAGACTTCACTTTTGGGCGCCCTGGCGCTGGCGCTCGCGCTGTTCACGGTGTTCACGCTCGCGGGCGCGTGCTTGGGCAAGCTCCTGCGTTTGCTGCTTTCTCCCTATCGAGCATCGCGGCTCAGCTGGGCCGCGAGCGCCTCGATGCTGCTCGGCATGTTGCTGCTGCAACTGGCGCCGACGCGCGACTTGCTCCCGCTGCCGCCGTTCGGCCTCGGGCTGGGCGAGGCGCTGCTGGGCCGGAGCGTTTGGAGCACGACGGGGGCGCTGGGCCTGCTGTCCGTCGCGCTAGGCGCCGTCTTCTTCCGATTGGAACGGGGACAAGAATTGGCGGAGCCGGTGCGACCCAACGCCACCAGCTCGGCGTTTCAGCGCGGCGCCGACATGCAGACGCTCGAGCAGGTGCTCACCAGTCGCGAGCCGGGAGGTCGCTTTCAAGTCCTGTTCGGGCTCGGCTTTCATACGGTTTATGTGATCGCGCTCACCCAGCTGCTGCACGACCACGTGCCAACCGCCCACACTTTCTGGAACATCATCGTGGTCATGACGCTGCAGCTGGGCAGCCAGCTGGGCATGCAGCGAGCGGCGCGCGGCGCGAACCGCGACATGCTCGCGCGGCCGCTGCTGGGCGCGTTGCCGACGACGCCGGCGGCGACGCTGACGGCGAAAGCGCGCGCGCTCC
>JBEQSW010000452.1:0-4776 GCA_040348565.1 Myxococcales bacterium | reverse complement strand
GCATTTTCGAGCATCATCTCCAAAGCGATGACGCGCGATTTGACGCAGCGCTTCCAGACGACTGCCGATTTCATTCAGGCGCTCGACAGCTGGATGCGGAGCGGCACGGCGGTCAGCGTACCGCCCGCCGCCGACGCCGCGGCCGCGGGGTTGGCGCTCGCCGGCGGCGCGGCCAGCGCGCCTCGGGGCCCGATGGGCTCGCAAACCAACCTCAACCCCGGCGCTGGGACCAGTGGCAATTGGGCCAGCTCGCAGCCGCAGGTGGAGCCCGCGAGCCTGCCCAAGAAGAGCAACGCAGGCCTGATAGCGGCGTTGGCGTTGGTCGGAGTGGTGGTGATGGGCGGAGCTGCCTTCGCGGCCTACTCCGTGCTGGGCAAGAAGGCCGAGCCCGCCGCCGCCTCATCGAGCCAGCCCAGCCCGCCTGCCGCCGCGCCGCCCGAGCTTGCGGCCAAGGTGGAGATTGCGCCCACGCCGCCGGCTGCCGAAGCTCCCAGCGCCTCGCCGCCAGCCGCGGTGAGCGCAGCGCCCGCCCCCGCGTCGGCCGACGCGAGCAAGCCCGCGCCGGTGGCCGCCCCCGTGCGGCCCGTGCCCAATGCCAGGCCCGCGTCCGCGGGCAAACCGGCGCCCGCCAAACCCGCGAAGCCCGCTGCAGCGAAGCCCGGCGGCGGCACGCCCGACTTCGGTTACTAGACGCCTGCGCCTAGATCCAGGACCGAGGCGACACCGGCCGAGCGCGACCGAGCGCGCCGAGCGCGCCGAGCGTGACCGAGCGCGCCCAACTCCCTACACGCTTCGCCGCTCGCAGGCGTCGGGCTAAGGCCGCGCGGCCTCGGCGCACGCACCTAATTCGGCGGGGATGCAGAAGCGTGCTTGACGAATCTGTGGAGAGAGCAGATAGATGACAAACCTGGGAAGTTTTTTGTGCGGTGCTGTTTTCGGCGCCGCGTAGATCGCGACCCACGGGTTTTCGGTCAACGGTCACAGAGGAGCCTGCTGCGTGGCGGGCAGAGGGAAATCATGCTGGAGAACAGCGACGAGCTGATGTCCATCGTCGTCTTGGAAGCTGGTGCGGCGTGGCCGCCTTGGCTGACCGAGTACCAGCGGCTCGCCCCCAACGCGGTGGTGATCGCGCAGGCGGCGGCGGAATCGGCAGACTCCTTTCAGGCTCGCGTGCTCCATCGCGTGGCGGAGGCGGCGTCCAACTGTGGCGTACGCGCACGAGCGCGCATCCGCGTGGGCGTCATCGTGTCCGTGGATTCGCCGGCGGAAGAGCGTGTCGCGCTCCGTCAAAACGTCGCGCGCGCGCTGCTCAAAGCCATGGGCACGGGACACGAGGCCGAGCTAGTGCTCGCAGGTGATAGCGAAGAGCTGGAAGCGTCGCGTCAGCATTTGTTCGAGCTTGCGGGCACCTTGTGCGAAGAGCTGGGCGGCTCTTTGGTCAACGTCCGGGTCCGGTTCTCGAACTCGAAGAGTGGCGTCATGCGCTCCGTGTCCCCGTCCAGCCCCGACGTCGAGCCGCTCGCGTCCAAGGCCTGACGTGTTTTTCCGCGCTCAGTGCATTTGGGGTGGGAAATAGTCCCACGTCTGCCGCCGGGCCGCGCTTGCGAGGGAAGACGCGGAGGCTCGGCCGAGTAGACTAGGGGTCGAGGCGCGCCCGATACGGCACGCTGCGCTTACTTTGGAGGAATCAACATGAAGCTTGCCCTGGGTTTCGCTGCGACGAGTTTGTGTTTGGCGCTGGGCGTCTGGAGCGGGACGGCCCACGCCGGGCTTTCCAGCTGTGGCGACATCAACGTCGAGGCCGACGCCATGTGCCAGGTGGAGGTCGAGGGTGGCTGCACGGCTCATTGCGACCCGCCTCAACTGGAGCTGGCTTGTTCGGCGCGCCTGGAGGCGTCCTGCAAAGGCGAGTGCACGGCCAAAGCCGACGTGAGCTGCACGGGCTCATGTGACCTGGACGGTTGCAAAGCCAAGTGTGACGTCGACCCCGGCAAGTTCGATTGCTCGGCCCAGTGCCAGGTGGACGCGGACGCGAAGTGCGCCGGCGAGTGCAACGGCGAAGCCAGCGGCTCCCAGGCCCACGGCGAATGCGTGGCGTCCTGCAAAGCTTCCATCAGCGCCGAATGCGACGCCAGCTGCACCGGCACGCCGCCCAGCGCGACGTGCGAGGCCAAATGTCAGGCTACCTGCGAGGGCTCGTGCACCGGGCAGGCGCGGGCCAGTTGCCAAGTGGACTGTCAAGCCAAGGGCTACGCCAAGTGCGAGGGCGACCTGAAGGTGCAGTGTGAGGGCGAGTGCACGAAGCCGGAAGGGGCCTTGTTCTGCGACGGCCAATACATCGACCACGGCGGCAACTTGCAGGACTGCATCGACTCGCTCAACGGCTGGCTGAAGGCGCACGTCGATGCGAGCGCGCAAGGCACGGCGTCGGGCCAGTGCTCGGGCGGAAGCTGTGAGGGCGAAGCCGAAGGCGAAGCCAAGGCTAGCTGCGCGACGGTACCGGGCGGCCCGGCCGGCGCCGGCGTCGGCCTTTTGGGCATGGTCTTGGCGGGCGCGGCCATCGCGCGCCGCCGCCAGCGCTGAAGGCACGCACAAAACGCGAGCAGCTGGCGGGTGGACGACCACCGCCAGCTGCCGTTCGCGCGCCCGGTTTTACTTGTTCGGTTGCGGCGTCATGCGCAGATACGGTCGCAGCGCGGTGTGGCCTTTGGGAAAGCGCTGCTTGATCTCTTCCGGATCTTGAATCGCGGGAACGATCACGCAGTCGTCGCCGTCACGCCAGTCGGCGGGCGTTGCCACCTTGTGGCTGTCGGTGAGCTGCAGCGAGTCGATCACGCGCAAGATCTCGCCGAAGTTGCGGCCGGTGCTGGCTGGATAGGTGATCATCGCGCGGATCTTCTTGTTCGGGTCGATGAAGAACACCGAGCGGACCGCCAAGGTGTCGTTCGCTTCGGGGTGAATCATGTCGTACAGCTTGGACACCTTGCGATCCGAATCACCCAGGATGGGGAAATTCATCTTCGCGTTTTGAGTCTCCTCGATGTCCGGGATCCAGCGCTCGTGGTCTTGCACCGAGTCCACGCTGACGGCGATGGCTTTGACGCCGCGCTTGTCGAACTCGGCCTTCAGGTTGGCGGTGCGCCCGAGCTCGGTAGTGCACACGGGGGTGAAGTCCTTGGGGTGCGAAAACAGAAGGGCCCATTTGCCACCCAGCCATTCGTGGAAACGAATCTTGCCGGCGGTCGAATCCTGCTCGAAGTCTGGGGCAATGCTGCCGATGTGAAGACCCATGTTTCTCTCCTCGAAAATCGCTCCGCGGCGCCCAGTTGCGCCGCGCGGGCGGGCACCGAACCTAAAGCCCTGCCTCGGAAGCCGCAAGCCGGGCGTTCTTTGTGCTGGAAAGATGTCGCGGACTTCGCTGAAGTCGGGGCGTGAAGTCGCAATTGCCGCTATTGCTCCTCGGCTTGCTCGCCTTTTCGTCGTGCAAGCCTGGGCCGGGCAGCTCCTGCGACCCGCGTGAAATGCGCTGTCTGGACGCCCAGCGCGCGATCGTTTGCGACGACGGTAAGTTCGTGGAGACGCCCTGCCGGGGCAAGGCGGGCTGCGCTACGGTTCAAGAGAGCACGTCGTGCGACGTCTCTGGCAACCGGCCTGGCGACGTCTGCGGCAAGGGTGACGAAGGCGTGGCGGTTTGCGCCGGTGACGATGCCATGTTGGCCTGCCATTCGCGCAAGTTCGAGCGCGTCCCTTGCCGTGGACCGCGCGGTTGCGAAATGGTCGGCGGTCAAGCCAACTGCGATCAGTCCGTGGCCGAGGTGGGTGAGGGCTGCAAAAAGCAGAACGCGAAGGCGTGCTCGGTCGACAAGACCCAAGTGCTGTCGTGCAGCGACGGGCACATGACCGCCCAATATTTTTGCCGCGGCGAAGGCCAGTGCAGCTCCGCCGGGGGCAAGCTCGGCTGCGATCAAACCGTCGCCAAGCTGGGTGACGTCTGCGATAAATCGCTAAGCGGACACATCGCTTGCAGCGAAGACAAGAAGGCGCTCATCACCTGCCAGAACGAGCGCTTCATTCCCTCCGAGAAGTGCAAGCCGGGCACGGTTTGCACCGTCTCTGGCCAGTCGACGAAATGTGACAAGCCGTAACGGCTCGAGAGGAGGGGGAGATCGGGGAGGGCTGAGCTGGGCGGGGAGAGCTACGACGTGGGCGTCGTCTAACGGCTGTTTTGTTGGCGCCGCATCGGTCCGTCGCTTGCGTCGAGCCACAAGGGTTTGTAGCGCCGGAGTTTGCTGCTCGCCGTGAGCCTCCTGCGAGCCGCGAATCTGCTGCGAGCCGCGAGGCTGCTGCCGGTCTAGCCCCCGAGCCAGAAGTCAGCTGCGGTCCGTGAAGTTGCAAGCCGTAACGGCTCGAGATGAAGATCCCCCGGTTCGGTGGACAGCCTGATTATGCCACTTGCTGCTGAACTTGTGATCGCAATTCGAACTCGATGGGGCTGAGGTAGCCGAGGTGCGAGTGGCGTCGCTTGGCGTTGTAGAAGTTGTTGATGTAGTCGGCGATAGCGTTGATGGCGGCCCGCCGAGTCGCGAAGCGCTCATGGTCAACGAGCTCGGCGCGCAAGGACGCGAAGAAGCTCTCGGCCACAGCATTGTCCCAGCAGTCGCCCTTGCGGCTCATGCTCGGACAGACGTGATGGGCTCGCAGCGCGGCGCGGTAGTCGTCGCTGGCGTAGGGGCTGCCGCGGTCAGAGTGGTGCAGAAGCCCGGGACGCTGTCGCCG
>JBEQSW010000448.1:0-25579 GCA_040348565.1 Myxococcales bacterium | reverse complement strand
CGCCCAGCGAGCAGGCGGCGGCGTTCCACGACCGCATGCCGCTGGTGTTGCCGCCCGAGCTCTACGACGGCTGGCTGGATCCCGAGGCCGACGCCGAGCAGCTGCTCGGCGATGCCCAGGCGCGCAGCTCCAGCCTGCCCCTCGACATTTACCCGACCAATCCGCTCGGCAACAACGTGCGCTTCGAAGGGCCCGAGGTGGTCGAGCGCTTCGACGTGGCAGCGGCGCGCGCTGCGCTTGCGGAGCGCGCGAAAGCGCCGGTGCGCGCGCGTGGGCGGCAAGCGCCCGCTGGCGAAAGTGCGGACGCTTTCGGCAAGCACGGCGAGCCGGTGCAGCAAGATTTGTTCGGCGGGTCGACTCAGCAATCTGCTACCTCCAGAAAGACTGGTCGATGACGTTATTTTTTGTGCCACGCGCGGGCTGCGGGCGTTTGTGCGCTTCGTTGCTGCTGAGCGCGCTCGCGGGCTGCGGTAGCGAGCAAGCGGCGGACCACGTCACCCCGCCCGGTTCCACGAGCGGCAGCGGCGCCGGTGGCGCAGCCAACGCCGCAGCCGGCAGCAACCCTGGCGGCAGCAGCGCGACGGCAGGCTCGACGCAGACCGGAAGCGGCGGCGGCGGTGTTGGTGGAGCCAGCGCGGGTGCGGCGGGCATGAGCAACGCCGTGTCTGGCGCGGCGGGGGTGGCGGGTGCAGCCGTGGGCGGCGCGGCCGGCACTGGCAGCAGCTGCCCCAACACGTCGGCTGCGCTAGCGCCTTGGCCGGGAAAAAACGACGTCAAAACGCTCGATCTCGAGCCGCAATTCAAAAGCGATCTGAGCGGCCTCACCTACGAGCCGGCCGCGGCCGGCGCTACGGGCGCGCTATGGGCCGTGAATAACCTTTCCGGCACGCTATTTCGCTTGGTGCAAAGCGGCAGCGGCTACGCGCCCGACAGCACGAACGGTTGGGCGGCGGGCAAGGTCTTGCACTATCCCACCGGCAAGGGCCAACCCGACTCCGAGGGCGTCACCTTCGGCGCCAGCGTGGCCGACGGCGTGTACGTCGGCACCGAGCACGATGGCGACGATGCTTCCACCAGCCGCCCGTCGGTGCTGCGCTACGACGTCTCGGGGGCCGGCACGAGCTTGACCGCTACGCGCGAATGGAACCTCACGGCGCTGTTGCCCAAGCTGGGCGCCAACACCGGGATCGAAGGCATCACCTGGGTGCCCGACAGCTACCTGACGACGCAAGGTTTCTTGGACGAAAGCAAAGCTCGCGCCTACGCGCCGGCCGAGTACGCCAACCACGGCACCGGCCTATTTTTCGTAGGCATCGAAGAGAGCGGCAAGCTGTACGGTTTCGCGCTCAACCACGCCGACGGCTCGGCCGCGCTTTTGGCGACGATTTCGGCGCCCACCAAGGGCGTGATGGGGCTCGAGTTCGACCGCGACACGGGCGACCTCTGGTTCAACTGCGACGATGGCTGCGACAACCAGTCCGGCATCTTGCGGGTCGACACGCGGGCTGACTCCGCATCACGTGGCAAATTCGTCCTGTACCGCCTGTTTCAACGTCCCAGCTCGCTGCCCAACTCCAACAACGAGGGCATCGCCCTCGCGCCCAATTCCGAATGCAGCGGTGGCTTCAAACGCTTCTTCTGGACCGACGACGCCGACCAAGACGGCTTCTCGCTCCGCAGCGACCTCATCCCCTGCAACACCTGCTTTTAGCGACCGCGCGCTGCGAAGCAGCTACGTTTCGGCCCCGCTGCGTCTCAGGATGACGTCGCACGCTAAGTCATTCTGGTGCGAGCGAAGGGCGCGCGAACACGCCTACCGCGACCGCCAAAATCCCAACCACTTCTGACTTCGGTCGGAGAGGCCCGGCGGCGTTCTACGTGGTTCGGCGAAGGCCGAGCTGGAGCAGCAGCCACTCGAGCTTGCGGAAGAAGCCGATGCCGTCGAGCAGCGTGTTCATCCAGCCGTTGGTGATGCAATAGTGGGTGAGGTGCGGGCCCGAGTGGTGGCGCGAATGGTGGCGTGGCGACAGCACTAGGCGCAGGCGTTGAAACAGGCGCACCAGCCGGGGGCGCTCCGCCGAATGGGCCCACTTGTGCAGCTGCGAATTGAAGTAGCTGCCGAAGAAGACGCCGAAAATACAGGCGAGCCCGAACGGATCTTCGACCACCAGCAGCAGCGCGAAATGCACCGGCGAGCTGAAGATGCAAACGTCACCGTTGGTTTCGATGAAGTCGTGGCGCGTGATGTCGATTTGGTCGGCGTGGTGCTCACGGAACGTGCGTACGAAGCCGCCGAATACGGGCGTGGTCGGGCTGCCATACGTATCGGCGCTCCAATGCACGAGCCCGCTCATGAAATCGGCGACGCACAGCCCGGCGAAGCAAGCCAGCAGTGCCAGCCACACGCCGCCTTCCGGCAGCGCGCGCATTCCGAGCGCGGCCGTGGTCAACATCAACGCGGCCGCGACCCCGAGCCCGCATACTTCCAGCAGACGGTGCGAGCGCGCGTACTTGTACGGTGGCTTGGACTCCGGGCGCAACGCAAGCTCGGCGGCTTCCCCGGACAAGGAACGAGACGATCCCAGCATCGTGGACGCATCCTATACGAGACAGCCCGTCCGGCGGATGTCGTGCGGGTTGCGATTTCTCGACGTGCCTCGGCCGCGCAGCCAAAATGTGCCCGAAAACCGAGTCAATCGCGAGAACGTGCGCCTGCGCTCACCCGCAGCTCGGCGCGCAGCTGGGCGGCGGTGAGGGTCGAGCCGTCGGGACTCCAACCAGGAGGAGCCAGCAAGTAGCCGAGCGCGTGCTGCAGGGAGCCGGCGCGGCGCAGGTCCCGCGCTAGGGCGACCAGCTCGTGCACCGCGATGCGCAGCGGGTTGAACGTCGTAACGTCGTGGGTGATGCCGTAGCGCACGGGGTCTTGCTCGTTCTCGGCTGCGAAAGTACCAAACAGGCGATCCCAAAGGATCAATACGCCGGCGTGGTTGCGATCCAAATAGGCGACGTTCTTGCCGTGGTGCACCCGGTGGTGAGACGGCGTGTTGAGCAGCCACTCCAACGGCCGCGGCAGCCGCTTCACGGTTTCGGTGTGGATCCAGAATTGGTAGATGAGGCTGATGGCTTGGGCCGTCAGAATCATCGGCGGCGCGTAGCCCAGCAATGCGAGCGGGAGCCAAAATATCGGACCGGTGACGGGTGTGAACCACGGTTGGCGCAGCGCGGTGGACAGATTGAAAAACTGGCTGGTGTGGTGGTTGACGTGCGCCGCCCACAGCAGCCGCACGCCGTGATGCGTACGGTGAAACCAGTAGTAGCAAAGGTCTTCGGCGAAGAAGAGCACGAGCCACGACCACCACAGCGCCGGTCGACCCAAGTCCAGCAACCGGTGCTGGTAGCCCCAGGACCACAGCGCCATCGCACCCAGCGTCGTGAAGGCACTGATGATCACGTTGCCGATGCCCATGGCGAGGCTGGCCAGGGTGTCTTTCTTCTCGTAGCCCAACAGACTGCTCGCGCCCTCCCGCCGGAGGCGACGGGTCCACAGCACCTCCAAAACCAGGAGGGTGAGAAAGCCCGGAATGGAGAAGAGCAGCAGGTTGGACACGGGGCGGGCTACGCGCGGCCGAAACGAAGCGCGGAGCGCGCCTTGGCCTTCGTCGCTTCTTCGTCGCGATTTTTCGGAGCCGCCGTGGTTTCCAGCGAGTCGACCAAGCGACGGGTGACGGCCGCGATCTCTTCCACGGCTTGGTCGAACGTGATCAGGTTCTTACCGCTGGGTTTGCGCTGGTTGCTGACTTTGCGCACGAACTGCAGCGCGGCAGCGAACACTTCTTCGTCGGTGGCGGGCGGTTCGAAGTTGAACAGCGGGCGAATGTTCCGGCACATGGGCAAAAGCATAGCGCCTGGCGCCCGGCATGGTAACCGACAACCCCATGACGAGCTCGGGCGCGAAAGTAGCCGTGTTGGCGGGGGCAAGTGGGCTGGTAGGGCGCGAGCTCTTGCAGCTGCTGAGCCAAAGCTCGGTCTACTCGGCCGTGCACAGCCTGGTGCGGCGCCCCGGGGCGGGCGATGCCAAGCCGTCGAAGGTGAGCGAGCACGTTGTCGACTTCGACGACCTTCCGCCGCTACCGGCGTGCGACGACGTGTACGTCGCGCTCGGCACCACCATCAAAGTGGCCGGCTCCGAAGCCGCGTTTCGGCGCGTGGATCACGACTACGTGGTGGCGGTGGCTCGCGCGGGGCGTGCTGCTGGCGCCACGCGTTTGGGCATCGTCTCGGCGCTGGGCGCCGACGCCAAGTCGCGCGTCTTCTACAATCGCGTCAAGGGCGAGATGCAGGCGGCAGCGGTGACGCTCGGTTACACCAGCGTCGTCATTGTGCAGCCATCGTTGTTGGTCGGTGATCGCGAGCGGCTGGGGCAGCCGACGCGCGCCGGCGAAGTTTGGGCGACCCGTTTGCTCCGGCCCATCTCTGGGCTCATTCCGGCGGGCATTCGCCCTGTTCAGGCGCGCGACGTGGCTCGCGTGCTGCTCGAAAAAACGCTTACGGCTGTTCCGGGCGTCACCATCGTTCCCTCGCGCGAGCTGCACGGCTGACGCAACGCGTGGCGCGCGCTGCGCTGCGCCACGTACTTCTGCACACACGTCGCTGGTCGGCAGAGCGCTGGCACACGATGTGCGCAAGCGTGGGCGGACAATAATTTCCCACACGCACGCTGCGCACTGTTACGTTCGAAAGCGGACGCGCCGTTCAGCGCGCCGACGGTAGCAACTGGGGCGCGATCTCCGCGCTCGAGGAGACAATTTTTGATGACGACTCGGACTCAGCTCCACGGCTGGCTCTGCGCTAGCAGTCTCTGCGGCGTGTTGGCGTTTGCGCACACAGCTCACGCTACCGAGCCCGCGTCTACCGAAGCTGACTCATCCCCCCCAACACCTAAAACCGAGCTTGCACCCGTCAAGCGCTCCGCCGAAGAAATTCCGCGGCTGGCCGTCGGCTCGGCGTTGCCGGCGCTACCGCCCGCGCCGCTCCGCCTTCAGCTGACCCCGCCCAAAGAGCTTCCGCCCTCGCGCAGCTTCCGCCACGAAATCGTGTGGCTGGGCATGCGCATTCCGACCCTGATCGCCTTCGGCCTCAGCAGCGTGAGCGCCGGCGGCGCTGTCGTCACCGGGTTCGCGGCCGCGCGTGGCAACGACCCCAGCACCTGCGACACCACTTGCGCCGAGCACGACGTCCGCCGCCGCGGCCTGTTGATCACCACCGGCATTCTCACCGGCGTCGCCGTCGCCGGCCTGGGCATCGGCGTCACTTTCATGCTGAAAGAGCCGCGCGACCCTAAAGCCGACGCCATCCGGCCGCGTCTCGATCTGCGCGTCTCGGGCCAGAACGCGGTCGCCAAAATTGGCTGGGTGTTCAGCAGCTTCTAAAAGTCGCGGCGGCCGTCGCCTGCGTTGGAACGACAACGCGCCCTTAATCCGTCGACTTCCCGTAGCCCACGGCTTGCACGTTCCGCATCACCGCAAGCTCGGTGACGTCGGCAGGAAAGTCCGCGACGATGGCGCCCTCGTAGAAAGTGCCCGACGAGCGGCGTCGCGCTGGACTCGAAGTCATGCAGGTTCGCGTTGGGCCCGCCCGCCTGAATACCCTTCTTGGCAACGGCCAAATGGTGGCCTTCCCGGACTGGTCGTAGAGCACCGCGATGGTGCAAACGGTGCCGGCGCAGGCCTCGTCCACCGTTGCCGTATCGGCGAAGCCATCTGGAGTCTGGCCGACGTCGCGCAGTTGCCCGCCCGCGCCCGTGTTCTCGGCCGAGCTGCCTTTTCGGATTTGGTACAGCGGCCCCGCGTACGTGCTCAGGCTAAGGATTCATCACATCTTGGGCTGCCGCGCCGCAGATCCCTTGCAGAAACTACCGTGGCGTCGAAAGGCCAAGCCTAGCGACCGCCTCGGGCCGCTAGCGTTCTGACAGCCCCATTCGAGTGACTGAGATCAACAGGGAGGACGGGAGGACGGGAGGACGCAGGGAGACGAGAACGCATTTTTGTTTTTGGAGGACCAAAACCAAAAATATTTCCCTCGAGAGAAAGCTGGAGGGGCTGAGCCCGCGATGCAGCAGACTCGCTGGCGGCAGCGCGTACCCCAAAATTCTCGCCTCCGTCTCGTCCTCCCGTCCTCCACATCCTCCCTGTGAAAAAATCTCGCTCGTTCAGGGCGGCCTGGATCCGCTACAGAAGCTTCTGCGATTCAGGCTGCGGCTTGGCAGCCCAAGATGTGTGCTGTACGCGGCGACACAGGGCTGCCCCGCATCGCGGTCAATGTCGCAGGGGCCGATGCTGACGTACGTCGTCGTGGCAGACGGCGCGAAATCCGTCGCGAAATCGCAAAAGAGCTCGGGGCGGAGGGGCCGCCCCGTCGATGCTAGAACGCGCCGTCCAACGTCACTTCGCCGGTCACGCCGACCTGGTACGAGGCCACGCGGCGCTCGAAGAAGTTGGTCAGCTCCTGCACGTCCTGCAGCTCCATGAAGGACAGGGGGTTCTTGGTGCCGTAGCGCTTGGGCATGCTGAGCTGCTGCAGGCGCTGGTCGGCTACGTACTCCAGGTAGCCGCGCACGTCACGCAGCGACAAGCCGGCCAGGCCATCGCCCAGTAGGTCTTCGGCGAACTGCGTCTCCGCCTCGACCGCTTCCTCGAGCATGGTCACGACGTCTTTTTGCATGTCGGCGTCGAACAGATCCGGCTCTTGCTCGCGCACCTGCTTCACCACCTCGAACGCGAACTGCATGTGCGCGCTCTCGTCACGGAACACCCAGTTGGTCCCCGTGGCCAAGCCGTGCAAGAGACCGCGCGAGCGCAGGTAGTAAACGTAGGCGAACGCCGCGAAGAAGAACAAGCCTTCCACGGCCGCCGCGAACGTGATGAGGTTCATCAAGAACTGCCGGCGCTGCGCCCGCGTCTCGATGCGATTCATGTCTTGAATCGAGTCGATCCACTTGAAGCAGAACTCGCCCTTCTTGCGGATGGACGGGATGTTCTCGATGGCCGAGAACGCCTTGGCGCGCGAGTCGTGATCGGGAATGTAGGTGTCGAGCAGCGTGAGGTAGAACTGGACGTGCAGCGCCTCTTCGTACAGCTGGCGTGACAAGTACATGCGCGCTTCGGGCGCGTTGATGTGCTTGTACAGGTTCAACACCAGGTTGTTCGACACGATGCTGTCGCCGGTGGCGAAGAACGCCACCAAGCGCTCGATCAGGTGCCGTTCGCGCGGGCCGAGCTTTTTGCGAATGTCGTCGACGTCGCTGGCGAAGTCGACTTCGTCCACCGTCCAAGAGTTCTTGATCGCGCTCTTGTACATGTCGAAGAAGCCCGGGTACTGCATCGGGCGGAGCGACAGGCACAGCCCCGGATCGAGCAGCTTTTCCGGCCTGCGGTGCTGGTTCATCACTGGCAAGCCTCGCAGCTCTCGGGATTTTCGAGCGAGCAGACCACCTTCTCGGTGTCGGTGTACTCCTTCTTCGGCGCCGCGCTCGACGTGGGCGCCACGCTCGTTTTCTGGATGCGCGTCGCCGGGCGTGAACGCAGGTAGTACGTCGTCTTGATGCCCTTCTTCCAAGCGTAGAAGTACATGCTCGACAACTGACCGATGTTGGGGGCTTCGCTGAACAGGTTCAACGACTGGCTCTGGTCGATGAAGGCGCCGCGATCGGCAGCCATGTCGATCAGGCTGCGCATGGGCAGCTCCCAGGCGGTGCGGTACAGGGTGCGCAGGTTGTCCGGCAAATCCGTGAGGTTTTGCACGGAACCTTCGGCGTGCTTCAGCTGGTTGCGCGTCTCGTCGTTCCACAAGCCCAAGCGCACCAGGTCGGCGACCAAGTAGCGATTCACCTGCAGGAACTCGCCCGACAGCGTCTCGCGCTTGAACAGGTTCGACACTTGCGGCTCGATGCACTCGTAGCAGCCGGCAATGGCGGCGATGGTCGCGGTCGGGGCGATGGCGATCAACAGCGAGTTGCGCAGACCCACCTGCATGATGCGCTCGCGCAGATCACTGAAGCGCTGCTTGCCTTCGGGCTCGACGCCCCAGGCCTGATACTGCAGCTCGCCGCGCGAGGCGCGCGTCTCGAGGAACGCCGGGTGCGGTCCCTTCTCGGCCGCGAGATCGCAAGACGCCGACAGCGCGTGGTAGTAAATTTCCTCAGCGATCAGCTTGGACAGGTCGCGCGCTTCCTGCGAGTCGAAGGGCAGCTTCAGCTCGAAAAACACGTCCTGCAGGCCCATCACGCCCAGGCCGACCGGGCGCCAAGCGGAGTTGGACGTCTTGGTCTGCGCGATCGGGTAGTAGTTGAGGTCGATCACGCGATCGAGCTGGCGAACCGCAACGTGCACGGTGCGGGCGAGCTTCTCGAAATCGAAGCCCTCGGGCGTGACGTGGCGCGCCAGGTTGATCGAGCCCAGGTTGCAGACGGCGGTCTCGGAGTCCGACGTCACTTCCAGGATTTCGGTGCACAAGTTGGACAAATGCACGGTGCGGCCCGGCAGCGCCGTCTGATTGCAGGCCAGGTTCGACTTGTCTTTGAAGGTGATCCAGCCGTTGCCGGTCTCGGCCAGGGTGCGCATCATGCGCGCGTACAGATCGCGCGCGCGCACTTTCTTGACCGCCAGGCCTTCGGCCTCCGCCTTTTCGTAGGCAGCGTCGAAGTCAGGACCGTACAGATCGGTGAGGGTCGGCACGGCCTTGGGATCGAACAGCGACCAGTCGCCGTCACTCTCCACGCGACGCATGAACAGATCGCAAATCCAGTTGGCCAGGTTCAGGTTGTGGGTGCGGCGTTGGGCGTCGCCGCTGTTGTCGCGCAGCTCGAGGAACTCTTCCACGTCCGCGTGCCACGGCTCGAGGTACACGGCGCAGGCGCCCTTGCGCTTGCCGCCCTGGTTCACCGCCGCCACCGATGCGTCCAGCGTCTTCAACCACGGCACGATGCCGCTGGAGTAGCCGTTCGTCGACTCGATCAAAGAGCCGCGCGAGCGCACGCGCGAATACGACAGGCCGATGCCGCCCGAGAACTTCGAGAGCAGCGCGACGTCGGTGTATTTTTTGTAGATGTCTTCCAGGTGGTCGCCGGGTGAATCCAGCAAAAAGCAGCTGGAAAGCTGCTCGTGGCGCGTGCCCGAGTTGAACAGGGTGGGGGAGCTCGGGATGTACTCGAGCGACGAGAACAGCCGGTACATCTGCAGCGCTTCCATGACCGTTTCGGACAGCGCGCAAGCCACGCGCAGGAAGAATTGCTGGGGCGTCTCGATGACTTGGCGCGTCTTGGGGTTGCGCAGCAAGTAGCGGTCGTAGACGGTGCGCAGGCCGAAGTACTCGAAGCGGTCGGTCTTGTCGTTCTCGAGCGCGTCGTTCAGCTTGCGCTGGGCGCGGGTTACGAAATCGAGCACGCGGTCGTTGACCAAGCCGAGGCGATGCCCGAGGCCGATCGACTGAGAGAAGGAGTGCACGTCTTGGTGCTGAACTTCTTTGTCGATGAACGTCGCCAGCAGGCGCGCCGCCAAGCGCGAATACTCGGGCTCTTCCGCGATCAGGCTGGCCGCGGTCTGGATGGAGAGCTGGTCGAGCGCCTGGGTGGTGGCGCCGTCGAACAAGCCGCCGATGGTCTTGAGCGCGACGCGCATGGAGTCGACGCGCGTGAGACCCTGAGCGCTGCGGCTCACGGCCTTGACGATCTTGTTGACGTCGACCGGCTCGGCCTCGCCGTTGCGCTTCTTGACGCGCATGGCGGTCGCGGGGGCCATGCCGCTCTGTCGGCCCGAGCTCGTCTCTTCTTCCGTCTGCGAAACCGGTCCGCCGACGTCAATTGCCTGCACCATGTTGTCTCTCCCTCGCATCAGTGACGCGCGGTTCCAGCCCGCACGTCGGCCAGTCAGTCAGGCATGTGGGGGCCTGACCTACCTCGACTTAGTCTTCACTACGCCGCCGGGCTGTTGCCCCGCTGGCACGAAACTCAATGGAAACGGAATGCCCGGTGCTGGCGAAGGTCTGCCAGACCACCGAGCTAGCTGTGGTCACACGAATCCGATAAGGAGAGCCCGGGACTGCTGCCGAGCCCTCTACTGTTCACCTTCATAGCGCTGACCGGCTGGCCAGGGCTCGAAAGCAGAGGCGCAACATATTGTGGTTACGCCTGTTCAGTCAACCCATATCTAGGGGTCTACTAAACAAAAGACCGGGTAGGGAGATGTTCAGGGACCGTTGACAGCCGCAGAAATGCGGCTCTCAGCGCCAATATCGGAGGGGAGCGCGCGTTCAGCGTCAGAAGCTGCGATTCTCAGCGTGTTTATGTCGCTTTGTGGGGTCCAGAACGGACAGAACGGAGCCTGCGCCAGCGCTTCGTACAAAGGCAGTCGCGACAGCCCGGCCGGCACTTCGATCAGATGGATGAAGCGCAGCGTGCGCAGCGCGTCGAACCACGTGAGCAGCCGCCGCTCGCGCACGCGCGCGTCGGGGGAGGCGCCGAACATGGCCGGCAGCGCCTCGAAGGCTTGCAGCTCGTCGAGCGCGCTCGACACGGCGCCGATGGTGCCCGGATCGAGCTGCTCCTTCAGGTGCCGGGGCAACGCTTCGGCGTCGCGCGTCGCCACCGCGTCGCGCAGCCCCGCGAGCGTCACGCGCAGTAGCTCGAACACCCTGGGGTGATAAGTCGACAGGTCGCCGCCGTTTTCGACGATTTCTCCCACCTTGCGCCCGGTGCCGAACGGCACTCGATCGGAGACGCGACTGCGCAAACGGATCGGTTCGCACGCCGGGCGGTGCAGCACGCCGACCTTGGCCAGCTTGTCGAGCAAGTAGAAGTCCTCACCGGCGTTTCTCCGCGGAAAACCTCGCACTTCGGCGTAGGCATCGGCCGCGACGGCGAGCGAGCTGCCCATGCTCTGGTAGGCGTAGGGCGAGCCTGCGGCCGCCAAGCCGAGCGTGTAGTAACGCAGCGAAAGCTCGTAGTCCGCGGTCGCGCGGTCGATGGCGGCGTCACCCGACGGGGTGTGCCAGAACGGCAATGTCACCGCGACGCGCCGCGCGCCGCTCGGCGTCAGGGGTGCGACCGCGGCGAGAGTCGGAAAGTAACTTGCCGGTGGCTCGGCGTCGGCGTCGGTCGTCGCCAGCCAAGGCGAGGCGAGACCTCCGAGCTGATGGAGTTGCAGCAGCAGATCCATGCCGGTGCGGCGCGCCAGCCCGACCCCTTGACCGAGCGGCATGCGTTGGCCGGGCGAAGCGCGATCGAGCAGCAACAGATCGAAGCCGCCCAGGCGGCCCAACAGGGCGCGGGCCGGCGAGCGCTCCAGCGTGGGCAGTTGCTGGCGCGGCATCAGCCGGTCGGTCAGCACCCGCAGCAAGCGCGCGTTGGCTTCGTGCGTGGCGGCAGGCGCTTCGTCGGTGGCGTTGACCACGGCGACGACCAGCACCCGACCCCCCGCCTCGCCCAAAGCAGGCGCGAGGTTGTCGAGAAAGGACTCTCGTTCCCGCTGCAGCGGCACCACCAGCCCGGCGGCGTACTGCGTGCGTAGCTCATGGGCCCAAGCTGCTTCCGGCTCGGCGTAGCGCTCGAGGTACTGACGCCGGGCCAGCTCGGACATCTGGCTCAGTGCACGGCGGCGCGGTGTGGCAAACGGCTGACGAGCTCGGCTTCGAAGTCGAGCATTTGACCGCCGCGCTCCCGCACCTCGGCTTCGCTGAAGTACAGGCGTGCCATGCGAAAGAAGAAGGCATGGTGGCGCGATTCGGCGCGCGCCAGCTCCATGTAGGGCGTGTGCAGCGCCGAACCGCGTTCTTTCAGCGCTTCGGCCACCATGAACAGGCGCTCGCAGCCGCGCGCTTCGACCACGCCCGACACCAGCAGCCGATCCAAGAAATGGATGTCGCCGCCCGCGCGGATCTGGGAGCGGAGCGCGTTGACGTACGGGTCTTTGTAGTCGTCGGCCAAGGTGAGGCCCCGCTCGGCGCAGATGCGGTACATGATGTGGAAGTGCTCGAGCTCTTCCTTCGCGAACTCGATCATCGGATCGAGTAGCTCGCGGCGGTCCGGATAGCGCGCAACGAAGGACATGCCGGTGGCAGAGGCCTTCCGCTCGCAGTTGGCGTGGTCGAGCAGGAAGGCGTCGAAGTCGCCGAAAACGGCTTCCAGCCACTCCGGTGGGGTCTTGACGCGCAGGTCCAGCATGGTCGGCGGCCGTTATACCCGTCCTCGGCCGATCTGCTAGTTTCCCCGGGCGTGGCTGGTTATTCGGGCACCCCGTTACCCCAAAAATTGGGCATCAAAGCCGGGAGCAGGCTGGCGCTGGCGGGTGCCCCCGCGGATTTTGCGCGGACCCTGGGCGAGCTGCCGCCGGGCGTGAAAGCGGTGTCGTTCGGACGCGCCAAGGGCCCGTTCGACGTGCTGGTGGCGTTCTTCGACAGCGAGGCCGCCTTCGAGCGCTTGCTGCCCAAGCTGCACGCCGCGCTCGTGCCCAGCGGAGGCCTGTGGATCGCCTGGCCCAAGCGCGCTTCGGGCGTCGAGACCGACATGACCGAGCACCTCGTGCGCCAACACGCGCTGCCGCGGGGCTTGGTCGACAACAAGGTCTGCGCCATTGACGCGACGTGGTCGGGGCTGCGGCTGGTGGTGCGCGTCGCGAATCGGCCGAAGGGCTAGCGGGGCCGCACGCTTCTTGATGCCAAGCGTGTCAATCCTTACGACATCTTGATCGTTGGCGTCGCAGACTGGGGTGATGGGAAAGCTCATCCCACTCACGCGGCCGCGTACCGAGCAACGGTTCAGGTCCACGTTGACGGCCAGCGAACGAATCGACGAGCCTGCCTCGTTGCCCGATCAGCGCGTGGCTCGGACCGAGCACGAGCTGTGGCCGATTGCAGCGCTGTTGTTCGTGTTCAGCGCGGCGCGGGTCGCGCATGCCCTGCTGCGCCACGAGCCGTTCGACACCGAGCCCACCTTGGCGCTGCTGTGCGTGCTGGGCCTGCTTGCGTGGGGCTGGCGACGAATTCGGAAAAGTTCTTGAAACACGTGCACTTGGCGGCGTGAGGCGCCCTTATGTTTTCCTTACGGGTTCGCGCCCCATCCTGATCCATTCCTGAGGTCGGGCGACGCACGTTTGTCGGCGTCACCATGACTGCCGTTCAACGCTTTCGTCGCGTGCTTTTTGGCGCGCCTCGCGACGTCAAGGATCCGCACGCCTTTCACAAGCTTTCGCTGGTCGCCCTTTTGGCCTGGGTCGGTTTGGGAGCCGACGGGTTGTCGTCGAGCGCCTACGGCCCGGACGAAGCCTTTCGCCAGCTGGGCGAGCACCAGGGGCTGGCCGTGTTCTTGGCCCTGGCCATGGCGCTCACGGTGTTCGTGATCAGCTACGGCTATAGCCGCATCATCGAGCAATTTCCGGCGGGCGGTGGCGGCTACGTCGTGGCCTCCAAGCTGCTGGGCCCGCGCGTGGGCGTGCTGTCGGGTGCGGCCTTGCTGGTCGACTATGTGCTCACCATCACCATCTCGATCGCTTCGGGCGCCGATCAGATCTTCAGCTTCTTGCCGGAGGGTTGGTTGGGGCTGAAGCTGGCCTTCGCGTTCGTGGGCTTGGCCGGGCTCACGTTGATGAACCTGCGCGGCGTCAAAGAGTCGGTGACGGCGATTGCCCCGGTTTTTGCGCTGTTCTTGCTCACGCACGCCATCGTGCTCGGCATCGCCATCGGTGGTCACTTGACGGATGCGGGAGCGGTGGCGGCCAGCGTTCACGGTAGCGTGTCGCACACCAAGGCCACGCTGGGGCTGGCCGGCACTCTGGCGCTGTTCGTGCGCGCGTACTCGCTGGGTGGCGGCACGTACACGGGCATCGAAGCGGTGTCGAACGGTGTCGGCATCATGCGCGAGCCGCGCGTCCGCACCGCCCAGCGCACGATGGTGCTGATGGCGACGTCGCTGGCGCTCACCGCCGGCGGCATCTTGCTCGCTTACCTATTGGTCGGGGTGACGCCCCAAGCCGGCAAAACGATGAACTTCGTTTTGTTCGATCGCGTCGCGGGCGGCTGGCAGCTGCTGGGCTTGCCGTTGGGGCGCGTGTTCGTGGTGCTCTCGCTGTTGGCCGAAGGCGGCCTGCTGTTCGTCGCGGCCCAGGCTGGTTTTCTCGATGGGCCGCGCGTGATGGCCAACATGGCCACCGACTCCTGGTTGCCGCATCGCTTCTCCGCCCTGTCGGAGCGCCTCACCATGCGCAACGGCGTGATGCTGATGGCCGGCGCGGGCGCGCTGTCGTTGATTTACACGGGCGGCGACGTGTCGCGGCTGGTGGTGATGTATTCGATCAACGTCTTCTTGACGTTCACGTTGTCGAACGTGGCCATGACGCTGTTTTGGTGGCGGGCCCGTCGCGAAGACCCGCTTTGGTACAAGCACCTGCCCGCTCACGTGCTGGCGGCGCTGTTGTGCGCCACCATCCTTGCCATCACGGTGTACGAAAAGCTGGCCGACGGCGGTTGGCTCACGGTGCTGATCACGGCCCTGCTCACGCTGGTTTGCTTCGCCATTCGCCGGCACTACGGCTTGGTCGTCAAAGCGTTGGAGAAGCTGGACGGCGAGCTGCCCGGCCACGAAGAGAGCCCGGAGCTGTACGGCCCCGCCGCGCTCGGCCCCGTCGGCGCCCAACCCGCGTCCCTGGACGCGGACAAGCCGGTGGCAATCCTGTTCGTCGGTCGCTACAGCGGACTCGGGCGGCACGCGCTCTTGACGTTGATGCGCATGTTTCCCGGGCATTTTGCCGGCGTGGTCTTCGTCAGCATCGCGGTGGTCGACTCGGACAGCTTCAAGGGCGTCGGCGAGCTGGAGCAGCTGGAAGCGCGCACGCAAGCCCACTTGGAGCGCTATCGCGGCTTTGCCCGCGCGCTCGGGTTGCCTTCGCAAAGTTGCTACGCGGTCGGCACCGAGGTGGCGGTCGAAGCCGAAAAGCTCGGCCAGGAGCTGCTGGGCCAGTACCCGAAGGCGCTGGTCGTGGCTGGCCAGATCATCTTCGACGAAGACACTGCCTGGAACCGGCTCTTGCACAACGAGACGGCGTTCATCATTCAGCGGCGGCTGCAGCACGTGGGCGTGCCCATGGTGGTGCTGCCGGTGCAGCTGAACCTGAGCGCGGTCGGCACCGAACGCACGGTGCGACGCCAAGTCGTGAGCGAGCAGGCGGCGTAGCGCCGCTACGGTTCAGTCGCCCGAGACGTGAACGACCAGCCGCCGCGCGTGAGGCCGTTGGCGGTGCTCCCACACGTACAGCCCCTGCCAGGTGCCGAGGGCCAAGCGTCCGGCCGTCACCGGGATGGTTTCTGACGTCTTGGTCACGGCCGAGCGCGCGTGGGCCGGCATGTCGTCGGGCCCCTCGTCGTCGTGGATCCAGGGGCGTGATTCCGGGGCCAGCTCGGCGAGCCATTCGCCCAGATCGCGCAAGACGTTGGGGTCGGCGTTCTCTTGAATGACCAAGCTGGCCGAGGTGTGCTGGATGAACACCGTACACAGCGCGGTTTGCAGGCCGCTGCGCTGCACGACCTCTTGGATTTTGGCCGTGACGTTCGTGAAACCACGCCCGGGGGTGCGAATCTCGACGACTTCCTGATAGGCGCTCAACTTGCGGCGGACTATGCGATCATCCGCGCCCGCGTGCCAACTCCCGAAATCCGCACCAGCAGTTACCCGCCGAGCCGTCCGTCGCTCCGCGCCTTGGAGCTGGGCAGGTTCGAACGGCGTTTGGACGCGCTGAGCCGGCGGCATCGCGTGACGCACGTGGCCTTCATGTTGGGGCAGATCCTGGTGCGTCGCGACATTGCCGCCGCCACGAGCGCGATGGCCTTCGACCTGTTCTTGGCCGCCATTCCCATGCTGGCGTTGGCGGGCTGGCTGTTCGGCAAGCTCCTGCTCGGCAATCACGACTCGGTGTTGCAAACCACCGCGCTGTTGCTCAACCTGACGCCGAACGAAGTGCAGGCCATCACCTGGCAGCAGCTGGACCGTTTCGCGCTCGGCAGCGTGGCGCCGTTCGCGCTGCTCGGCGCATTGTGGATGGCGTCGGGCGCTTTTCACACGTCGATGAGCTTGCTGGAAGCGTCGGCGGGCACGGTGCGCCGCAGCTGGTGGCACAAGCGGGTGCTGGCATTGGTCAGCGTGCTGGTCAGCATCGTGCTGTTCGGCTCGTGCGCGTTGCTTGCGGTTTGGGCGTCGCTGGGACCGTCGCGGTTGTTCGTCGCCATTTCGGGTGGAGACCTGCAGTTGAACCCGGGGGTGACGCACTACTTACTGCTCGGGCTACTGGCGTTGCTCGGCGTGTTGCTGGTGGCGCTCTTCTTCTACGTGGCGTCGCCGCGTCCGGGCGTGCCGCGGCGGGTGTTTCCCGGAGCGGTGGTGGCGGTGCTGGCGGGCGGCGGCGTTTCGGTCGCGTTCGCGTTCTACGCCGGCCACCTCGCCCGCTTCGCGCTCTTCTACGGCAGCTTGGCCGCCGTCGCCGTCACGCTCGCCTGGCTCTGGTTCGTCTGCTTCTCCTTCCTAGTCGGCGCCGAGCTCAACCAACTCCTCGAAAACGGCGAATAGGTTGATCTCGTTCTCCTCCGTGCTTCGCTGGGTAGGCCTCGCGATCCTCGTGTCCTGAGGTTAAGCGGGCGCTCGGCCTCGCCGAGTTTCGTTCACTACGGTCCTCCCGGGCGGATCGTGATCTGCCAACGCCAAGGTATGGGTGGGGGTGTTCCAGCTCGCGCGTTTGCGCGAGCGCGTGGCGTCACGGAGCTGTGCCAACGCAAGACGCGAGGCCTCCCTCGCTGCCGAGCCGCCCATCACCTCTCTCGCTCTCGAGCCGCCGATCACCGTAACAACGCGCGCTCGCGCACCGCCTCCCTCTCTCGCTCTCGCTCTCGCTCTCGCTCTCGATCCGCCCAACACCGTAACAACGCGCGCTCGCGCACCGCGCGAGCCAGGACGCCTTCACCCACACCTTGGCGAGAGCAGATCACGATCGAAACAGAGGACCGGAGTGAACGAAACTCGGCGAGGCCGAGCGCGCGACCCCGCGTCAGGTCAAGAGGATCGCGTAAGGCACCAAGCGAAGCACAGCGAAAACGAGACCAAACCCGCTTAAGTAGCTTCGCTACTTAAGCGGCCCCACGCACACCCCGAAGTTTTGCGGCAGCTCCGACGACGCTTGGCACTTTTGGGTACCACAGTCCTGCTTGGTCGGGTCGGTGCGGCAGATCTTGATGCACTGGTGGGTGACGCTGGAGCAGACATGGTTCCAGGCGCAGGGGCACGCGTCGCCTTGCTGCCCGGTGCCGGGCTTCATGCAGGTGGTGGTGCCGTCGTCGCGCACTACCATGCAGGCGGTGTCGCCTTTGCAGCGGCATTCGCTACCGCTGGGGCAGGGGAATTGATCTTCCAGGCTGCAGGCGTCGGCCGGTACGCACACGGGGACACGCGGCGGCTCGACGTTGCTCTGATCCGACTCGCGCAGCGGCCGCTCCGCGCAATACGTTCCCGAGGTGCAAGAGCTGTTTTGACCGCAGCAGTAAGGCAAGCAACGGCCCGCGTCGTTTTCGGTGACGCAAGCGTAGCTGGGCGCGCAATCGGCGGCGGAAAAGCACGGCGCGTTGACCTTGCCGGTGCCGGCCGGCACGCACTGCCGCGAAAGTTGTTGGCTCGGCCGCGTCACCTGGCAGCCGTAGGCGGCGTTGGGCTTGCTTTCGCCGCTGCCACCTTCGCCGCCAGCCCCGGCACCGCTCACATTGGCGCCGCCTTCTCCACTCGCTCCACCGGCGGGCACGCCGCCGCTGTTCACGCCGCCCTCGCCGCCACCACCCGCCCCGCCGTCGGAGGCGCCGCCCGCGTTGGCCCCCGCGCCACCGCTCGCGCTTTCACCCCCGTTGCCCCCCGCGCCGGGCGCCCGCGGCATGTACGTGCTGCAAGCGTTGGCGTCGTCGGGCAGGCACGTGCCAGCGCCCATGCCGACCCCACATAGGGGATTCAAATCGTCGACCGAGCCGCTGTCGATGGTCGAGGCGTCGGGGGTGACGAGCGTGGGATCACCCTGGGTGCCGCCGGTGCCGTTGGTGCCGCTGGACGAACCGGGTGGATCGGCAGCGCCGCCCGCGCCCGACGAGGAGCAGCCACCCGCCAGCACCCAAGCGAAGCTCGCGAACAGCGCACTTACCGCAAATAGCCTCGACGTCCTCATGCCATGCCCTTCAAAGCGCTGCTGCCGTCACGCTTGCCAGGTAGACGGCGAGCGTTGCTACCCAAAGCGTGACACGTCCTCGCAGCTTCGCCTCGTACCCCCAGTAAGGAGCGAGCGGGGGCACCACCAACGCCACCAAGCCGTGCCACCACGGGTCCTTGCGCAGGAGCCCTATGACAAGCGTGACATGGGCCACCAGGTGTAGGCCGACCGCGACGCTGATGAGGGCGAGCAGGGCGAAGTCCAAGCGGCGGCCAACATAGCCGCTTTTTCGGAACATTCAGGCGGCTTCGGTGTTCGTCCATGCTGTGCCAGCCTCGATCGGGGTCCGTCAGTGAACCCCGGCATTGGGGGCCTAGCCCTCAATGCCGACGAGACAGAGGGCTGGGGCCCCGAACGCCACCGGACAGAGCAAGAACTGGGCGTGGCCAAAATCCCGATAAAACCCGGCCTGCCACTGTCCCGGCCTTCATTGTAGACTCCCAGCCCTTGCGTCACATCTCCTCGCTCCTCGCGCTCACCGCGCTCGGTCTGCTGGCTTCCGTTCCGGGTCTCAAGTCGGCCCAGGCCGGCGCCGCCACGGCTCGCCCGGACACCATGCCGGTCAGCCAGATCCACCGCGGCATGAAGGGCTACGGCCTGACCGTCTTCGAGGGCACGCGCCCCGAGCGTTTCGACGTCGAGGTGATCGACGTTCTGAAAAACTTCAGACCCCGCCAAGACTTGATCCTGATCAAGACCAAGCACCCGCGGCTCGAGGTCGCCAAGGTCGTCGCTGGTATGAGCGGCAGCCCCATCTACCTCGACAATAAAATGATCGGCGCCTACGCCTACGGTTGGAGCTTCGGCTCAGAGCCGGTCGCCGGCGTCACGCCCATCGACAACATGATCGAAGACCTGCAGCGGCCGCTGCCGGACAAGATCTTCGGCTGGCCGTTGAAGACGGGGGCCGCCCCGGCCAAGGACGGCGGCCCGCACGCCGCGAACGACGCCGGTCGTTTCCGTGGCGCCCGCTACGATTTGCAAGACCACGCCTCCGCGCTCGCGCAGCGGCACGCGCCGGCGGGGGCCGTCACCGCCACTCCCGTCGCCACCCCGCTCTTGGTCGGCGGCATGAGCAACGGCGCCATATCGCTCGCGCGCGATCTGTTGTCGCCGCTCGGCATCGAGCCGCTGCAGGCCGGCGGCGGTGGCGCTCAAGATCCGGCCGCGCCCAAGCGCTACGAAGACGGCGGCGCCATCGGCGTGCAGCTGATTCGCGGCGACATGAGCGCGATGGGCCTCGGCACCGTGACGCGCGTCGAAGGCGACAAGCTAGTGGCGTTCGGTCATCCGATGATGGAGGCCGGTGTCACCTCGTTGCCGACGTGCATCGGCAAGGTGCTGTGGTTCTTGGCCAGCGACCAGCGCAGCTTCAAAATCGGCATGGGCGTGCGCGACGTGGGCGCGTTGATCCAGGACCGCCAAGCCTCGATCACCATTTCGCACACGGCGCAGGCGCCAGTGGTGCCGCTGAAAGTCAGCATCAAGGGCATGCCCGGCTTGCCCAGCTCCAACTGGAGCTTCGAGATTGCGCACGAAAAATTCATGACGCCGTCGTTCATGGCGGTGGCCATCGGCAGCGCCCTGCAATCGGTGGCCAACGAACGCCAAGACGTGTCGTGGACGGCGGTCAGCAAGCTCAAGATCAAGGGCTACGGCGAGCTCAGGCTCGAAGACTACGGCGTGGCCATGGGCGGCACGCCCGAAGCCGGTGAGTTTGCACGCTCGAACTTGGTGCGCGCGGTGGGCGCGGTGCTGAACAACCCCTGGCAGCCCGCTTTCATCGAGGGCGCAGAGATCGAGGTCGAGCTGCACTACGCGCGCGACATCCTGCGGCTGCGCGGCGCCGAGCTATTGGAGCCCGAGATCGACGCCGGCAAGCCCGCCCGCATTCGCGTCACCTTGGTGCCCTACTCCGGCCCCGAGCAGACGCGCATCTTGAGCGTCGACCTACCCAGCTACCTCGCCGGTCAAACCGTTTCGCTCGACATCACGCCCGGCTACGCCGAAGAGCGCGAGGTAGCCGCGCCCGACTCGCTGAAGGACATGATCAACAACTTCGTCAGCCCCATCTACCCGCCCAAGTCGCTGGTCGTCAGCTACGACAGCGGCAGCGGGCTCGCGTTCCGCGGTCGCGTGGCCAAGAACCTGCCGCCGGGCGCGGTGGATGCCATTCGTCCGACCACCAGCTCCATCGGCCCCGACAGCGTCGAAAGCTCGGTGCGCGTCGTTACGTCCATCGGTCAATTCGTGGTCGGTCGCGACCGCGTTAGCGTCAACATTCGGCCCGCTCTGCGTTGAAATTCAGGATTCGGGGACAATCCTCGCCTTTGCCCAAGACCCGCATGCACAAGATCGCCCGCATCTCTCTGGTTTCGTTCCTGCTCTTGGCTGCCGCCCACGCGGCTGCCGTCGGCACGCGTCGCTTCGTGCTCGACGACACTTCCGAGCTCAAGGGTGGTGACCTCAAAGGCGTCGCGCTCGACTCGGACGGTCACGTCCGCGCCGGCTTCACCTTGGGCGCCGTTCCCGCCACGCAGGTCACCAGCGTGTGGAGCGCCTTGCCCATGCCCGACGGCTCGCTTTTGCTCGGCACCGGCAACGAGGGCAAGCTGCTCAAGCTGCAGGGCGGCAACGTCACCGTGCTGGCCGAGACCAAGGCGTTGGTCGTCACCTCGCTCGCGCAAGCCTTCGGCGGCGCGGTCGTGGCCGGCACCTTGCCCGACGGCAAAGTGATGAAGTGGGAGAAGGGCAAGCTCACCGACTTGGCGACGCTGAAGGGCGCCGAGCACGTGTGGAGCGTGGCCTACGACGCCAAGGCCAAGGCCGTGTACGCGGCGACTGGCCCCGAAGGTAAGCTGTTTCGCATCAGCCAAACCGGCGATGCGCAGGTGTACTTCGACGCGCCGGAGCAACACTTGATGAGCGTAGCCGTCGCGCCCGACGGCACCGTTTACACGGGCGCCAGCGACAAGGCGAAGTTGTACAAGGTGACGGCGCCGGGCCGCGCCAGCGTTCTCTTCGACTTCGGCCGCACCGAGGTGCGCGCCATCGCCGTCAATCAGAAGGGCGAGGTGTTCGCCATCGCCAACGACATCAAGTCGTCGTCCTCTGCGCCTTCACGCTCGCGCGGCGGGGACGCGCCGGCGCAGCCGAGCGCCACCGGAGGCAAGACCAAGGGCAAGGGCACCCTCTACAGCTTCAGCGTCGACGGCAAGCCCGACCAGCTGCTGGACGACGGCGACGAGCACTACACCAGCCTGTCGCTGGGCGACGACGGTCGACCCTACGTGGGTACCGGCGTCGAAGGACGCGTTTACACGGTGGACGCGGGGCACACGTCGGTGCTCGTGGCCGACGCCGAAGAGCGCCAAATCGGCGCGCTGGTGATGGCCGGCAAGGACCGCTACGTGGTCTCGAGCGATCCGGCCGTCGTGCACGCCGTGAAGGGCAGCGGTGGCCCCGACGCGGTGTGGACCAGCAAGGTGCTCGACGCCGGCATCCGCGCGCGCTTCGGCCAGCTGTCGTGGGACGCCACGGGGACGCTGGAGCTGTCGACCCGCACCGGTAACACCAAAGAACCGGACGACACGTGGAGCGCTTGGAGTAACCCCGTCACCGCGCCGACGCTGGTGACCAGCCCCGTCGGGCGCTACTTGCAGGTGCGCGCGCGCTTCGCGAAAGACCCGAACGCAGTCCTGAACCAGGTCGAAATTGCGTTTTTGACCGACAACTTGCGAGCCGTGCTCACCAACGTGGACGCTCGCGGTGGCGACGGCGAATCGGGCGACGACTCGCCCAAGGCTTCGGGCGGACCGGTCACGCGCCGCGCCGATTCGACTTTGAGCCTCACCTGGAAAATCGACAACCCGGACAAGGACGAGCTGCGTTACCGGCTGCAGTACCGCTTGCTGGGCACGAACGACTGGTTCGACCTGCTCAAGCCGGGTGAGAAGCTGACCAAAGAGACTTATAGCTGGGAAACCTCGGATTTGCCCGAGGGCCGCTACCGCGTGCGTGTCACCGCCAGCGACGAGATCTCGAACCCGCCCGATCGCGTCACTCGCGACACGCGCGAGAGCGGCATCGTGCTGGTCGACAACACTCCGCCCACCATCGACGCTCTGACCGCTACCGGCACGCACCTGAAAGGCATCGCCCAAGACGGCGTCGGGCCGATCGCGCGCATCGAGGTTTCGGTCGCGGGCAGTGACGAGTGGCTGCCGTTCTTCCCCGCCGACGGCATCTTCGACGAGCAGCGCGAAGAGCTGGACGTCGACGTGAAGAACATGGCCAAGAGCTTGCCCGCCCTGTTCAGCGTGCGCGTGTACGACAAAGCGAACAACTTCGTCGTGCGCTCCGTGCTCGTGAAGTAAGCCCCGCCTGATCGGCGCGGAGGCGGCCGCCGTGGAGCTCGAAGCTCTCGGCGGCTTGCCTGCGTTCGCGCGTCCCCCAGGTGCTGCGCGCTACTTCTTCTGGCCGTCGGTCTTCTCTTTCTGCTGCTTCTCTTCTTTGGCCTTCTTTTCGGCCTCTTCTTTGGCCTTCTTCTCGGCCTCTTTCTGCTGCTTTTCTTTCTGCTGCTTCTCTTCTTTGGCCTTCTTTTCCGCTTCTTCTTTCTGCTTCTTCTCTTCGCGCTCTTTCTGCTTCTTCTCTTCGCGCTCCTTTTCCTTCTTCTCGTGCTCCTCCCCTTCCTTGTGATCGTGGCGCCCCTTGTCCCCGTCGTGATGGCCGTCGTGGTGATCGTCGTGATGGCCGTCGTGGTGCCCGTCGTGATCCTTGTGCCCCTCGTGCTTTTCCTCCAACGGCATGGCCCCGTGGTCGTGGGGAGCGGCGAAAGCGCTGCCCGCGCTCAGCAGCATTCCCGCGCTCAACAACCACCACGACTTTTTCGCCCTGATCTGCATGAACTCGTCCCTTCCGGTTTCCGGATTGGTTGAACTTCGAGCTACGTTCGCGGCCCGAGAAATCTTCCCTCCCCGGACCAAGAGGCTGACCTTAGAGCAAAAGGGGAACCGTTAGCCAGCGCCACTTGGGCTCGCCCCGCGCCGCTCCCGCGCGCTCGGCGGCGTGTTTCGAGCGCGTTACTTGCGGACCGCGTGCACGCTCGTCTTCGGCTCGACCTGAGTGAAGGCTTCCTTGACCCAGCGATCGCGCACCTGCTTGGCCAACTCGGGGTGATCGCGCCACGGCACCGCGACGGCGTAGATCAAGCAGCCGTCCGTGTACGCCGGGTAAGCCGCCCACGCGGCCGAGAACGACGTCGTGCTGAACGCCGCCGAAAACTCTCCGTCCACCGAGTGCACTTCCAGCCGTTGGTCGCGCCAGCGTTGGTGATACACGCCAAAAGGGCCGAACTTTACGTCGAACGGCTTGGTCTGCGGGCGGCCCCAGGCCTCGAAGCGGCGCATGCACACGTCGGAGGTCACGGGGGTTCCGGCCGGCACCTCTTGCACGAAGCCGATGGCGAGCACGTGGTGCTCGTTGCCATAGCGAAAGCCGACGAAGTGCTCGGTGCCCCAATAGCGCACGCGCTTCCAGTGGTCGGCGTCGGGCAGGGGGACCAGCAGCTCATCGTCCTTGTCCGAGCGTTGGCCCCACGCCTCGTCCAGCTGGCGGAACAGCGCCGCTTCGGCCGGATCGGCGGCGTCGCCGCCCGGCTCCTTCACGCTCACGCTGTCGGGCGAGGGCGGCTTCGGCCGGGCTTTGACGGCGGGAGTGCTGGGGGTGTCGGACGCTGGCCCGCCGGACTCGGGCGCGTTGCCCGCCGTCGCGGGATCTTGCGCCGGGCGCGAGCCGGGAGCGCAGCTGCACAGCACGCCGCTCACCAAGAACGCGCACCGCCAAGCTCGAGTCACGAAGGTTGGACGCTCCACCACCCCTCATTATGCACCACCGGTCCGGGGCCGCCCGGCGGCGTTGCAATGTCGCGGCAATCTAGCGGCTCCGCCCGGTTTTAGGCGTTGCCGGGGCGCGCCGCCACGTGCCCGCGGTCAACCCCGCTTGGCCAGCTCGGCCTCGAGCTCGCGCACGCGCGCTTCGGCTTGGCGCACGCGCGCTTCGGCTTGGCGTGCTTCCGTTTCGGCTTGGTGGCGACGCGTTTGGGCGTCGCGCTGCGCTTCTTCCAGCGTCGGCAAGAGCTCGAGCCCGGCGCTGTCGCGCGAAAGGCGCAGCATCAAGCCCAGGACCGGATCGACCGTCAGGCACCAATAAAGCCCGAGCGCGTCGCACAGGTGGCCGGCGGGCGAGCTGACGTCACGCTCGACCAGATCGCCCTCGATGCGATCCCAGATGCGCAGGCGCCCCTTTTTTGCGACTGGGTCGAAGCGCACCACCTCGCGCACGCCGCATTGAACGTATTGCTCGAGCTTCTTTTTCCAGGGGCTCGGCGGGGCGTCGCTGGGGCTGACGATCTCTACGGCGACGTGCGGCGCGCCGCGTTCCCACACCTTCCAGGCGCCGAAGATTTCGTCCGGTGCACCCACCCAGACCATGAGGTCGGGCGCCAAGCAGCGCTTCGGGTTGCTCGCGTCGAAATAGACGAACTGCTCGGTGCCCACAATCACGCGGTCGCCCAGCGCGAGCCGCACGAGCTGGTAGAGCGCGGTGCGCAGCTCCACGTGCAGCTTGTGCTCAGGCACTTCCTCGTCCGTGGGAAAGACCAACGGAATGGGCCGGCGCAGGTAGCGTCGCTCGCCGGGGCCAGCAGGGGCGGCGGGGTTCGAGCTCATGACCATGGGAATGTACCACGCAGGGCCCATCGGTCAGACCAGGCCTGCGGTTGTCGAGATTTGCTTCGCTGGGCGAAACTGTCGTCGAAAAAATGAAGGTTTGGGCGGCGCGCGGGACATACGGGTATGAGCTGGAGCTTGCGGGGTCGGGTCGCGCTGATGGCCATGGGCTTGGCGAGCGTGGTCGGGGCTCTGTTCAGCGTGGGCTGTGAAGACGGTCCGTTCTTGCAGACCGAGCAGTTCGTGACCCGGGACGGGCAGCCCGAAGAGCAGGTCGGTCGCGCCTGCATCCCGGTGAAAAAGGGCAGCGGCATGGGTGGTGGACGCGCGCCGGGGGTGCCGGGGGCCGCGGGGGAGGGCGACACGGCGACGTCAGCCAACGGCTATTCGTTCAGCTACGAGGGTACCGGAAGCGGCGTGCTACTCACGGTCGCGGACAACCGCGGGAAAACGCTGGCCGAGCGCAACTACGACGCGGCGTTCATCGAGGCGGGCCGCAAGGACGAGCTCCAGGTCGTGACGCCCGGGGAAACGCTGCGCTTCGTCGGCCGAGGCGTTGCTGCTTGCGAGTGATTG
>JBEQSW010000447.1:0-16005 GCA_040348565.1 Myxococcales bacterium | reverse complement strand
CTCGGCCAGTACCGCCTCGGCCTCCGGGCTACCGTTGAAGACTTGCTTGGGGTCGAAATAGATCAGGCAGACGTAACGCATCACCGGCTCCTTTTTTAGCGCGTGCATGCGGCTTGTCGCCGGGCGAGCTGCGATTTCGACAGCGAATCGAAAAAATCGTGCGGCCCCCCGCGCAGGCGGCCCTTCAAGGCCCCGCCAAGCGCGGATTTGACCGGTTCGGCGTTACGGAGTAGGGAATCCGTAATGGCGCGGCCGCAGGGCATCACGGACGAGGAGGTGCTGGCGGCGGCGCGCGCGGTGTTCTCCAGCAAAGGTATCAGCGCCACCGTCGAGGAGGTGGCGGAGCGCTGCCACGTCGGGGTCGCCACCATCTTTCGGCGCTTTCCCAGTAAGCAAGCGCTGTTCGCGGCCGCCGTGAACGTGGCCAACGACGCGGAGTGGGCGCGCTTTCGGGCTCAGCACGCGGAGCAGGACCCCGACCGGGATCCACGAGCAAGCCTGATCGAGCTTGCGAACATGATGCTGCATTCCGCGCGCAAAATGATGCCGCTGATCATGATGAAGATGGCCAACCCGTCGATGACGGACCACAAGGAGGGGGCCAGCCGCGCGTCATGGATCGTACGAGCGCTGGCCGACCACTTTCGGAGCGAGATCGCGGCCGGCCGCATGAACGCCGCAGATCCGCGGGTCGCGGCCCGCGTCTGGCTCGGAGCCATTCGCCACATCGTGATGTTCGAGACCCTAGGTGCCGACATCGACGATTTGTCCACCGACGCTTTCATCGAGGGGTTGGTGGACATGTTCGTGCCCGCAACGCCCCGCAAGCTGCGCAAGAAGTGAAGTTTTCTTAAGTTACGGAACAACTGCTCCGTAACCCCTGGGCAGTTCCACAGCCAGACCTATGAGGACGCGCGATGAGTGACGAGAAGAAGCCCAAGAAACGCCGCCCGCCAGTGATGTTACTGGTGCTGTTGGCGGGTCTCGTAGCCTACGGCGGCTACCGCCTGTACCTTTCGCGCAAGCCGTACGAGTGGAGCGGGACGGTCGAGGCGCGTACCATTTCCGTGGGCTCGCGCGCCGGCGGCCGTATCGCCAAGGTTTTGGTGCGCGAAGGCGACCGTGTGACGGCGGGGCAAGCGCTTTTGGAGCTGGAGCCTGGCGATTGGTCGGCGCAGTTGCTGCAGGCCAAAGCCCAGCAAGCGTCGGCGGAGGCCCAGCTGGACAAGCTGAGGAAAGGCGCCCGGCCGGAAGAGCTGGAGCAAGCGCGCGCGCGTTCGCTCACCGCGCAGGCGGCGCTGCAGCAAGCCATGGCCGGCGCCCGCCCCGAGCAGGTGCAGGCAGCAGAAGCGCGGCTGGCCGCGCAAGAGGTGGCGGTGCAGAAAGCCATGCTCGACGCCGCGCGCGAGCATCAGCTCGACGGCGTGGGCGCCTCTACCCGGGCCGAGCTCGAAAATTCCGACATGGCCGTGCGCTCCGCCGTGGCTCAGCGCGACGCGCTCAAGAACCAGCTGGACGAGCTGAAGAACGGCTCGCGGCGCGAAGAGGTCGCGCAAGCCCGCGCCCGCCAGCTGGAGCAGTCGGCTTCGATGAAGCTGGTGGTGGCCGGCACTCGTGAGGAAGACTTGCGGGTTGCGGAGGCCGCCGTCGACGCCGCTCGCGGGCGCGTGCAACAAGTCCAAGCCATGGTCGACGAGCTGACGATTCGGGCGCCCCTGCCGGCCCGCATCGAGGCACTCGATCTGCGTCCTGGCGACATCTTGGCGGCCAACGCGCCGGCCGCAGTATTGCTCGAAGAAAGGGAGCTGTACGTGCGCATCTACGTGCCCGAGACCCTGCTCGGCCGGCTGCGCGTCGGGCAAGCCGTGCCCATTTCGGTCGACTCCTTTCCGGGGCGCGATTTTCGCGGCGTGGTCAAGCACATCAACGACGTGGGCGAGTATTCGCCGCGCAACTTGCAGACCGCCGACGAGCGTGCCGACCAAGTCTTTGCCACGCGCGTCGAGCTGCAAGAAGGCTTCGACGTGCTGCGCGCCGGCATGGCGGCGTTCATCCGGGTGCCGAAGTGACGCGCGAGGTCGTGATATCGGTCAACGGCGTCTCGCGTGCGTTCGGTGACTTCTATGCCTTGCGCGACGTGAACCTGTCCGTGTCCAAAGGCACCGTGTACGGACTGCTGGGGCCGAACGGCTCCGGCAAGTCGACGCTGATCCGCATTTTGTGCGGCTTGCTCGCGCCTACGGAAGGCTCGGCCAGCGTGCTCGGTTTGGACGTGGTGAAGGAGGGCGAGAAGATCCGCCGGCAGATTGGCTACATGAGCCAGAAATTCTCGCTCTATCCCGACCTCACGGTGCGAGAAAACTTGGATTTTTACGCGGAAATTTACGGCCTCTCCGGCGCGCAGCTGCGAAGCCGCCGCGACGCCGCCATCGAGCTCACCCACATCGGCCCGTACGTCGACCGCGCCGCGGGGCTGCTGTCCGGCGGCTGGAAGCAGCGCTTGGCCCTGGGCGCCGCCCTGATGCACGAGCCGAAGGTCATCTTCTTGGACGAGCCGACGGCCGGAATCGATCCGGTGGCGCGCCGTGAGCTGTGGGACCTCTTGTTCAAGCTGGCCGCCGAGGGCATCACGCTGCTCGTCACCACCCACTACATGGACGAGGCCGAGCGCTGCGGCGAGGTCGGCTACATCTATCTGTCCAAGCTGCTGGTCACCGGCACCCCGGACGAGCTGAAAGCGCTGCCGTCGGTGAACAAGCCGCACATGCGCCGGCTCGAAATTGAAACACCCGAGACCGCGCGCGCACTGGCGTGGCTGCGAACGCAGTCGTTCTGCGAGCGCGCCACCATCTTCGGCCAAGCGGTGCACGCCGTGCTCGAGCGCCAGGTGAGCGACGACGAGGTCGGCGACCGCTTGCGTCAAGCCGGCTTCAGTCGCGCCAGCTTTCGTGAGATTGCGCCCTCGCTCGAGGACGTGTTCGTTACCCTGACCGAGGAGGCGGCGGCGGCTCGTCGCGCCGAAGACGCCGCATGATGAGCTCGTTCCGCGCCGTCTTCCGCAAGGAAGTCTTGCACGTGCGCCGCAACAAGGCCGTGGCGTACCTGGCCTTGATGATGCCGCTCATGCAAATGACGATGTATGGCTTCATCGATCAAACCGTGCACGACGAGCCAACGGTGGTGGTCGACCAAGATCAGAGCGCGTCATCGCGCGAGCTGATCGATCAGCTACGCGCCACCAAGACCTTCGCCATCAAAGAAATCACGCAGGACCCTCGCCAAGCTCGCACCGAGATCATCGCGGGGCGCGCGGGCGTTGGCATCGTCATTCCGCCCAATTTTCACAACGCGCGTGCGCGCAGCACCCCCGCCAAGGTGCTGGTCTTGATCGACGGCTCCGACAACATCGTGGCATCCGGCGCGTTGGCGGCCGTGAACGGCGTGATGTCGAGCCACAACCTGCAAGCCCTAGCCAAAGACGCGCGCGCCGGCATGCCACTGTCGGCGCAGCCGATCATCTTGTTCAATCCCGAGGGCCGCACCGCGAATTTCATCATTCCCGGCCTCGTCGCCGTCATCTTGCAAATGATTGCGATCATGCTCGCAGCCGGCTCCATCGTGCGGGAGCGCGAGCAGGGGACGATGGAGCAGCTGCTCGTCACCCCCGTGAATCCGTTGGGGCTGATGCTGGGCAAAGTGGCGCCCTACATGGCGCTCGGCCTAGCCGAAACGGCGCTGATCCTGGGGGTGATGCGCTTCATTTTCCAGGTGCCGATTCGGGGCAGCTTGGTGTTGCTGTTCGGGGTGATGATCATTTACCTGGCGGCGCTCTTGGCGCTCGGCTTGTTCATTTCGACGCGCGCCAAGACCCAGCAAGAAGCGCAACAGCAGGTGCAGATGATGTTCCTGCCGTCGATCTTCCTGTCCGGCTACCTGTTCCCGCTGAACGGCATGCCGATCGTGCTGCAAATCATCGGGCAGATTTTGCCGACCACGCACATGGTGGCGGTCATGCGCGGCATCGTGCTGCGCGACGCCGGCCTGATGGAGTTATTGCCGCACGTGTTGGCGCTAGCAGTGTTCGCGGTGGCGATGATTTTCTTCAGCGTCCGGCGCGTGAGCAAAATCACCGTCTAAAATGCGAACGGGGCGGCCGCAAGCGCGCCACCCCGTTCCGTTTTGCGCGCGACCGTTACGGAGTCGCGGCGGCGGGCGTCGTGATTTCTTTGTTCAGGCGCGCCAGCTCCGTCTTGAAATTCGCGGGCGTGACCTTCTCGAAGGCCTCGTCTTCGAAGTCCTGAGGGGCGGGAACCGTGGCTTCGTCGAGGGGAGGGGCGGCGGCCGCGACGGGCGGGGTGGCTTCGGGGACCGGGACGGCGAGCGGCGCGGGAGGCGCGGAGGGAACGGCAGCGGCCGTCGGCGCTGCGTCCTCCGGCGCTTTCTTCTTCAGGAACTTGCAACCGCCGAGCGAGACGGATGCGAGCAGCAGCGTGGTGACGATGAGGCGCGAGCTCATTTGGCGGCTCCTGCTGCGACGGCCGGTAGAGCGCCGCTGCGCAGCGCGTTCATGGCGTCCGCGTCGCGCGTGTCTTCCTTGGTGATGAGAATATCGACGGCTTGCACGGTTTTCGCGTCGTTGGCCTTGCTGGCCAGGGCGCGGATGCGCTGCAAGTAGGCGGTGCGTTGCGCGTGCAGCTTCAGCTCGGTGTTGGCGCGAGGGTCACGCAGCAGCTCACCCCAACGGGCCTGCAGGGCCGTGAATTCGGCCTTCCGACGATCGGGGCGCGTCTTCTTCAGCTCTTCGAGATCCAGGCCGATCACTGGGGGCGGCTTGGGCAGAGCAGTGGGGTTCGCCGAGGAAGCGGACGCGGCTCCGCCAGCGCCGGTTGGCGCTGGGGTGGTGGTGGCTGCTGCACCGCCAGCACCCGTTGGCTTGACGGTGGGCGTGGTGGTAGCGACGGCCGTCGGCGTGGCCGTCGGGGTTACGGTTGGGGTGGTGACGGGCGTGGGGGCGGCGGTAGGTGTCGGCGTTGCCGTGGGCTGTACCGGTTGGATAGTGTTCTGACGCGCCTTTTGCGCGGCAACGGCGGCATCTTGCCGGGCCTTCAGGGCTGCCAGGCGCTGTGCGGGGGTCAGGGGCGGCGGCGTCGTCTGCGCGAACGCAGTGCCCACGACGACACCAGATGCGATCAACGCAACCGCAGCGAACAGGGATTTTCTCTTCATCGGCAACGCTCTCAGGTGGAAGGGGGCACAGGCCGCCCCAGCAAACTACTTAGCGCTCGTGCACGCAAGCTTGGCGCAGCTGTCCTCGGGCCAAGGCGTCGGCCCCGACGCTGGAAAGTTGTTGGGGTCGTTGGCCCACTGAGCATCGGGCGTCTGGCTCGAGCTCGTGGCCAGGCAGTTGAGCAGGTCGGTTGTGGTAGCAGCCATGGATTGAGGAGCCCAAACCGGGCGGTCCGGGTCGGGGACGGAGCTGCCGCCAAAGGTGACGCCACAGCTGCGGAGTGCGTCGCGCTTGACCAAGCCGGAAGCGCGTGCGGTCTCGATGCAGGTCGAGATCGCTTCGTACTCGCCGCTGCCGTCGGCGTCGGCGCTGAAGCACTGCGGATCGTTCAGACACGCATCGAGCTGCGTCTTGCACAAGGCGTCCAAGCAAGCGTTGCAGTCTTCCATGAAATCGGGGAAGCCAGCACCGCCTTCGCCGCCCGCGCCACCGTTGACGGCAGCTACGCCGCCCGCGTCGGTGCCGGCCGTGTACGTCTTGCCGCCGTTGCTGGCGGGCTCGCCGCCTTGGTTACTGCTGGTGCCGCCGGTGCTGCTGTTCGATTTGCCGGCGGTGCTGCTGTTGCTGGTTCCGGCGCCGCTGTTGTCGTCCGGACAAACGCAGGCGCCGAAGACGCCGTCGCTGTCGCACACCTGGTAGCCCGTGAGGCCACCGGGGCAGTCGCAGCCGACGTCTTTGTCGCCCTTCTCGCAGCTGTCGTCGCTCGAGTTCTTGACGGTGCAGTTGGCCAGGAAGAGACCCACCGCCGCCGACGCCGTAAGCAATTTGAAGTAGGATCGTTTGATATTCATCGCTTGGTTCCTCGCCCTCGAAAGGTCGCTCGTTCGCCTGGCCACCCGGAAGCCACGACCTCCAGGGCCGGTACTCTTATACGAACGGGCCCAAAAAGGATCCCCGGACCGACTAATTTTTGTCGCAGGTTGCGTTGCGAAGGCCAGAAATTGGCTGGGAAATGAGATTCCGACGGTGGCGGGGCGTGCTCGTGATCCGTTGTGGGCGCAACCGCCTGGGCAAGGCCCGGAAGCGTCCGCCTTTGGTCAGGGTCGTAACCAACCTGGGGGTCCCGAGCCTCTGGGTCAGCCGCATCGACGGCAGACTCGCGCGCTACACTCTGCCGCGTGAGCCAAGCCGGTCGCGCGTTGATCGTCCTCGGGCTGTTACTGGCGGTCGTCGGCGTCGTGATGGTGCTGGGTAGCAAGCTTGGGCTGGGGCGCTTGCCGGGTGACATCGTCATCGAGAAGAAGGGCTTTCGGTTTCAATTTCCGATCGTCACCAGCATCGTGGTCAGCATCGTGTTGAGCTTGCTGTTGAACCTACTGCTCCGGCGGCGTTAGTGCTGTGTCCCAGAAGTAACAATCGTTCCGATTGCTACTTCTGGGGCCTGGCTTCGCCAGGCGCGCGGCTGCGCCGCGCTCGCACTAGCCCTTCCTCGGGGGCGTCCCGCCCCCGGAAACTGGCTGAGCCAGTTTCTCCCCCTCATTCGCTCCGCGAATGGCTAGTGCTTCATGGCACGCCAGGCCGCGTCGCCAGCGGTTCGCCGCGAAGCGATCGTTACTTTGGGGACATCGCACTAGCCGCTATTCGACGCGGTAGGCTACGCCCGCGCTCGCTTGTAGCGCAAAGGTGCCGAGCACCAGCTGCTGCCGCCCGTCGACGCTCACGCCTCGCTCGCCAGTGAACAGCCGCACCCCAAAGTCGGGAACGAGCGCCCAGTGGCCGAGCCAGAACGCGCGGCTCACATTCGCGGCGGCGAACAGCGACGTTTTCGTGGTGCTGGTCAGGGCCGTCAGGTTGCCTTGGGGCTCCACGAACAGCACGCTTGGACCGAGCCCGAGCGTGAGCCGTACGCCGGCGGTGAAGCGCGGTTGCAGGCCCAGCCGCGCGGAAGCGTGCGCCTCTAGCACCGTGAACCCTGACGCCTGCGACGGGGGGCGGAGCACGGCTGCTTGCAAGCCGTAGTAGAGCGTGGGCGTGCTCTGCGCCACGCCCAGAGCGCCGCCGAGTGCCGCCCGATCGTCCCAGGCTTCGGCGGTGAAAGCGCCGGAAAGCTCGGTCCAAGCGCGCGCGGGGGCCGGAGGGCGCGCAGGCGAGCTGAACATGACGGGCGGCCGCGGGCCGGGCGCGACGGGGGCGGGGGGCGCGGCGGGGCTCGCGGCCACGGGCGGCTCGGGCGCGGGCTCAGCCGCTGCAGCGTCGGTCGAGGGAGCGGCTGGCAAGGCGGCTGCTTGACGTCGCCGCAGCTCTTCGAGCGCTTGCTCGACGGCGCGCAGCACGTCGTCGCGAAAGCTAGCGGCGGACGTGCGAGCGCTGACGACGACGCTTTCTGGCGGCCGATCGACCCGGACGTCGGCGTTGTCGGAGCGACACACGACGGCTACCGCCGCCGTGACTTCGGTGGTCAGCAAGCTGGCGCGAATGCGGGACTCGATCTCCGCCGTCTGTTCCGGGGTCAGGCCTGGACAGCTGATTTGCACCGTTTCGTCGGCGGCCCGGCTGGGCCCGGCGCGGGTGAGCGCCGCCGCGAGTGCGGCGACGAGCACGCTGACGCGGCGTCTGCGGGGCGAGGAAAGGGGGCTCGCGCTCACGGGCTTCGGCCCTATACCGTACCTTTTGCCTCGAGCGACTGGCTTGGCGAGAAAAACGCGGGCGGCTCCGCTCACCTGACGGTCGAGCGGGAGCTAATCACTGAATGCGCCAGCTCTGGGAAGGAATATGCAAAATACCCGCACAGACGTCAGGTCGCGGCGCTCCTGGCGTCTAATGTCGACTGGGGCGTTTCGTGACGGTCACTACCAAAGCCTCAGTCACCCCAGCGGCTCCGCGCACGCATGGGTGCGCGCTCAGCGAGCGCGAGCTGTTCGAGGCCGTGCATCGGCGAATGCGCGCCCTGGCCGGCAGCAACGCCACCGACCTCGACGATTTGGTGCAGGTAGCGGCCGAGCAAGTCTTCAACAAGCTGCCGTTCTTCGAGGGGCGGAGCGATGTCGTCACCTGGATATACGCGGTGTGCTATCGCGTGCTGCTCAAACAACGGCGTTGGTATCGGCGCTGGAGTCTGCGCTTCAGGCTCGAGCAAGAGGGTGATCCGGTGGTCGTGGACGAGTCCTTGCCCAGCGCTCACGTCGAGCTGCAAGAGCGCGCTCGCCGCTTGGAGGCAGGCTTGGCACGTTTGAGCGAGCGCCATCGCGCGGTGGTGGTGCTTCACGATCTCGAGGAGCTGAGCGTGGCCGAAGTGGCGCTCATCGTCGACAGCAACGAGCTTACCGTGCGCTCACGACTGCGCGATGGCAGAAAGCAGCTGCGCGCTTGGCTGAGCTCCGACGGAGCGGTCGCGCAGGGAGGTCAGCATGAGCTCACTTCACCCTGACGACGAACGCCTCTCACGGGATTGGGTCGAAGCCTTTCGCGGAAACACCGGCCACACGGAGCAGGTGAGTCGCTCGTATTTGCGGTTTTTGCAGCGCGCGCGACCCTCCTATCGACAGCCGCCCATGGCGCAAATCGCCGGTTGGGTGCTGGTCGGCGTCGTCGTGGGCATGAGCAGTGTCTATGCGGCGACCGGCCCGTTGCAGCGGTGGTGGCAGCGTGAGCCGCTGGTCGAGCCGCGCGCGTCGCTCGTGCCGGTCGATACCGCGACCAACCCGCAGCCGACGCTGCTGCAACGGACCGAGGTCGATGCGCCACCGCCGGCCCCGTCGGCGCCGGTGTTGCCGCCGTCCGCGCTGTCGGGGCCTGCACCGTCGTCCTCTTCCGCCGCGGCCGCTGCGGCTCGAGAAGAGTGGCAGCGCGCGGCGCGCGGCTTGCGCGAACGCGATTTCGATACTGCCAACCGCGCGCTCGAGGAGCTGGTGCACAGCGCCAGCGGCGCCGAACGTGAGTCTGCGCAGCTGGTGCAAGCGCAGCTGCTGCTCTCGCAAGGGCGCGAGGCCGATGCCGTGAACGTGCTGCGCGTGCTGTTGGGCTCCGCGCATTCGCCGTCGGTTCGGCAGAAGTCGAGCGACTTGCTGAAGCGTGTCGAAACTCCGCCTTCGCAGCGCTCATTTGCGCCCGCAGAGGGAGCTAACGGACCATGACGCAGCAACTTCGGGGTGGAATCACGTCTTTGGTTTGGCTCGCAGCCATCGTGAGTGGCTGTGGTGGTTGGGTAGACCTTGCAAGTCCCCAGACGAAAGGCGAATCCGGGTCGGGCTCGATGGAAGTGGGTGGCACGTCTGCCGTTCCGGGTGGAGTGGCAGGCACGGGGAGCGAGATCGGGCGTGGTGGTAGCGCCCGACCGGATTCGCCGGCCGTCGCGGGGACAGGGGGGGCGCCGGTAGGTGAGACGGGCGCTGGCGGCGCCGCACCCGAGCATGGTCCGCTGCTGGTGCTCGAGCCACCGCCGCCCACGCTGCTGCCGGAAGGCGCGGAAGCTCCCGGCGTGGTGTGGGTCGGCACCTCCAGCATCACCGGGGGCAGCTTGGAAGATGGCGTCCTCGTGGGCACCAACGCCTACTGCTTCAAGTTCTCGCTGAGCTCGCCTCAGTGCGAATGGGATTCCCGCGAAGCGTTCGTGTGGACCGAAGCTTCGGGCATGGTCGTGCTCGATGGCCTGGGGGCCTTGGGTGCCGATGCGCGCTACTTCTATCCTCAGTTCGTGAGCCTGGGTGGGGACGTGGTGGTGGGGACCTTTTCTCGGTCCAGCGCTGCCGGTCAGACTTGGGGCGGCTATTTCCGTTGGACGAAGGACGGCGGCGCGACCACGCTCGGTGAGCCGGCGGGCACGGAGTCGGGCGGACCCGAGTTCATGAGCGACGACGGTAGCGTCGTGGCGGGCATGGCCAAAGTGATGAAATCGGCCGCCCTCGACCACGCTGAATTCCTGTGGACGGAGCCCGACGGGTTTCAACCCCTGACACTGACCACAACGTGGCCCGAGACCGGCGAAATCAAGGGCATGAGCGCCGACGGCTCGGTCCTGGTCGGGCAAACGCATGAAGATCCGGTTCGGGTCTTCCGCTGGACGGTGGCGGGCGGCACCGAGCAGCTCGGCAGTCTGCCCGGTCTTGCCAGTTGCAGCTTCAACCGCATCACGCGCGACGCCGACGTCGTGTTTGGCAATTGCAACGATCCACAAGACTACGAGCATCCTGGGACCTCGTTCCGTTGGACCCAGTCTCTGGGCATGCAGCCGCTCACGTTGACGGACGGCGGCGAGCCCTGCTCGATGTATCCGGGTGGTCTCAGTGAAAATGGGCTGGTCGCCTTCGGCGGTGCTCGTTGCGGCTCTTCGACGACGTATCCGTTGGCGCGCTGGGGGCAAGAGGGCGTGAAGCTGCTGCCGACATCGCCGCTCGGAATGACCCAGCTGTTGCGCGCGGGCGCCAGTCTCGACGGCAACGTCGCTTTCGGTCTGATATCGACGTTGTCAGTGCGCGATCGTCCGCAGGAAGACGGTTACAACGGGACCCAGGCCTTCCGCTGGTCGGCGGCCGAGGGCATCGTGCCGCTGGGCATGCTCGCGGGGCACCAATTGAGCTCCGCCTACGCGGCCGACGCTCACGGTGACGTCTTGGTGGGCCGAAGCGGGGTTGAAAACGGCGCCAGCGAAGCGGTGCTCTGGGATTCACAGGGGTTGTTGGCCATCGCCAGCTACGTGCAAAGCCAAGGGGTCGATCTACACGGCGCCCACCTGCGCAGCGCAGAGCGCGTCGCGACCCACGACGACATCACCATCGTCCAAGGTTTGACGGACGTGCAGAACCAAAGCGGCGCCTGGATCGCGTGGATACCCCGCCGGCTTTGAAACTACCGGGCGGAGTTGGCGAAGGCTGACTCCGCTCGCCTGATTTTCCGGCTGCGTGCGCTGGGGGCGCTGGGGTAAGTTGCCCCATGGCATTTGATCCGAATTTAGGTCCCCTGGCGCCTCTGTTGGGGATTTGGGAAGGCGAAAAGGGCACCGATCTGGCTCCGTCCGACAGCCCCGCGACCGATCGGCAGATTGCGACGAGCAAGTACCGCGAACGCATGGTGTTCGAGCCGACTGGCCCGGTCGACAACCACGAGCAAACCCTGTTCGGTCTGCGTTACTCCACGAAGGCTTGGCGAATCGGCGCCCCCGATCCGTTTCACGAAGAGTTGGGCTACTGGATGTGGGACGCCGCATCCGAGCTGATCATCCGCACGTTCATGCCGCCGCGCGGCTTGACGGTGCTGGCCGGCGGCTACGCCAAGCCCGACGCTCGCGAGTTCACGCTCGAAGCCAAAGCGGGCGACGAAGTGTTCGGCGTTTGCTCCAGCCCGTTCTTGACCGCCGAGTTCAAGACCGTGCGCTACACGTTCGCGCTCAAAATGCTGGACGACGACACGTTTTTCTACGACGCGCACACCTGGATGAAGCTGAAGAACCGCGAAGAGCTGTTCGACCACCAAGATACGAACACGCTGCGCCGAGCCCAGCCGGCAGGCTAGCTGCGATCGCGGTTCCAATCGGGCCAAGGCCCTGGGGCGGCGGCGAGCGGGAGCGACCGCGTTTCGGTGCGGAACAAGCTGAAGCCGCGCGCTTGGTAGTTCGGCAGCGCGGCCGGCGCATCCAGGGTGCAGGTGTGGACCCAAACCCGACGCGTCTCCGCATGTTGCCAAGCGCGCTCGACGGCATACGTGAGCAACCGTCCGCCAAAGCCTCGGCCGACAGCGTCGGGCATCAAGCCGAAATAGACGAGCTGCACGTTGCCTTCGGGCTGGCGCTCGAGCTCGGCGAAGCCCGCCGGTGCGCCGTCCAGCTGCAACGTGTAAAGCTCGCAGGCTTCGCGCAGAAGATGTGCGTCCCAGCGAGCTTTCGACCAACCCAAGCGGTCAGTCCAGTGCCAAGCGCCGCCGATGGCCGTGTACAAGAAGCGTGCAAACGCGGCGCTCGGTCGTCGCGCGCGCTCCAAGCGGTGCTCCCAAGCCGGAACGCGCGCTGGCACGAGCAGACCGGGAGACGTCATTTCCAGATACCAAGTCGTGATGTGGCGCTCTTCACTCATGAAAGGGGCAAATGCTGGGTTTTGTAGGCTAGCGCCTCTCGGCCCTTTACGACGCTGTCACGCGCCGGCTAGGCTTGCCGTTTTTCAAGGAGGACTGGTCATGGCACAAGGCGGTTGGAATCCACCCCCAGGCGGTTACGCACCACCCCCCGGCGGTCACGCGCCACCTCCCGGTGGTTTTGCGCCGCCCCCCGGCGGTCACGGCCCGCCTCCGGGTGGCTACGCGCCGCCCCAGCAGCACCACTACCAGCCGCCGCCGGTATCGGCGACTGCAGCGCAATCCAAGGGCTTCTTCGCCGGCCTGTTCGACTTCTCGTTCGAGAACCTGGTCGCGCTCAAGGTCATCAAGGTGCTGTACGGGCTGTTCTTGCTCGCTTTGGCGGGCGGCATCTTGTTCGGTTTGGGCGGCGCGGTGTTGTCCATCGTCAACGGGCAAATCCTGGCTGGGCTGGGCATGCTCGTGGTCCTACCGGTCGCGGCTCTCCTGTATTTGATCCTCGGGCGCGTGTACTTCGAGCTCATCGTGCTGGCGTTCAAGATCGCGGAAGACGCCGACGAAATCGCCAAGAACACGCGTAAATAAGCCGCAATCCCCGCAACGTGTCCGGGCGTCGCCCGGGCACGGCGTTCTAGGGTCACGGCAAGAGGTCGTTGTACTCGAACTGGCGCGCGCGCTGGAAGTGCACGGTTGCATCCGCGGCTCCGAACCACGAGTACCAAAGGTAGCGTTCGTCCACGAGAACCAAGGTCGACGTGTAGGGAATCCCGAGTGGTACGGCTTCGGGTCCTTCCGGCGAGAAGATCCTGACGAACGTATTGTTGTGATCGTCGAGCTGGAGCGCGATGCCGTCGGGCGCCGGCACGAGCCTGGTGTCCGCCGGCGGTGCTTCGAGCAAAATGTGCGCGGGCGGCCTGTCTGGTCGGAGCCACAACAGCTCGTGTCCTCCCGGCGCCGTGTCGTTCGACAGCAAGAACACGGCGCCGCCCGCGGCCGCGGCCGCCGCGTCCCACTCTCCGGGGCTCTCACCCAAAGGAGTCAAGTCGGCGCCGCGTGCGAGCAAGATTTCACTGGTGGTTCCGGTGTCGCGCAGCGCGATCAACCCCTGCACGGATGAGCCGAGGATGTCGAGGGTCGGGCCGGTGGCGAGCTCAGCAAACGCACTCGCGCCCTCCGCTTTGAACCACAGGGTCCACGAATCGAGCCCGGTTTTGGGATCCGCGACGTAGCTCGTGTAGTACACGCCCGCGTTGGTGACGCCGAACGTCGCCGGCGAATACTCCTCCGTTTTGGCGCCGTTGCCGTCCAGCCCCCAACTGAGGACTCGGTTGTCGAACTCGTAGAAAGCGTAGAGTCGGTCCGTTCCGAGCCGCAGCTCCGCGTTCTCGTCCAACCCCTCCACCAAAACGCTGTCGGCACCGGTTTTCGAATCGAAGCGGTGCAGGTTTTCATGGTCGGGGGGCGCGTAGATCAACGCAAAAACTGCGGAGGCGTTGGCGGCGGTGCGCTCCACGCTCTTGTCGATCAAGTTTTCGGGCGGCTTGCATTTGCCGACGCTGCAGGCGCCGCCACAGCGCGCACCGCACGCGCCACAGTGACGAAAGCTGAAATTGAGGGGCGTCTCGCAAACGGTCAGGGCTGACTCGTCGCAGTCGGCATGGCCCTTGTCGCAATCGGGCCCGACGAGGGCAGCTCCGCCCGTAGCCTCCCCCGCCGCACCGGACATGCCGCCAGCCCCGGCGCCAGCGCCGCCATTCACGCCGCCGTTCGACTCGCGGACCTCGCCGGCGCCGCCTGGAGCGCCTCCGTTCGCAACGGGATCGGGCAGCGAGACTCCGCCTTCACCGGCCCGCGCGGTCGGCGGCCCGCATTCGGCTTCACCGCTGCACACGGAGACCTCGCGGCACGCCGTCCAGCCAACGCCCAGGAGCAGCAACCAAGCGGCTCCGATCGTCGCGCGCTTCATGGCGTTTGCCCCGGCCAGGGTTGAAATACACCGCGATACGCCGGCACGTCGAGGTCTACGGTCTTTGCGTCCGCTCCGGCCCCCGGCATCGGAAGCGCGAGCCAGAAATTATAGAAGCCACCGGCGTCGTTGAACTCCAAGAGCAAGCCGGAGCCATCGCTGGCGGGCGTCACGTCGAGCGAACCGCCCGGCCAATCGAACACGCTTTGCTCGGGGGACGCCTCGAAATCCGTGAGCGTGAGCTGACTACCGTGCGCGTCGGTGCGTTCCAACAACAAGCGATTTTGGGCGAAGTCGGCCCAGGCCAAGGCGCTCTCCGAGCTCAACTGGGTGGCGAGCACGCTCGCCGCGGTGTCGGGGAGGAATGGTTGCCAAAGCAAGTCGACTCCGTCTTCGGCGAGGCGGGGCACGAATAGCAGGCAACCGCTCGCGCTGCAGCGGTCGACACTGGCGTCCGGTGGCAGCTCGAGCGCATGTTCGACGGGCACCTCCCCCGCGAGATCGAGGTAGACGAAGGTCGGCTCGGATTCACCGACCAAACGCAGCAAGAGCGCGCGTCCATCGGCTGACCAACTGCTGCGCTCCACCGCGGCGTTGCTCCAAACCTCGGTCGCCTCCAGGTCCGTCACGGAAAAGAGCTTGCCCGAGCCATCGTCCAGCGAGGCCAGCAACCAGCGCGAGTCCGGGCTCCAGGTTCCCCCGGCGTCGGGGAGTCCGCTCGCACCCTGCTCGATGCCGTCCGCGCAGCTCACCAGTCGCGCGTGCTCTCCACGCAGCCAGACTCTCAGTCCGTCGGGCGACACCTCCACCACCTCTCCGTCGAGCGCGGTGGAACGCAGCTCTCCGCTGGCCAGTGAATGCAGCGTGGACGGGGACCACGCCTTCACCCATTGATCGTGCGTCTGACAGAACGTGATCTCCTCGCCCGCGAAGAACGGTACGGACAGGCTCGCCGGGACTGCGGCCGCGCCGGTCAAGTCGAGGAGGTAGCCGCCTGACCCGTCTTCGAACACGAGGGCACGCGCGCCGTCCCGCGAGAACGCGGGCACGCCGTACAGTCCCCAGTTGGGGAGGTCTTTGACGGGCCGGACCGGCCTCGGCACTCCTTGGTCGAACGACAGCTCGAGCACTTGCTGGCCGAAGTCGGGCACCAGGTAGTCGACCAAGGCGTGGTGACCATCGGGACTGAACCTCACCTGGTTGAAGCCGACGAACAAGTCGTTGCTCGGGTAATCGCCGAGCGTGATCAACGCGCGTTTCCCGAGCTCCGCGGTGGGCAAGCCGACCAACTGGCGATTGCTGAGAAGCACCAGCCAGGGCGATGGCTCGGCGTACACGCACGCAGCTGCGTCGGATTCTTCGACGCACGTCGTTCCGCCGTCACACGTGAGCTCGGCGCCAGGCAGGCACGCGCCCCCTCGGCATTGCTCGGCCCCGTTGCAAAAGCTGCCGTCGTCGCAATCCCGGTCATCCAGGCACTCGGCCGCAGCCGCGCCGGCCGCACCGGCGGCGCCACCTTCCGTCTCGTTCGCTGTCGCGCCCGCATGCGCCGCGTCAACGTCGCCGGCACCAGCGGCGCCACCGTTGCCGGCGGCTGCCGGAACGAGCGCTTCGTCACAATCGCTGTCGCACACACTCACGTGCGGGTGACAACCACCGCCGAGCAAGCCGAGGACCAACGTCCCGCAAGCGAGGCTCGGGGAAAAAAAGGCCCCCCCCTCAGTGCTCAGTCGCCGCCCTTCGATTCCCC
>JBEQSW010000443.1:0-20976 GCA_040348565.1 Myxococcales bacterium | reverse complement strand
CGCGGCTTGGCCTCCAAACCGCTCACGCTGCCACCGCCGCCCACGCCCATCGAGCGCCTGCGCCGCCGCGCCGAAAAGAAGCGCAAGAAACGGCGCCGAGACGAGTAGCAGGCGGATCGCTTCGCCCTTCGGCACGCTGCTGACCCGAGCGGCACGGAGGTTGCTGAGGCCGGGGGATGCTCTGGCGATTCTTGGGGATGTTTTGCTTGATCTTCGCGGTTTCGGAGCGCGCGAACGCCCAAACCGTGCCGCCCGCGCCCGCGCCGCCCCCCGAGACTGTCGTCGAAGAGCAACACCCCATCCAGGTGGGCGACGTGATCATGGCGCCGCGCATCGAAGAACCGGAGGACCAACCCGAGAGCGCGCCGCCGCCGGCCAAGCCGCGCCATTGGTACGGCGCGCCGATCTTGCTTGCCGATGGTGTCGCCTACGGCAGCATCCTGCTGGCGGTCAAAGTCGAGCCCACGAGCGGGGTGGCGCTGCCGCTGGGCATCGGCACCTACTTGCTGGCGGGCCCGATCATCCACGCGGTGCATCGCCGTTGGGGCCGCATGGGCCTCAGCCTGGCGGCGCGCGCGGTGCTACCGATCGCTGGTTTGACGACCGGTGCCACGTCTTGTAACGGCGACAGCGACTGCTCCTCGACGCTGGTGTTGCTCACCACCGGCGGCATGCTGGCGGCCAGCATCATCGACGCCTCGGTCTTGGCTTACGAACCGATTGCCGACTCGGTGAGCGTGCAGCCCGCGCTGAGCGTCGCCCAAGATCGGGTCTGGCTCGGCGCGAGCGGCACGTTTTGAGGAGCTTTCGGTCTAAGGGCCTTCAGAGTCCTGAGGCTTCTTTTTCGCTGGCGGTGGTGAAGAGGCGGGTGAGGCGTTTGGCGAAGGCGGCCGGGTCGTCGAGCGGGGTGCCTTCGGCCAGCAGCGCTTGATCGTGGATCAGGTGCATCCACTCTTGCACCTTCTCGGAGCCGGGCGCGGCTTGTTCGAGCCGTTCCAGGTTCTTGAGCAGCGGGTGCTCGAGGTTCAGCTCCAAGATGCGCTGCGACTTGGGCAGCTCCCGGCCCTGCGCGCGCATCAAGCGCTCGATCTGCGGCGGCAAGCCGCCGTCGGGCACGATCAGGCAAGCCGGGGAGTCGTGCAGACGAGTGGAGGCTTTCACGCTCGAGACCTGCTCTTTGAGCACGGTGCCGAAGCGATCGATCAGCGCCGTCTGCTGCTCGCTCGGCTTTTCTTCGCTCTTCTTTTCGTCGTCGCCGCCCAGCTTCAGATCGGGCGACGCCACCGAGACGACCGGCTTGCCGGCGTACTCGCTCAGACCGGAGATGGCGAAGGGATCGACCGCATCGGTCATCAAGAGCACGTCGTAACCCTTCTTGCGGACCTGCTCGAGGTGCGGGCTCTGACTCGCCACCGCCTTGGACGGAGCGGTGACGTAGTAGATGGCTTGTTGGTCGGCGGGCGCGGCCGCCAAGTAGTCATCCAGGCTGACCAGCTTGCCGGTGGCGGCGCTCTCGTAGCGCAAGAGCTTGTTCAGCTTGTCGCCGGTGTCCGGATCGAAGTGCAGACCCTCTTTCAAGATGGGTCCAAACAAGCCCCAGAACTTTTCGTACTCCGCCGGCTTGTCCTTGGCGAGCTCGGCCAAAAGGTCCAGCACTTGGTTTTGCACCTGCTTTTTGATGGTGCGTACGATCTTCGAGTCTTGCAGCACCTCACGCGAGACGTTGAGCGGCAGATCTTCGGAATCCACGACGCCGCGCACGAAGCGCAGCCAGCGCGGCAGCAGCTCTTCGCAGCTTTCCATGATCAACACGCGGCGAACGTGCAGGCGCACGCCGTGCTTGGCGTCGGGCTCGAACAGATCGACCTGGGCGCGGCTGGGCACGTAGACCAAGCCGCTGAACTCCTGCGTGCCTTCGATGCGGAAGTGGCGGTGGCCTAGCGGCGGCTGCCAGTCGTGGGTCAGGTGCTTGTACAGCTCGTCGTATTGCTCGGCCGTGACCTCTTTGGGCGAGCGCTGCCAGAGAGCGGTGCCGCGGTTGATGGGCTCGAATTCGTTCGTCGTGCCCGTCTTCAACAGCTCGATGGGGTACGAGAGGTAGTCGGAGTAGCGCTCGACCAGCTGCCGCAACCGATACGGATCCGCGTACTCGAGCGCGTCCTTCTTCAGGTGCAAGATGATGCTGGTGCCGACGGATGCGCGCTCGGCTTGATCGATGCTGAAGCCGCCCTCACCGGTGGACTCCCAGCGAAACGCCTGCTCGGTGCCGGCGGCGCGGCTCACCACCTCCACCCGCTCCGCCACCAAAAACGAGCTGTAGAAACCGACGCCGAATTGCCCGATCAGCTGAGGAACGTCTTTCGCGTCGGCGCTCTTGGCCTCGAGCTGCTGCTTCAAGAACTCGCGCGAGCCGGACCAGGCGATGGTGCCGAGGCTCTGCTTCAGCTCTTCCTCCCCCATGCCGATGCCGTTGTCCGAAATGGTGAGGGTGCCTTGCTCCTTGTTCGGGATGAGCTGAACCTTGAGCGGCTCGTCGGAGCTCCACAGGCCGGGCGTTTGCAGGGCAGAGAAGCGACGCTTGTCGAGGGCGTCGGACGCGTTCGACAAGAGCTCTCTCAGGAAGATTTCTTGGTTGCTGTACAGCGAATGAATGACCAGGCGCAGGACCTGGCTCACTTCGGCCTGAAAAGAATGATTGACGGCGCTCATAGGAATCCTCGGCGCGTAGGTTTTACACGTAACGCGGGCTGTCAAGGGGCCGACCAGGGGGCGTGGCTCGATTGCCTACCCCAAAGCCCGTAGGGAACTCGCCGGGGCCGACGTCGGTACGGGTGAAGAGGCTGGAATCGGCCTCTAGGAAGAAATTCACATGAACACCACGAAGCGTTTTTCAGTCGCCTTTCTGTTTGCCCTGGCCGCCGTCGGCACCTCCGCGCTGGCCCTGGCCGAACCGCCCGCCAAGCCCGCCTGCCAAGGCCACGAAGGCAAAGGCCACGGCGGCAAAGACAAGGGTGCCCACTTCAAGAAGGCCGACAAGAACAGCGACGGCTTCTTGACGAAGGACGAAGTGGGCGAGAAGCGTTGGACCCGCATTCAAGTGGCCGACGCCAACAAGGACGGCAAAGTCAGTCAGCCCGAGCTGCAGCAAGCCCACAAGGACGGCAAGCTCGGGCACGGCAGGCCTTCGAAGAAGGCGTGAGCCACGGGCGAGCTACTCGGCGCTGGGCACTAGATCGATGGGGTTGGACGGAGCGCCGCTATGAAGCGCTCCGTCGCCCACCCAAAACAGAAAGCGATTGGCAGCGCCGTCATCGAGCAAGGCGTCGACCTCGATGGCGGCGCCCGGGTCCGTCTGGAAGCTGAAGCCGTCGAAGTCTTTGCCCGTGCGCGCCACCAAACGGACTTGGTTGCCCGAGCCGAGGGTGACCGAGTCGTCGCTCTCGAGATCGAGCGGTGAGACGCTGAGCAGGGCTGCGTCGGCGAGCGGAGTCACCACGATGTCCCAGACGCAAGCGCCGCCCTGCCCCACGTCGCAGCTGGTGGTGACGTGGTAGGTGCCGCCCGACTCGTATTCGATGAATGCGCCTGCGCCCGCGCCGGGCTCGACGTCGAGCAGCTGGTCGGCGTCGATGGTCGCTTGCTCGATGGTGCCCTGCGGCGTCGAATCAGGCGGGATGTAGCCGCCGTCGCCGTGGTGCATGTCGTGGTCCCCATAACCGCAAGCGACGAACAGTGGGACTGCGAGCAGAACCAACAGCGGGCGCGAACAGCGGGAAAAAAGCATCTGGAGGAGTTTCAGCAGGAAAGGGCCGAGACTTCAAGTCAACGCCGGCGAAAGCTGCCGCCGCTGTGCATCCGAGGCATGGCCGATGGCGCATAGCTGCGCGACGGCGCAAAACTGCGCGAGGGGGCTGGAGAAAAGCTGCGCGAGCTGGGCGGCGCCGCACGAATGCGAGTCGGCGCTACCGCGCGCGGCGCGACGTTGCGCGGCTCGACCCGGATGCGATCGGGAGCGCTGGGACGCGGCTCGACCCGGATGCGATCTGGCGCGTTGGGACGAGGGGCGTTGGACCAGGTGCCAGTGGGCGGCGGAGCGGAGCGGCGCGGGGCGTCACGCGTGAACGAATCTCGAGCGCTGGCGGGCATGCGCGGCGTGCCGGTGCTGCGCAGACGCGGATCTGAAGCGGCGGGTACGCGCTGGCGCGTGACGTCGGACGGGCCGATACGGTTGCTGCTGATGCGCGCGACGTTGGGGGGCGGAGCCGTGCGCATGGCCGGCACGGCTTGCGGGGGCACGCGGGCCGACGAGATGGCGGGGCCGCGCGGAGCCCGCGAGGGGCCGATCGGCGCTGGTGCGGGCCGCACGTTGGGCGCGGATGCCGTGCGCTGGGAAGGCTGCGCGGGCGCGCGGTACGTGGTTGGATAAACCCGCGTGTGGCCGGCGATGTCGTGCACCAGCCGCCGGTCGTGAACGATGTGATAGTGCACGCGGTAGTCGAACACGTAAGCGCTCGGGCAAAACACGTACGGCAGCGGCGGCGAGTACCAGAGCCCAAACGCGTAGCCGTTACGCCAGCCCCAGGTGGGCGGCATGGGCGCCCAGCCAACGTAGGCGTAACCGGCGGTGGGCACGCGCCACACCACCCAGGCGTTGGCGTACGTGCGCCCCGGCACCCAAACCCAACCATTGCCAGAAACCCAAACCCAACGGCCGTAGTGGAACACGGCCCAACCAAACGGGTAGTCGCTGACCCAGATCCAGTCGTCGTCAGCCGTCAGCGCCCAGTGACCGTTCGACACGTAAGGCGCGAACTCTGGCCCGACGACGTCACGATTGGGCACCCAGACGGTGCCGTAAGTCGAGTCCGACACCCAAGCGCCGTAAGGATCTAGCGCGGGGCGGAAGGTGGTGAGGGCGCTGGGATCGGTATCTGGAATGTCGGAGGCAGGTGCGGGTGCAGTCGTGGGCGCGGGATCTCCGACGACGGGCTCGTCGTAGTACGGCTCCGGCGCAGGCTCGGCGGCGGGCGGTGCATCGAACCAGCCGTTGTCGTCCGCGTCTTGGGCCAGCGCGGCCCGGGCCGGCAGGGTCGCGCCCAGCGCCAGCGCGCCCAACAGCGCCAGCCGCGCCCAACGCCCGGCGGTGCGCGACGCATGGATGAGAGAAGACCCAGGCACGGGGCAAAGCATGGTACGGGCGGGCCGGGGCGGCAAGGCAGCGGATTGGGACATGGTTTGGGGGACGGCGCCGCGTTGCAACGGAGCTACGGAACACCGGCGATTGGTTGGACGTGCCAGGACCTCATCGGCTTCAGAGCTCGGTGAGTTGCGCGGATTGTGAGGGGAGCAGAAACGGCCCTACACTCGCGCAAATGTTGGACTTCGAGCTCGCGCGCCAGCGCATCCTCGCTCAAGTAAAACCGCTCGCGAGCGAGCTTGTTCCCGTCGACGACGCCGATGGTCGAGTTTTGAGCGCCGATTTGCGCTCGAGCGTCGATCTGCCGCCGTTCGATTACAGCGCCATGGACGGTTATGCGGTGCGAGCGGCGGACTTCACCGGCACGGGACCTTGGAGCCTACCGGTGTCGGCCGAACAGCGTGCGGGCGAAAGTGGGCAAACGTTGCCCGCCGGCACCGCCGCCCGCATCTTCACCGGCGCGCCCCTGCTCATCGGCGCCGACACCGTCATCATGCAAGAAGACGCCGAGCGCGCGGGAGACGACGTGACGTTTCGCGCCGCCCCGCAGCTCGGCAATCACGTGCGGCGCCGCGGCGAAGACTTGGCGAGCGGCGCCGTGGCGCTGGCGCGCGGCACGCGGCTCAATCCGTTTCGGCTCGGATTGGCGGCGGCGCTCGATTGCGCCGAAGTTGCGGTGGCGCGGCGTCCGCGCGTCGCGTTGCTGTGCACTGGCGACGAGCTGCGCGACGCTGGCTCGCCCGCGCGCGCCGGTTCGATTCCGGATTCGAATGGTCCGAGCCTGGCCGCGCTGGCGCGGCGTGCGGGCGCCGACGTGCGGCGCCTGCCGCGCACCACGGACGACTTTGAGGAGACGCGCGCGGCGCTGCGCGGCGCTCTGGCCGATTGCGATCTGCTGCTGACCGTCGGCGGCGTGAGCGTGGGCGACCACGACGTGGTCAAGAAGGCGCTCGAAGCCGAAGGCGTCAGCCTCGATTTCTGGAAGGTGAAGATCAAGCCGGGCAAGCCATTGGCGTTCGGCAAACGCGAGAGCGCGTTCGTGCTCGGGCTGCCCGGCAATCCGGTGTCGGCACAGCTCACGCTGTGTTTGTTCGGGCTGCCGCTGCTGCGCGCGCTGCAAGGAGACGCAGCGCCGGTGCCGCGCCCGATCGAGGTCGAGCTGGCGTCAGCCATCGCGCAGAAGCCGGGGCGGTTGGGGTTTTACCGCGCGCGGCTGGTCGACGGCGCCGCCCACGTGCACGGCAATCAGGCGTCGGGAGCCCCGACGAGCATGGCGAGCGCCGATTTGCTGGTGATGGTGCCGGCAGAGTCGAGCGGTGTGCCAGCGGGGGCGAGGGTCAGCGCGCTCCGGCTCGACGACTTGTGAGCACTCATGGCTGAAGCCGCTCGTTTGCTGGTCGGCATCTTCGTGGGTGGTCGTGGCAGCCGCATGGGCGGCGTCGCCAAAGGTTTGCTCCGGGCGCCCGATTCCGAAACGACGCTGGTCCAGCGCCTGCGCGGTGAAGTGGAGAGCGCAGCGCCCGGCGCCGAGGTGGTGCTGGTCGGAGACACGACGGCGTACGCGGCTTTGGGCCTGCGTACCGTGGACGACGCGCCGCGCGGCATCGGACCGCTCGGGGGCTTGTTGGGGCTGCTGCTGGACGCCGAGCAACGCGGGGCGGAGCTGGCGCTGGCGCTGGCTTGCGATCTGCCGCGGCTCGACGCCGCGTTGCTGAGGCGGTTGCTGAACGAGGCCGCCGACGCCAGCGCGCTCGCGGTGGCGCAAGACGGCGTTCGCAATCCGTTGATCGCACGTTACCGGGTCGCCACCGCCCTACCCGCGGCGCGTGCGGCGCTGGACGCGGGCAAGCGCTCGCTGCAAGCCGTGCTCGATCGATTGGCCGACGGCGTTCGGGCGTTGCCGTTGACACCTGCCGAAAGCGCGCTGGTGGACGACTGGGACTACCCCGAGGACGTCCAGCGAGGCTAGCTCGAGGACGCGACGGGGTAGCTAGATTAGACGCCGATGCCGGGAAGGGCCGCCGTCACTTTGCCGCCGTCCAGGCCATACGACGTCGTCGTCGAGCCCATCAGCTGCGCGACGGTCAACAGCGCGCGCGACAGGTTCTCACCCGGGTAGTTGAAGTGCTCGTCGCCCTTCAGCTTGCCGCCCGCCTTGCCGATCAGCAATACCGGCCACTCGGTCTTGTCGTGGACCTTGCCCCAGCCCGTGTCGGAGGTGACGTAGATGAGCGTCTGGTCGAGCAGGTTGCCGGCGCCGTGAGCGGTGTTCTTCATGTCGGTGAGGAACTCGGCCAGGCAACGCATCGCGTACTGCACGCCGGTGTCGACGCGCGTTTGCGTGGATTTGTCACCGGGGTCGGTGTGGCAAATCGTGTCGTGGAAGTCGTCGTTCATGTTCGGCAAGTGCCGGTAGTACACGTGCGCGGCGGGCAGCGAGAACATGTTGGTGATGACGCGCGTCTTCTCGCAGGCGAGCGCCAGCGTCGTCAGCTTGCTCATGGCCGTGTTCACCTCTGGCGGCGCTTCGCTCTTGGTGTCTTTGCCCACGGTGGGAGCGGTTTGGTCGCCGCACACGGCCGGCGTGCCGCCGGTGGTGGTGCCGGCATCGAGCGACTTTTCGAGGTCGCGGATGGTGGTCAGGTGCTCTTCGATGCGAGCCTTGTCGGCGGCGCCCAGCCGCTGTTCGAGGCGCGCCCCATCGGCTAGGACGGCGTCGAGCACGCTCTTGCGCACCTTCGCGAGCTTGGCGGCCTGGTCGGGTTGGGCGGGAGTGGGCGTGGTGTTGCCGCCGCCGAACAGGCGCGTGAACACGGCTTTCGGGTCGTACTCGGCGGTTCGCCGAGCGTTGGGGCCGCCGTGTGAGACGGTGGCCAGCGAGTCTTGCGGGCCGTTGGGAGTGGCGGGGGTGACGCCGACTTCCAGCGACTTCAGCGTGCCGGTCGAAATGATCTTGGCGACGGTTTGATCGATGGATTCGGAGCGGACGGCGTTGCCGTTGAGCGGCGCGCCAGTGGTGGCCGCCGCCGACCCGCTCGGGTGCTCGACGCCACCGACGACGAGCTTACCCTCGAGACCGCTGACCACCGTGATGTACGACTTGTGATCGGCCAGCGGCTTGAGCTGGGCGCTGAGGTCCCAAGCCGTGCCCGAGCCGGTCTTGGCCGGCTTCCACAGGCCAGGCAGCGAGCCGTTGCCGAAGAACCAGGTGACGTACAGCGGCGACAGCGCGGTGGCCGACTGAGCCAGCGCCGTGCCGTTTTCGTTCAGCATGGCGTTGAGCAGGGGCAGCGGGATGGTGATGGCGGCGCCGGTTGCCAGCGCGCCTCGCAAAACGGTTCGGCGGTCCAGGGGCTTCATGGTCATGGGTAACTACCGGGCGCTCAGGGTTGCGGGGCGACAGCAGAGAAGGCGTCGTGGGTGACGGTGGCGAGCACGAGGTCGCGGAGCTTGAAGCCGGACGCTTCGAACGAGGCGGCCAGCGCGTTGACGACTGAGCCGTCGACGTCACGTTCGTCGTAGCCCACCGCGTATGTGTAGAAGCGGCGGACCATGCAGTTGGCGATGGCGGCGCTTGCGCCCATGGCCGAGCCCATGGCTCGTGCGTCGGCCACGGCTTGCCCGTCCACGTCACCGCTGGGGTCGATGGTGAGGCCGCGATCCATCGTGCGGTAGGCGCCGATGGCGTCGAAAGTCTCGAGCGGCAGCCCGAGCGGATCCATCAAGGCGTGACAGCCCGCGCAGCTGGGATTGACGCGGTGCGCCTCCAAGCGTTGGCGCTTGGTCATGGGCTGATCCGCCGGCGGGTCGGCGAGCATGAAGTTCACGCCCGGGGGCGGCGGTGGAACCGATTTACACATCAGCGTGTCGCGGATGAACTTACCACGCAAGGTCGGCGACCCCTCCTTCTGGTTCGCGAACTGCGAAAGGAAGCCCGCCTTGCTGAGGATGCCCATGCGTGGGTTGTCGGCCGGCAGGGTGACGGTCTTGAAGGTGGTCGAGGTCAGGCCAGTGGCATCCAAGCCGTACAGCTTGGCCAGCTCTGCGTTGACCGTGACCTTGGGGGTCGAGAAGAGGGTGAGCGCGCTGGCCGGCTCGTCGAAGGCGACGCTTTCCCAGGTGGCGCGCATGTCCTTGACCATGCCCACCTGCAAAGCGGTGTTGTAGGCGGGGTACAGGGCCGAGTCTTTGGGCTGCGTCAGCACCCGGTCGAGCTCCATGTACTGTTGGCTGAATTCGCCGATGGACTGGCGACCCGCGCCGTTCGGCGCGTCGAGCATGCGCGTGACCGCCGCCCGGATGCCGTCCACGGTGGCCAGGGCACCACTGGTGGCGTCGTCCAGCAGCTGCTTGTCGGGCAGGCTGTTCCAAATCAGGAAGGCCAGGCGACCCGCGGTTTCGTAGCCAGTGAAGCGCAGCGCGCCGTTGGCGCCGGGCGCACCCAGCTCCGGCCGGTAGAGGAAGCTGGGCGAGGTGAACAGGGCCACGGTGGCCCAACGCGCGCCTTCGACGCCGCTGCCGAGCTCGGTCGAGGCGGTGGAGGCCACGGTCATCAGCTGGTCGACTTCGGCGGCCTCGAGCGGACGACGCCACGCTTTTTTGCCCAAAGTCTCGATCACGCCTTTGGTGCAGGTGTCGGGGGAGGTGTTACCGGGAGTGCAACCCAGGAACGCGGAGCGCTTGGCCGCGTCGTCGAAGACGGCGTTGACGGCCGTCTCGATTGCCGTCTGGTACTGCTCCACTCCGCGGGGTGAGGTGGGCACGGAGGCGGCACCGATCGACGCGAATGCGCCGATGTCGGCGTCGAGCGCGTTGACGTCGACGTCCACGCCGAAGACGTCCTTTACCGCGTTGGCGAACTGCGCGCGCGTCAGGCGGCGCAACATGCCCGGGGCGGGTTGGAAAGGGGGCGGGTTGCTTTCCAGCCCAGTGGTGTCCGTCGGCATGGGACCGGCGCCCCCCGACGGAGTCGACGCCGCGCCGCCGACGGCGGCGTTGCCACCCCCAGGGGTCGCGCCGGACGGACCACCAGGGCCCGTGAGATCACCAGTACAGCCCAGCGCCAAAAGAGCACCGCAAGCGACCACTCGATGTGGTGAAAGTAACCACAGGGAATGCTTGTTCATCGCGTTTTTTCCGATCGAAGCTGTGAAACGCAGCCCGGGCGAACACGCACGGCAGTTGTTAGTGGCGGCACCCATTCGAATTGCCACGCTTTTGATAAAGGTCGTTGCTGATCGCGCAGCAGCGTTCTTTTTCAATCAAGGCGCCAGAACGAGCAGCCCGGCGGCGCGAAAAGCTCGCCGCGCGATTACTGGTCGTGGTCGTGCACGTGGTTCGCGCCGGGCAAGTGCGCTCCGCCACAGCGCGCGTCTTCCCAGCCGACCCAATACGGGCCTTCGGGACCGTGCTCGCGCTTCCAAATGGGCACGCGGTGTTTGATGCGATCGATCAGGGCCCGACACGCTTGAAAGGCTTCGCCGCGATGAACGGCGCCGGCCGCGCACACCACCGCCAGATCTCCCACCGCAAGCGAGCCGATGCGGTGGAGCGCGGCCAGCGTGACGCCCGGAATTTCGCGCTGAATTTCCTCGGCGATCCGCTGCATCTCCTTTTCCGCCATCGACACGTAGGCGTGATACTCGAGGCGCGTCACGGCGCGGCCGTCGTTGTGATCGCGCACCGCGCCCAAAAATAGGTCGATGCCGCCGACGTGCGGGGCCGAAACCGCGGCGGTGGCGTCGGCCACGGAAAGCGGCGTGTCGAGCACGCGGAACAGGCTCATCGCTGAAAGTCTCCGCTGCGGCCGCCCGACTTTTGCGTCAAACGAGTTGGCCCGATTTCCATGCCGCGGTCGAAAGCCTTCAGCATGTCGTAAACCGTGAGCGCGGCGACCGACGCTGCCGTCAGCGCTTCCATCTCCACACCAGTGCGGTCGAAGCATTCGACCACCACCGCTACCGTGATCGCGCGCGCGTCGGCGTCGAGCGAGAGCTGCACGTCTACCTTCGTGAGCGACAACGGGTGGCACAGCGGAATCAGCTCCGAAGTGCGCTTGGCGGCCATGATGGCGGCGACGCGCGCGGTGCCGAGCACGTCGCCCTTGGGCGCGTCGCGATTGCTGGCGCGCTCGAAGGCTTCGGCGTTCATGGTGACGCGACTTTCGGCCTCCGCTCGGCGCAGGCTGGGCTGTTTGCCGCCGACGCCCACCATGCGCACGCCGCCCTCCGGCGAAAGGTGACTGGAAAACGCGCTCTGACCAATGATTTCGGCGTACGCCTGCTGCAAGCGCTCGGGGCTCTTGCCGCGCGCCACCTTGGCCAATGCGTAGCGATCGAGTGGGCTGAGCGCGGACCAGCTCGCGGGCGGTAGCGGCCGCGTCGGACCGAACGCGGCGACCAGCGCATCGTCCGGAGCGTTGGCGGACGGATCGGCTACGGGTGTCATCGGCTCAGCAGCAGGCTTGGCCGCCAGCGCGAGCGCGCTGACTCGCGCCACGTCGACGACGTCTTGAGCCCCCAACGTCGTCAGCTCCTCCCGCTGCGCGGCCGCCAGCGAGCGAAAACCTTCGAGCGACAGCTTGCGCCCGGCGTGGTCGAGCGCGCGCCGGGCCGCGATCGGCAAAAGCTCGAACGCAGCGTCGACACCGTCGAATCGGTACAGCTTCACGGCCGGAGTCTAGCTGGGTCAGGGTCCCCGGCCAACCGCTGGCACTTGATCGCTGCTCGCGCCAGGTTGACGGCGGACTTTCGGCCGAGTCGAGCGGTTAGCTCGGTGAGCGAGCTGCGCGCACGAGACCTTGGCCGTCGCTGATAAGCGCTCCCATGCCCTTCGCTCGCGCCAAAATGACTTCGCATGCGAAGTGATTCGGAGACGCAGCGAGGGACTAACAACTCCACACATCTTGGGCTGCCAATCCGCAGCCCGAATCGCAAAAGCTTCCGTGGCGGCGAAAGGCCACATCGTACGAGCGAGATTTTTTTACAGGGAGGACGGGAGTACGGGAGGTGCGGGGAGGCGAGAACGCATTTTTGTTTTTGGAGGACCAAAACCAAAAATATTTCCCGTGGGAGAAAGCTGGAGAGGTCGAGCCCGCGACCGCCGTGCCGACTCGCTGGCGGCAGCGCGAGCCCCAAAATGCTCGCCTCTGTTTCGTCCTCCCGTCCTCCCGTCCTCCCTGTAAAATCTCGAGCCCTCGCGAGGGTTCTTGGAGCGCCAGCCCCCGGGGAAGTCGCGCACGTTGGCCTTGCGACGCTACGATAGCTTCTGCAAGGGATCTGCGGCGCGGCAGCCCAAGAGGCGCTGAACCCTTGGAAGCATCTCGCCAATCCAGCGGCGATGAGTGCTCGGAAGGCGCGTCTCAACGAGACGGGTGAGGCGCGGCGCGGAGCTCAGTCGGCGAACGGGTCGCTCTTGCGAATTTGCACCGCGCAGTACTTGTACGAAGGTTGGCGCGAATACGGGTCGAAGGCGGCAAAAGTCAGCTGATTTGCCTCGGAATAGTGCATGGGCACGAAGACTTGACCCGGCTGCACGACGTGCGTGACGTGCACGCGCGCGCGCAGCTTGCCGCGGCGCGATTCGACGATGGCGTGGTCGCTGGGTGACAGGCCGTAGCGACGCGCGTCCTCGGGGTTCACCTCGACGTACGCCTCTTCGGGGTAGAGCTTGCGCAGCACCGCCGACTTGGAGGTGCGGGTTTGGGTGTGCCATTGGCTGGAAGTGCCGCGGCCGGACAACAAGATCAGCGGGTAGCGCTCGTCGACCGGCTCGGGCAGCGGGCGCGGCCCTTCGAACAACAGCTTGGCGCGGCCGTCGGGGTGAAAGAACCGACCGTCTTCGAACAAGCGGCGCTCGGCTTGCGGCGCCACGTCTTGCCCCTCGGGTAGCGGCCATTGGATGCCGCGGCGGTCGTCGAGCATGGCGTAGTCTTTGATGCCGGTGATGTCGCAGGGCTGGCCGCGCGAGAGTCGCTTCAGCAGCTGGAAGGTTTGTTCCGGAGACGAGAAGTTCCGCAGCATTTCGCCGGCGCCCCAGGCGTCGGCGATCAGCTTGAAGATGTAAAAGTCGGACAGGGCCTCCCCGGGCGCGCGCGACACCTTCTTCAGCAACCCGATGCGCCGCTCGGAGTTGATGAAAGTGCCTTCTTTTTCGCCCCAACCGGCGGCCGGCAACACCAAGTGCGCCAGACGCGCGGTCTCGGTCGTGGTGTACATGTCCTGTACGACCAAGAACTCCAGGCGCTTGAGCACGTCCAGCGCGTCGGATTGATTGATCCAGGAGTGAGCGGTGTTGGTGGCGATGATCCAGAGGCCCTTGATCTTGCCGGCCAACACTCCTTCTAGAATTTGATCGTAAGCCAGGCTGCCCTGACGCGGAATGTTCTCGACGTCGATGCCGAGCGCGCTCGCGACCTTGGCGCGGTGCTCGGCGTTGGCAAAGTCGTGCCCGCCCAACAGGTTGGTGGTGTTGCTGAACAGCCGCGAGCCCATCGCGTTGCACTGCCCGGTGATCGAATTGGCGCCAGTGCCGGGACGGCCGATATTGCCGGTAATGAGCGCAATGTTGATGATGGCCTGCGCGACCCGCACGCCTTCGTGGCTCTGGTTCACGCCCATCGTCCACCAAAACGACACGCGCTTGCCGCGACCGATCGTCTCGACCAGCCGCTCGATGCTTTCGGCCGAAAGCCCCGAATCCATGGCCACGTCGGCCAGCTGAAAGCCGCGCACGTGCGCCGCGAATTCCTCGAAGCCGTTCACGTGGGCGTCGACGTACTCACGCTTCACGTAGCCGCGCTCGATCAGCAGATTGGCGACGCAATACAACAAGCGCAGATCGCTCTTCGGCCGCAACGGCAAGTGCTGGGTGGCGGCCATGGCCGTCTCGGTCTTGCGCGGATCGACGACGATGATCTCGGGATTGTGCGGATTTTTGCAGACGCGCTCCCACATGATGGGGTGCGCAATGCACAGGTTGGCGCCGATGAACACGAGCACGTCCGACTGCTCGAAGTCGTCGTAAGTGAAGGGCGGCGCATCGAAGCCGAACGCTTGCTTGTAGGCGACCACGGAGGTTGCCATGCACTGGCGCGTGTTGCCGTCGCCGTGCAGCATGCCCATGCCGAACTTGGCGAGCGAGCCGAGCAGCGCCATCTCCTCGGTGGGAATTTGCCCGGTGCTGATGAACGCCACCGACGCCGCGCCGTGGCGCTGTTGAATGCTCTTGAAGCGCGAGCAGAAGGCTTCGAGCGCGGTCTGCCAGCGCACTTCTTCCAGGTTGCCGCGCGCGTTGCGCAAGAGCGGCTTGGTCGCGCGATCTTTGGCGTACAGCGGCGTCAGCGCCTCCCAACCTTTGGGGCACGCCGCGCCCTTGTTCACCGGGTAGTCGCGCGCCGGCGACAGGTTGATGGCCTGCCCGTCCTTGAGGTGCACTTCCAGCCCGCAGCCAGTGGAGCAGAAGCCGCACACGGCGGTGGTGGTCGCGTCCGGTTTGAGCCGCGCCGGCACCTGGCCCAGGCCAAAGCCGCCGGGGTCGCGCACCAGCTCGCGCGTGAGCTTGCCGGTGCGTTGAAACAAGAGGTCAGCGACGACCGGCGGCGCCTTCAGCTTCGAGCTCATGATTATGCGACCGCGCCCGGCATTTTCGGAGCCGAGAGCGCCTTGAAGAACAGCATGCGTTCGAGGAGCTCACCGAGCAGCAGCGCCACGAAGCTGGCCGCCAAGAAGCCGAGCTGCCCTGCGCTCGAAAGCTGCTTCATCGAACCGAGCAAGAGCAGCGGCAGCAAGATGCCGCCGAGCGCACCGGCGGCGAGCCGCACCACGAAGTGCTTGGCCAATTGGCCGCGCAGCAGCATGGCGGTGCGTTTCAGCTCGCCCAGCTTGCGATCGTAGAGGTGGAACAGCACCGTGGCCTCGCCCAGCAACTTGAATCCGGACAGCGCCATCAGCAGCCAACACAATAGCGGCACCGTGCTCTGCGCGGCGGCGTTGCCGAGCCACAGCGCAGCCGCGCCGTAGGTGAGCGAAGTGGTGGCGGTGCCGAGCACGCCCGCGGTGAGGAAGAACTTGAACGTCGTGCGCCCCCCGCCCCACCACTCGCGGTGCGTCACTTTGTAGAGCATCACTGAGCACGCCACCGCCAAGACGCCCACGCCCGACACGGAAGCGCCCAAGATGGTGGCCGCCTTTTCGAAGCTCGAGGCCGACAACGGCGATAAGTGCAGAAGCTGCAAGATGGGAGCGTTGAACTGCAGCGCCGCGTACAGCACCGCCAGCTTGGCGAACAAGGCGAAACCCAACGCCTCCCGGCTCAACCACGAGGTACGGAGGCCAATCAACGCCCGGAACGCCAAGTGCGGACGGCCGAGATGCAAGGTGCTAGCGCCGATGGCCAGCAAGCCGAGCGCCAACGCGACCAGCGAATGATAGGTGCGGACGCCGCCGAGCGCGCCGCTCCAGCCCGTTTCGTGCAGGCCAAAGTCGACCCAAAAAGCGCCCGCGGAGAGCTGCGTGAGCACCAACATGATGACGAGCGGCGTGTGTTGGTGCCCCGCGCGCACGGCGTAAAAATCGCCGGGCAGCAAGTTCTTGGGCATCACCTTGCGCGTCTTGTACTGCGTGGCCGGTACCGTGATGCCGGAAGACGGCGTACCGGGCAGCAAGCCTTCGGTCTGCGCTTGCTCCAGCAGCTGCTGGGTCTCGACGATGCGGATGGAGATGGCTTCGTTCGGGCAGGCCTGCACGCACGCCGGCGCCTCGCCCTCCGCCAAGCGATCGCTGCACATGTCGCACTTGCGCACGATGCCGCGGCGCTTGCTGAACTGCGGCACCTCGTACGGACAGGTGAGCGTGCAGTACTGGCAACCGATGCACTGATCGTCCAGGTGACGGACGATGCCGGTGACGGGATCTTTTTCGTAGGCGTTGACCGGGCAGCCCTTCATGCAGGCTGGGTCGACGCAGTGGTGGCACGCCGTGGTGACCGTTTGCTGCACCGGTTCGTTGGACGAGCCACCGTGCAACAGGCCGACGCTGCGCCACGTCTCCGCTTCATCGTCGTCCAGGCCGTTCAGGCGATGGCACGCGGTAACGCAAGCCTTGCACCCCGTGCAGGCGTCCAGGTCGACTTGAAAGGCGTATTGCTGGCCTTTACCCGGCTTGGCCAGCGGAATCAGGTCCTCGTACAAGCGCTTGCCGTCCGGCAGCTCGTCGGCTTCGTGCCGACGAGCAAAGCGCTCGACTGCCGTGAGATCTTGCTGGGCCTCCAGGAATTGGCTGACGAGCGGCAGCCGCACCCGCGGCGCAGCAGGCTCTCTCGTCTCCAGCAGGGCAGCCGCTTGGCTCGTCATTCGGCGGGCAAGGCCTCGCTGGTGACGACTGCCACGTCAGCCGCCGTTTCGGGGCGACCGAAGCGAATCATCGCGGCGAGCGCCGCCGAGACCAGCACCGCGCCGCCCAGCCAGAGCAAACCGGTCTGGGTGCTGCTGGTATTGCCGCGGAACAACAAGCCGGCCAACACCGCGCCGGCGTTGCCGCCCGCGCCGACGATGCCCGCCACCGCGCCAACGCCGTTCGGTTTGATGAACGGCACCACCGAGTAGGTGGCGCCGGCCGCGATGTGCACGAATAGGCCGAACGACACCAGCGCAATCGCCGCCGGCACGACCGAGCCCATGCGCGAGAAAACGATCAGCCCCAGACCTTCGGCGAACAGCATGGCCGTCAAGAAGCGACCGCGCCCGTCCAAGCCGAAGGGACGGCCCGCGCGATCGCCCAGGTAGCCACCCAACGAGCGGGCGAAGATGGCGAGCACGCCGAAGCTGCCGGCCAACATTCCCGCTTCTTTCAGGCCCAACTGAAAGCGGTCGTGGAAGTAGCTGGCGGCGATGTTGTGAATGGTCAGCTCGACGCCGAAACAGGCTCCGTAGCCCACGAACAATGCCCACACCCGCGGGTCACGCGCCGCCTCCAGCAGAGAACCTTTCGATTTTCCGGTGACGGCCTTGGCGTCCTTGCTCTCGGGAGAGTCCTGCGTGAAGCGCAGGTATAGGACCGACATCACCAGCATCAAGCCGCCCGGCACCAGCATGGCGTAGCGCCATGCTTCGCCTTGGGTGAGACCGAAGCCGACCAAGCCCATCACGATCATGGGCATGACCATTTGGGTGACGCCGCCGCCCAAGTTGCCCCAACCCGCGGTGGTAGCGTTGGCGGTGCCGACCACGTTCGGCGCGAACATGGCCGACGTGTGGTACTGCGTGATCACGAACGAAGCGCCTACGAGACCGATCAGCACGCGGCAGATCAAGAAGCTGGTATAGCCGTGCACCAACCCCACGCCCATGATCGGCAGTGAGCCGAGCGCCAAGAGCGCCGCGTACATGCGACGCGGCCCCAACTTGTCACACAAGTAGCCGACCAGCAGCCGCGCAAAGATGGTGCCTGCCACGGAGGCGATCACGCTGTCGGCGACCTGCGCTTTGCTCAAGCCGAGATCGGCCCGCACCAGCGGCATCAGCGGCGCCAGGCCGAACCAGCCGAAAAAGCACAAAAAGAACGCCAACCAGGTCATGTGGAAGGCCCGCATCGGCGGTGTGCTGAAGCTGAACAGACGGATCTTGGTTGCTTTCATTGGATACACCACGGCTGTTGGAAACGTCGAAATCACGATGCGGCAAGGCCGCGCTACGGTGCGGCCGGAGCCGCGTCACTCCGCGGCAGACGCCGCCTCTTCGTGCAGATCGCAGCGTGCCTTGATGGGCATCAGCTTCTCGATCTCCGCTTCACTCGGAAGCTCCAGGAACACCTCGCCCCCCTCGATCTTGACGGGGAACGTGCGCACCTTGAGTTGATCACCGCTCAAGCACTCGCCGGTCTTCAGCGAGAACGTCTTCTTGTGTTGCGGGCACGCCACCTTGGGAATGCCCTGCTGATCGCCGATCAGGCCGCGCGCCAGCACCATGTCCGCCATGTGCGGGCACTGGTTTTGACAGGCGTACCATTCCCCGCGCGAGGCAAAGTTGTAGAGCGCGATCTGCGCCGGACCGTACTTGACGGCGATGCCGCCCTCGGCCGGCACCTCGGCGACGCTGGCGACCTTGACCCACTGCGTGTGAATCAGCGGCAGGTGGCGGCGATCCCGCACCGCCGGCACGACGGGCGTCTTCTGCCAGTCCGCCGGGCGCTTCTGGCCGCGCTCGTCGACCAGCTCGATGGTGTCGTCGGTTTCGCTGGTGTTGGCAAAATGCCGGAATTTCGCGCGACGCGCCGGGTCTTTGATGGTCTCGGCCCACTCGCACTTGTAGGTGTCGACCAGGTACTGCATCTCGCGCTCGAGCTCTTCACAGATGCCGAGCTTGTCGTCGATGATGACCTCGCGCAGCTGCTGGATGCCGCCATCCATCTTGTCCAGCCAGGTCGACGTGCGCGTCAGCCGATCGGCGGTGCGGATGTAGAACATCAAGAAGCGGTCGACGAGCTTGATCGCTTCTTCTTCGCTGAGATCGGAGGCGAACAGGTCGGCGTGGCGCGGCTTGATGCCCCCGTTGCCGCACACGTACAGGTTCCACCCCTTTTCGGTGGCGATGAGACCGAAGTCTTTGCTCTGCGCCTCGGCGCACTCACGGGTGCAGCCGCTGACCGCGCTCTTCAGCTTGTGCGGCGCGCGGATGCCCTTGTACCGCTCCTCCACGCGAATCGCGAAGCTGACCGAGTCTTGCACGCCGAAGCGGCACCAGCTGCTGCCGACACAGCTCTTCACCGTGCGCAGGGCCTTGCCGTAGGCGTGCCCGCTCTCGAAGCCGGCTTGCACCAGCTCGTCCCAGATTTCCGGCAGCTGCTCGACGCGAGCGCCGAACATGTCGATGCGCTGACCACCGGTGATCTTGGTGTAAAGATTGTACTTTTTGGCGATTTGCCCGATGACGATCAGCTTTTCGGGCGTGATTTCACCGGCCGGAATGCGCGGTACCACCGAGTACAGGCCGCTGCGCTGCAGGTTCGCCAGGTAGCGATCGTTCGAGTCTTGCAGCGTGTCGTGCTGCAAGATCATGTCGTTGTGCACGCTGGCCAAGATCGAAGCCACCACCGGCTTGCAGATCTCGCAGCCGTGGCCCTGACCGTGCGACTCGACCAGCTCCTTGAAGGTGCGCTGCTTTTTGACGCGCACGATTTGGTACAGCTCTTGGCGGCTGAAGGCGAAGTGCTCGCACAGCTCTTTCTTGACGGCCTTGCCCGCCGCCGCCAGCTCGGCGTTCATGATGTCGGTGACGAGCGGCATGCAGCCGCCGCAGCCGGTGCCGGCCTTGGTCGACTTCTTCAGGTCCGAGATGTTGCAGATGCCGGCGCGCACGGCTTTGCAGACCTGACCCTTGCTGACGTTGTTGCAAGAGCAGACCTGGGCCGTGTCCGAGAGCGAGACCTTGCCCTTGCCTTCGCGAGCGCCGAACAACAGCTCTTCGGGGGCGGCCGGCAGCGCTTCGTTGCTGCGCAAGAGCTGCGTCAGCGTGGCGTATTCGCTGGCGTCGCCCACCAGGATGCCGCCGACCAAGCGCGTGCGATCCGCGCTGATGACGAGCTTTTTGTACACGCCCTTGACCAGGTCTTCGTACGAGATGGTGCGTTCGCCGTTGGCCTCGGCGAAGGGGTCGCCAAAGCTGGCCACGTCCGTGCCCAGCAGCTTCAGCTTCGCCGATTGATCGGTGGCGGCGAACTTGGCTTCGGTGCCGGTCAGGGTACGGGCGCAAGTTTCAGCCATTTGGTAACCGGGGGCGACCAAGCCGTAGAGCGTGCCTTGGTGCAGCGCGCACTCGCCGATGGCGAACACGTCTTGGTCGCTGGTGCGCAGGTGGTCGTCGACCAAGATGCCGCCGCGATCGCCCAGAGCCAGCCCCGCTTCGCGAGCCAGCTCGTCGCGCGGACGAATGCCGGCGGAGATCACGATCAAGTCACAGTCGAGCGTCTCTCCGTCTTTGAAGGCCAAGCCGGTAGCGCGGTCGTCGCCCAAGATGCTGGTTGCGGCCCGCGAGGTGTGCACCTTCACGCCCAGCGCTTCGACCGTCTTTTGCAGCAAGCGGCCGCCCGCGGCGTCGAGCTGGCGCGGCATCAAGCGCGGCGCGAACTCCACCACGTGCGTGGTCAGGCCCAAGTCGTGCACGGCCTTGGCCGCCTCCAAGCCCAACAGGCCGCCGCCCAGCACCGCGCCGACCTTGGCCGTCTTGGCATATTCGCGGATGGCGACCAGGTCTTCGATCGTGCGGTACACGAACACGCCCTGCTTTTGCACGCCCGGAATGGGCGGCACGAACGGCGCCGAGCCGGTGGCCAAGACGACGTTGTCGAAGCGCACCCATTCGCCGCTGGACGACAGCACCGCGCGCCGGCCGCGATCGAGCCGCACCGCGCGCTCGCCGAGCAACAGGCGAATCTTGCGCTCCTTGTACCAATCCGCGCCCGCCAGCAAGAGCTCGTCGGCGCTCTCCTTCTCGAAGAAGCTGGTCAGCTTGACGCGGTCATATGCCGGGCGCGGCTCCTCGCAGAACACGCTGATGTCGAAGCTGTCGTCTTGGTCGTACTCGCTGAGCAGCTCGCAAAGCTTGTAGCTGACCATGCCGTTGCCGATGACGACGAGACTCTTGCGACGGCCCTTCTCAGTCTTGGGACTCGACATACCTTCTCCTGCTTTGGCGGACCCAGCGCCGAACACACCCTGAAAATCGATACCGCGCGTGCGCACCAGGCTCGCGCGGTCGACGATGGTCGACGGCGGAACGCCGCGTT
>JBEQSW010000436.1:0-8384 GCA_040348565.1 Myxococcales bacterium | reverse complement strand
CCTGTGAACGTCCTCGAACGTGCGGATGGGGCGCCCCGCGGCGAGCGGATCGAAACGACCACCCGCACGGAGCGCGGGGCGGTACGGTCGACTTTTGGCAGCCGGTTCCATGCCGCCCCGAGGTAATCAGGGAGGGGCAAAGTGGGAAACTTTTCTGCTAACCCGAAGCCCCCGCCCCCCGGATACCGTCCCCGGAGGAAACCGACTTGAAGATCGCGTACTTCGGTCTGCCGTTGGGGGCCTTGCTGCTGGCCGCCGATGGTCACGAGCTCGGTCCGGTCGTGCTGTCGCCGGTCGAGGCGCCGGGGCGCCGGCGGCTGTTGGGGCTCGCTCCGGGCCTGTTCGACGCCAGCCACGCGGGCCCGGACTTCGAGCGAGAGATCGACGCCATGATGGCGGTGGAGCGCGCCGACCTGTTGGTGTCGTGGTTTTGGACCCGCAAGCTGCCGGGTCGCTGGCTCGGGCAGCCGCCGCTCGGTGCGATCGGCGTCCATCCTTCGCTGTTGCCTCGCCACCGCGGGCCGAATCCCTACTTCTGGAGCATCGATGAGGGCGACGAGCAGGCGGGTGTCACCGTGCACCGCCTGAACGAGGAATACGACACGGGGTCGATGCTCGGAGCGCGCAGCATTTCGATCGGCGGCCGCGACGCGTGGCAGCTTGCCCGCGCGCTCGACCGGCCCTCGCTCGGTTTGCTGCGCGAAACCGTGGCTCGCTTGGCGCGCGGCGAAGCGCTGGCGGAAACGCCACAGGTGGAAGCGCTTGCCACCTGGGCTCCCGAGCCCACCGGGGACGAGCTCAGGGTCGACTTCGGCTGGACGACCGAGCGGGTGTTGCGACGAATCCGCGCCCTTTCACCTACCCCTGGAGTAGCGCTCGAGGTCGAAGGCGTGCCGCTGTTCGTGACTCGCGCCGAGCGCGCCCACGACTACGTTGCGGCCTTATTGCCGGGTGAAGCCCAGCTTTCCAGCGCGCTCACCCTCCGCACTGCCGATGGCGCGGTCACGGTCACGCGCGCCTTCTTTGGCGAAACCGAAGTAGACGCCCGGGGTGCGGCGGCGGTCCTACGCCTATTGAAGCGAGGGGGCCGGCCGTAAACTGTTGGAATCGCGGGCTCGGATGATAGACTCCGGGGTCGCATCTTTCGGAGGATTCATGTCTGATCCGGTGAGTCTGGCTCGAGCCGCGCGCGAGAATCTGGCTCGGGGCCTAGCGGCGCTGCAGAGCCCTGCGGTGCCCCCCCAAGTCATGGTCGTTGCTGAGCCCATCGCCAACGCCATGAGCGCGCTGCATCGCGTGGAGGCGTCGCACGGCGCTGCGCGCGGTGAAGCTGGGCCCGCGGCGCTGAACGCCGCACGGCAAGCGCTGGCCATGCTGCAGCAGCAACCGCCAGGCTACGCCGCCGTCGATCAAGCGCTCGAAGCGATCGCCGGCTCTCTCAATTTGATTCACCAGCTGGCGCAAGCGCCGGCCGCGGCCGCTCCGCACGGCAACGCGGCGTTTGCCGGCACCGTGGCCATGAGCCCGGGCCAAGCCCCACCGGCAACGCAGCCTTCACCGCAAGCGTGGGGTCAGCAACCGCCGCCGCCCGCCTACCAGCAGCCGGCCGCCGCGCCCGCGTACCAGCAGCCGCCGGCCTACCAGCAACCGCCCGCCTACCAGCAGCCGGCCCCGCCCGCGTATCAGCAACCGCCGCAGGCCTACCAGCAGCCCCCGGCGGCCGCGCCCGCGTTTCCGCAGCACGCCGCTCCCGCCGCGCCCGCAGGTGGCGGCGCTCCACTCCGCATCGAAGCCGAGCTGGGCGCGCACAGCACCACCAATTTCTACAAGGGCCTCAGCGGCAACGACGTCATCGACTCGGGCGGCATCTTCATCGCCACCTACCAGATCCCGGAAATTGGCCGCAACGTCGTGGTCAAGGTGTCCATGCCGGGTGGGTACGAGTTCGAGGCGGTCGGCATCGTGCGCTGGACGCGCGAGGCGCCGCTGTCCGGCTCCGACTCGCCGCCCGGCTTCGGCGCGCAGTTCACGCAGATTTCGCCGGAAGGCCGTCAGCTCGTGTACCGCTACGTGCGCAACCGGGAACCGCTGTTTCACGACGACTTGTGAAGCCTGGCGTCGGGAGGGGTCCCGACGCGCACGGACGCTGGTAGGAATTGGGGCTGCCGAGTGAACAAGCTCTTTGCCGTATTCCTCGCGTTGGCGCTCGCCGTGTGCGCGCGCGCCGCCCACGCGGGTGATCCACGGCTCGAGTGGTACACGCTGCAGACAGCGCACTTTCGCGTCAACTTCCACAGCGGGTTGGAGCCGCTAGCGCGCCGCACCGCCTACATTGCCGAGCACGTGTACGGCGTGCTCGGGCGACAGCTCGACCAACGGCCGAGCGAGGTCGTCGACATCTTGCTCACCGACGACACGGACTTCGCCAACGGCTCCGCCGGCGCGGTGCCGTACAACAGCATTCGGCTGTTCGCGACCGCGCCCGACGACATGTCGGCGCTGGGCGACTACGACGACTGGCTGAGCGAGCTGGTGACGCACGAATACACGCACATCTTGCACGTGGACAACGTGTCGGGTTTGCCAGCGTTGCTCAACAAGATCATCGGCAAGACGATGGTGCCCAACCAATGGCAACCGCGCTGGGTGCTGGAAGGCTTGGCGGTGGCCATGGAAACGGCGCACACCAGCGGCGGCCGCCTGCGCTCCAGCCAGTTCGACATGTACATGCGAGCCGACGTGCTCGAGGACCATTTTGCCGGTCTCGATCAAATGTCGGGGGCTCCGCGGCGCTTTCCGGGCGCGAACGTCTGGTACCTGTACGGCTCCGAGTTCATCTCGTTCATCAACGACACCTACGGCCCCAACGTGTTCGCTGCCGTCGCCGACGACTACGGCGCTCAGCTCCTGCCCTGGGGCATCAATCGTTCCATTCGACGCGTGACCGGCCGCACTTACGAAGAGCTGTACGACGGCTGGCTGGCGAGCTTGAAAAAGCGCTACGCCGCTCAAGCGGCCGCGATTCGCGCCCGCGGCTTGCGTGAAGGTCGGCGCCTGACCCAGCGCGGTCAACAAGCGGGGGCCGCGCGCCTGACCGGCGCCTGCTCGACGCTGGGCAAGCCGAGCCTGCTCTACCTGCGCGACGACGGCCAGACCACCGCTGGCATCTACGAGCTTGCGCTCGATGGCTCCCAGCCGGAAGGTAAGCTGCGCGCGCGCGCTTCGGGCCAGCAGCTCAGCTTCGGGCCCGACTGCTCGTTGGTGTTCGACAGCAACGCGGTCTCCGAGCGCCGCTACGATTTCCAGGACCTGTTTTGGCAGCCGCCCGGCCGCTCGTCGCGTGAGGAAGGCGACGACCGCAAACGGCTCAGCCACGGGTTACGCGCGCGCCACGCCGACCTGAGCCCGGACGGTCGCCGCATCGTCTACGTGACCAACGATCGCAGCACCAGCACGCTGCGCATCGCCGACATCACCGCCGACCACGAGCTTGCAAACGCGCGAGCGCTGGTCGGTAGCGCGCGCTTCGAGCAAGCCTACTCGCCGCGCTTTTCTCCGGATGGGCGCAGCGTGGCGTACAGCGCTTGGACGAGCGGCGGCTTTCGCGACATTCGCGTGGTCGACGTCGCGACGGGGCGGTTTCGCCAGCTGTTCCACGACCGCGCGCTCGACCAGCAGCCGGTGTTCTCGCCCGACGGCAAGCGCGTGTACTTCACGTCCGATCGCAGCGGCGTCGCCAACATCTACGCTTACGATTTGGCGTCGTCGCACCTGTGGCAGGTGACCAACGTCATCAACGGCGCCTACTACCCCGAGCTTTCCGGCGACGAAAAGACGCTGGTCTATACCGGCTACACCAGCCGCGGCTGGGACTTGTTCGTGCTCGACAACCAACCGACTCGATGGCTAGAGCCAGTGCCTTACCAGGACACCCGCCCAAGCGCACCGTTGCCGAACCTGGCGCGCGAGCCCATCCAACCGTACAGCGCGCTGCCGACGCTGCGACCACACCAGTACTACGTCGAGTATGGGCCCGGCCCGTTCGGCAATCAACTCACCATCACCACCAGCGGCGGCGACATCGCGGGCCTGCACGGCATCGCGGCCGCCCTGAGCGTGCCGCTCGACACCAAACGTGGAGAGCCGGCGCTGTCGCTCGACTACGCCTACGGTCGACGCCCCTACTCGCTGCAGGTCTCGGGCTTTCGCAGCGCCACTCCTCGCAACGACTACAGCTACAGCGAGCGGCGACCGCCCATCGTCGAGCACCTGACGGGGGTCTCCAGCGGCATCTCGTTGTATGCGCCGGGAGACAACGAGCCCCAATCGTTCTCGCTCAGCTACACGGTCGCTCAGTTCGCGCAGAAGCTACCGCTCGGTTCTCCCGACCCCTACGCGCCGCTGCCACAAGAGCCGCACCACGGCTGGCTCGGCCTGCTCCATCTCGGCTACGGCTACTCCAACGCCGAGTCGACCAACTACGCGATCAGCCTCGAGCGCGGGTTTCAGCTCGGCGTCGGCACCGACTACGCCGATCGCGTGATCGGCAGCGAGACGACCCTGACCTCGTTCAGCGCCACCTTCACCGGCTATTTGACCATGCCCTGGGCGCGCCATCAGGTGCTGGCGGTTGGCCTTTCGGGCGGCACCGGCGGCGGCACCTACCCGCGCCGGGGCCTGTACTCGATCGGCGGCTTCGCGGACTTGCCGCTGCTCGACTCGTTCCGCTCGAACCTGCGCCAAAGCGGCTTTCGCTTGCGCGGCTACAAGCCTGGCCAATTCGCGGGCAACGACTTCAACCTCTTGAACGTCGAGTACCGCACCCCCCTTTGGTACGCCGATCGGGGCATCAGCACCCTGCCGGTGTTCCTGCGCACGCTCTCGGGCACGGTGTTTTTCGACTACGGCGCCGCCTACGACAAGCTCGACCTCGCAGATCCGCTCGAGGTCTTCCACGCCGGGGTGGGCGCCGAGGTGTGGGTCGACCTGTTCGTGAGCTACTACATCGCCACGAATCTTCGGCTCGGCTTCGCCAAGGGCCTGGACTCGAAGGCGCCGACGGGCCTGCAAAGCTACGCGGTGCTGTCCAGCGCGTTCTGAAGCCGCGGCGCCGTCGCTCGCCAATCGCCGATTACTTTCCCGGCTCGCCGGTTTCTTGATAGCCCCAGCCCATGCGCAAGCTCTGCTCGCTCTTGGCGGTTTTGACGACGCTGGGCGGCTGCATGACCCCGCCGACCCCCGCCGAGCGCGTCACCGACGCCGCCATGGCGCTGAACATCGCGGCGCGTTTCAACCAGCTGGACGTGGCCGTCTCGCACGCCTCCAGCAAGGAACGCCCCGAGTTCATGAAGCGCCACGCCGCGTGGGGCCAGTCGCTGCGCATCGTCGACGTCGAAATGGCAAGCCTTTCGCTGCCGGAGTCCGATCGCGCGGTGGTGCTGGTCGACTACGCCTGGATCCGCAACACCGAGGGCAACATGCGGGCAACGCGCGTCGAGCAAACCTGGAAGGACGACGCAGGTTGGCACCTGGTCGCCGAGAAGCGGCTGGCCGGTGATATTGGCCTGCTCGGCGAGCCCGTGCCCGATGCGCCACCGCCTCAGCCCGACAAGCAATTCGCGACGCGCACCATCCACGAAGATGGTGCGGCCGTCACCGAATAGCCGCGCCGCGCGGGAGCGCGCACTCGACGGAGCCTGAGGCCGCGCTTCAGCTGGCGCTGGCGGCAGCCGCTTTTTTGCGGCTGGGCTTGGCCGTCGCCTTGCGGGTCGCCTTGGTGGCCTCGGCCTTGCGCGCCAGGCGCGCCTTCTTCTTCGCCTGAGCCTTGCGGCGAGTCATCTTCACGGAAGCAAGGCTGTCGAATTTACCCATGACCCGGCCCTAGTACTGCGCTTCGCCGTGAAGCGCTAGTCTCGACTTTACCGCCGCCCGCGACCCGAACCCCGGCGGGCAGAGGCCTCAGCCGCTCGAGGCGTCTTCGAGGGCGCGCTCGCGATCGCGTACTTCCAGGCGATAGCGGCTGTTCACGGTCTCGATGTAGAAGACGTCTTTGGCAGCGACGCGCAGCACGCGCTTGACGGGCGTCGTCACGTACTCGTGCATTCCGTCGGAAAACTCGATCACCACGACCGAGCCCTTGCGCGGCGCCCGAACCAGGCGACCGGCAACGGCCCGTGATCCGCGACCGAGCTTCCGGAGCACGACTTGCACAGGGGTTACTCTAGCAAGGTCCATGGTTGAGTCCACCGGGCAGTTGCCCTTCGGATACCTGAACGGCCGCCCGCAAGTGCGCGAAATGTCGGCAGATGTGGGCCGAGCGACGATTTCACCAAAAACTGAGTCCGGCAGTGACGCGAAAGAGGGGTCCGGAGACGGACAGGTCGCCCAGGTCGAGCGGCGAGAGACGCTGAGGCACGGAGCCAGCGTCTTCCGGCTTGAAAGCGAGCTTCATGGCCGAGGTCCAGCCATATCCGCCCTCACCCATGATCCACAGCCGGGGCTTGTGTGAGTTTGGGTTGGCGTAGCCCCACACCTCGACCGCGGCGCCGGCCGTGGCGTCGAAGCCAAACTTCCAGCCCGTCTTCAACATCGACGAACCGAGCGGGCCCGAGACCTCGGCCGCTTCCCGGGTCAGGGTGGGGCCGACCTTGGCCGTGAGCGCCAAGATCCGGAGCACGTGATAGCGCGCCTCGGGAGCGAGCAAAAACCTTCGCACGTCGAGCGACGCCTTGTCGCTGCGCAAGCTGGCGGAGCTGGTGCCGTAGTCGAAGCCGGCCACCGCCGCGAGCGACAGCTGGTTCTGTGACCAGAAGGCGAAGGACGCGCCCAGGCTCAGCTGCGGCAGCACGTCGTCGGTGGAGAAGGGATCGAAGCCCGAGCCTTTGATGAATTGAGTGCGCGCGCCAATATCGACGCGCACGTTGCGCTGGTGGTTCCCCAGCCCACCTTCGGTAGACGGCCCTGCGGGCGCCACGTCCGCCTCGGCCGCGGTGGCCTGCCCCGCGACCAAGAGCGGCGCGAGCGCGCACGCCACCCCGCCCAACAGTCGGGACCAATATTTGCGAGTCATCACTTGATCCCCTCCAGCTCGAGCTCCGAATAGAATTTGGTTTGCGCCGTGTTGGGGCTCTTCCCGTCGAACAACGTCGCCGCCACCGAAGAGTGGCCGTGATTCGGCAGGATGTGCAGGGCCAGCGCCGAACGTTCGTCGTCGCTGCCCTCCGTCGCAAAATCATGCACGAACACGATCGGCTCCTGCGTGTACAGCGACGCCGGCTGCAGCGGATCGAACGTCAATTGGGCAAAACCGCGGTCGTTGCCGAACGCCCACAGCTGCTGCCCGCTCGGCGAAAGGTTGAGGGTCAGGTTCTTCAACACGTCGAGCGGAAAGCTCTTTTGCTGCGTCAAATCCAGCACGTAAAACTGCAGCGTGTTGCCCACGCTGGTGCCGGACAAAATCTTGCGGTCGGCAAAGGTCGCGTCTTGGTCGCTGGGAATGTCGAAGACCTGGCCGACCTTGATGCCGATGTCGTACGCCTCGATGCTGTGATAGGGCGTGCCGGTCGTGATACCGAGGCGCCAGAAGGCGATGGTGTTGGTCGCCTCGCCGTACAAGAGCGCGATGTCCTCGCCCGACTTTTCGCTGATGTCGTTGGTGATGCGACGAATCTTGGTGAAGGCGGCGTGCAGGGGCACGTCTTGAGCGACACCGGACGACGGGTCTATCAACTTGGCCGCCTGCTTGGTCGGCACCAGCGCCGCCAGGCGTAGGCCGCCGTCCTTGCGCGTCTGCACGAAGTCCAGCTTGCTGGGCAAGCCGCCGACGTCGACCAAGTTCGGGTGCACCGAGAAGGCGTGGTCGGCGCTCTCGGCTTCGTTGATGGTGAGCAGATCGACGTTGGTGTCTCCGTCCAGCTGCACGCCGAGCAGCGAGTTCACCTCGCCGTCGATGCCGTCGTGGTACACGACGTCCAGCGGCTTCGCGTCTTGCGGGAGAGCCACGGTAATTTCCGGGTCTTCGGGCTGCGAAAGGTCCAAAATCGCGAGGTCCTTTTCGCGTTGCACGACCAGCAACCGCCGCGGCGCCGCGGCCGGCACCGACAGCGCACCGGTGAAGGTGAAGCGCAGCGGCTTGCCGCCGTAGCTGCCGAGCGTCTTGGGGGTCAACGTTGCGGCGGCGCCTGCGCCCGCGCCCAGATGCACCAACAGCAGCTCGTTCGGGTTCGAGACCAGGCCTTCGCTGCCGTGCACGAGTAGCCACTCGCCCTGGGGGTCGACCTCGAGTTGGTTGTACGGGTCCTGCAACTCGACGTTCTCCAGCTGCTTGGGCGCGGTGCCACCGTCGAACACGCGCAGCTGCGGTGGCTCGTCGGTGGACCGGTAGC
>JBEQSW010000433.1:0-2783 GCA_040348565.1 Myxococcales bacterium | reverse complement strand
GAATCGTCCGAGCGAGCGCGCCTTGGTCCACCAGAACCTCAGCGCGCTCGGCGAGCTGCTGCAACGAGGTGAAGTGGTGGCGCTGACCGGCGCAGGGGTCAGCACCGATTCGGGCATTCCTGCGTACCGCGACGAGGAAGGGCGTTGGAAGCAAAGCGCGCCCATGCAATTTCGAGACTTCGTCGGCTCCGAGCTGGCACGCCAGCGCTACTGGGCGCGAAGCATGGTCGGCTGGCAACGCATGGCGCAGGCGGCGCCCAACGACGCGCACCACGCCTTGGCCGAGCTGGAGCGCCGCGGCCTCTTACGCCTGCTGATCACGCAGAACGTCGATGGCCTGCACTCTGCCGCCGGCAGCGAGAACGTCGTGGACCTGCACGGCCGTCTCGACCGCGTGATCTGCCTCGGCTGCCAGAACATCACGCCACGCGCCGAGCTGCAGGCGCGCCTGGTCGCCGAAAACCCGGAGTTTTTGGGGCAGAGCTTCGTGGCGCGCGCTGACGGTGACGTCGAGCTGGCCGTCGACTACGGGCGATTTCGCCTGATTGCTTGCGCCGAGTGCAGCGGCGTTCTCAAGCCGGACGTCGTCTTCTTCGGCGAGAACGTACCGGCGCCGCGCGTCCAGCTGGCGATGACGGCGCTGGAAGGCGCTCGCGCTCTGTTGGTCGCGGGCACTTCGTTGATGGTGTTTTCCGGCTTCCGTTTCGCCCGAGCCGCGGCGCGCCTGGGCGTGCCCATCGCCGTCGTCAACCAGGGCCGGACCCGGGCCGACGATCTTTCGGCGTTGCGGGTGGCGGGCAACGTAGGCGAGCTGCTGCAGGGAGCGCTGCGGGCCGCCTCCGCTTGAAGCCGGCCCGCGCGTAGCGCCTGCAGCGATATCTCAGCCCTTCAGGGTTGCGTTGATCACGATCTCGGGCACGGCCGCGAGCGCCTTGGAAATCGGGCAATTCGCCTTCGAGAACGCCACCTTGTCGTCGAAGAGCGCCTTGTCGGCGCCGGGCACGACGGCCACGGTGTCGAGCACGATCTTGGTGACGGTCGGACCATCCCCAAGAGTGACGGTCGCGGTGGTGTTGATGCTGGTCGGCGGCTTGCCTTCCTTGGTCAACTGCGCGGCCAGAAACATCGAGAAGCAACCGGCGTGAGCCGCGCCGATCAGCTCTTCCGGGTTGGTGCCCTTGCTGCTGTCGCCCTCGAAGCGCGAGGCAAACGTGAAGGGGGCTTCGAAGCCCGTGCCTTTGACGCCGCCGTTGCCTTCTTTGAGGGTTCCGTTCCAAGTCGCCGATGCTTTAGAAACTGCCATGGGGGTCTCCTTTGTCTCCTTAGGGCCTTGCCCAGTAGCCCCGACGGGGTTGAGCGACAACCCCGTCGCTTCCGAGGGCTCGAAATGCTTGGGCGCTGGATGATGAGCCCAAGCTTGGGAGGGCTGACCTGACCGACCGGTGAATCGTGCCTCATGCAGCTAGGGCGCGCGCCGCCGGCTCGGCTGCCTGGCCTAGGCGCCGCGCGCGATTTTCGGCGTCCGTCGCGCCTCGCCTCGCGCCGCGGGCGGCTTGCCTTTACGGCTCGCTAGTCGTATGGGCAGCCATACATGGGCTCCCAAGTAAAAGGGCAACCGCGTAGCAAACGCGCGCGGACCGGCGCTGAAGTCAAAGCCGGGCAAAGCGCGACGCCCGAAGCACGTGAAGTGCTCAACTCGCTGCGGCACATCGTGCGCTCGCTGCGAGTTTCGTCGCGCGACGCCGAGCAGCGGGTCGGACTTTCGGGCGCGCAGCTGTTCGTGCTGCAGTGCTTGTCACGCCAGAGCCCGTGCTCGGTGAACGAGCTTGCGGCCAGCACGGCGACGGATCAAAGCTCGGTTTCGGTCGTGGTCAGCCGTTTGGTTTCGCGCGGCTACGTCAAGCGCGTCACCTCCAAGCTCGACCGGCGCAGCGTCGAGCTCTCGCTGACACCGGCTGGGCGCACGCTGCTGCTGGCGGCGCCGGAGGCCGCGCAGGAACGCTTGCTGTTTGCGCTGTCTCAGCTCAAAAAATCCGAGATTTTGCTGTTGTCGTCGCTGCTGGGCAAGGTCGTCGAGCTGGCGGAGGTGTCCCAGGGCAACCCGACCCTGTTCTTCGAGGAGGGGCCGACCCTGGTGCGCCCCAAGGGCCGAGGTGGCGATGTCCGACGCTAAAGACGGCCCGCCCGTACATCAGGTGGACGAGCTGCAGCCCATTTCTCAAACCGGCTTGCTGCCGGTCTCGCCTTCGCTCGAGCCGGCCTTGGCGGCGGCGCGGGTGCCCCAAGTGCAGGCTATCTTGGGGCCGCGCGCGATCTGGATCAGCGCCCTTTCGATCGCGGTGGCGTTTGCGGCGGGCGTGATCGCCAGGCTCCTGGTGGCGCTGATCGCGTTTGCCACCAACGTCGCCTTTCGAGGGCGCTTGTCGCTTGAGCCTGTTGCGCCCGCGGGTCACCACTGGGGCGCGTGGGTCGTGTTGGTGCCAGCAGCCGGCGGAGTCATCGTAGGCTTGATGGCGCGCTACGGCTCGCGCGCCATTCGCGGCCACGGCATTCCCGAAGCCATGGAGCAGGTGCTGACGAATCAGAGTCGCATCCCGGCTCGCATGACGTTCCTCAAGCCATTGTCGGCAGCCGTCGCCATCGGCACGGGCGGGCCGTTCGGCGCTGAAGGTCCCATCATCGCGACCGGCGGCGCGCTCGGCTCGCTGATCGGCCAGGTGCTGGAGACCACCTCGTCCGAGCGCAAGACCTTGCTGGCGGCCGGCGCCGCCGCGGGCATGGCC
>JBEQSW010000394.1:0-21619 GCA_040348565.1 Myxococcales bacterium | reverse complement strand
CGAGCGGACTTGGTACGGGTCTTCTTAGCAGCCATTTTCGTTTGCCTCCCAGGCATTCGGGAAGGTGGCTCGATTGCCAACAACCCGAGGGTATGTTGCACGACGTATATTGCCACCTAGTGTGATGTGTCAACGAAAAAAATTCATTTGCGATTTCTGTCCGCCCAGAGAAACCGCCGACTTGAGTATGCATCACTTGCGAACCGCGCACTTGTGCAGTGAACGAACGATCCTCCCAAGAAGCCCGGATCTTTGGGTCGTCAACCAAATAATACACAATATATTCGATGGTTTAGCTCTGCGTCGTGAGGGCTTCAAACGGGCGGCGTACGTTGGGTTTCGCACTCCGCAAATTGGGCCACCCAGCCAGCCTCCGTTCGCGCTTCCAGAGCCCCAACGAAGCCATTAGGTTTCGTCTCGCTCACCGCCGCTCCCGCCTGTCCAGATGCGGCGCGAGCGCGATCGAGTCTGGCCCTTCTGTCGGAGCAAGAAGCAACTCATGCAACTTTCACGTCTAGCCCGTTTGAGCTCGCTACCGTTCGCCCTGCTGGCATCGTTGTCCCTGTCGTTGTCCGCGTGCGGCTACTCCCAAGAGGAATGGGATCAGAAGCTACGCGAGAACGAAAAGCTCGCCGCCGAGCTCAAAGCCCAGCGCGAAGCCCAGAAGAAGGCGCAGGCCGACAACGCCGAAGCCGTCAAAGAGATCGAGGACCTGAAGAAGCAGCTGACCGAGCGCGGCGTCAACCTCGAGAACGCGAACGCCAGCATCGCCGAGCAGCGCAAAGCCCTCGAAGAGTACGCGCGTCGCACCGAGCAGCTGGACCAGATCAGGAAGCGCTTCGAGCTCTTACAGAGCAAATTGCAGAAGCTCACCCAGCTGGGTTTGAAGGTCGAGGTGCGCAACAACCGCATGCTCATTCAGCTGCCCGGCGACGTGCTGTTCGACTCCGGCAAGGAATCGTTGAAGGACGAGGGTAAGAAAATCCTGCTGCAGATCGCGGACATCGTTCGCAGTGACGCCGACCTATCGAAGCGGCAGTTCCAGGTTGCGGGCTACACCGACTCGAAGCCACTGGCGGGCGGCCCTTTCAAGGACAATTGGGGCCTTTCGGCCATGCGCGCGCGCAGCGTGCTCGTGCTGCTGACGACCCCGCAAGACAAGGGCGGCGGCGGGCTGCCGACCTCGAACTGGAGCGCCGCCGGTTTCGGCGACACCGGACCGGTCGCGTCGAACGACACCGAAGAAGGCCGCAACAAGAACCGTCGCGTCGAGCTGGTGGTGCAGCCCGACGTGGAAGAGATGCTGAACCTGAAGAGCCTGGCTAAGTAAGCCGGTGGCGAAGCCGGCCAAGGTCGCGGCGATCGACATCGGCACCAACTCGGTGCTGTTGGTGATCGCCGCGGCGGCTGCGACGGGTCCCCAGCCGCTGCTCGAGCGCGCCACCATCACGCGCATGGGCGAGGGGGTGGACGAGACGCGGCGACTCGCGCCCGCCGCCGTCGAGCGCAACCTAGCGTGCCTGCGCGCGTACGCAGAAGACCTGCGCGCGCATGGCTGGCCTCAGCTCGACGTCGTCGGCACCAGCGCGCTGCGCGACGCCGAGGGCGCCCGCGCATTCTTGGACGAAGCCGAGCGCATTCTCGGCGTGCGTCCGCGCGTGATCGCCGGCGACGAAGAAGCGCGCCTGACCTTTCGCGGATCGCTCTCGGGCCTGGAGCTCTCGGGCAAGCTGCTGGTCTTCGATATCGGCGGCGGCAGCACCGAGCTCGTCGTCGGCGACGCCTCGGGCGCGGCACCCCCCGAAAGTCGAGTTAGCCTCGACATCGGCAGCGTCCGGTTGTTCGAACGCCACGTTCGCTCGGACCCGCCCTCCTCGCAGGAGCTGAGCGCGGTCGAAGCCGACATCGCGCGGGCCCTTGCCGGGGCTGGCCCACTCGCGCGCGCTGACGCCCACGAGCCGCTCACCCTCGTGGGTGTCGCGGGCACCGTGACCACTCTCAAAGCCCTGGAGCTGGGCATCGACAGCTACGACCCGGCTCGAGTGCACGGTGCTGTACTGACGCTCAGCGCGGTGGAGGGTCTGTGTGCGAAGCTGGCTTCGCTGACGTTGGCCCAACGCCAGCAATTACCGGGGCTTCAGCCAAAGCGCGCCGACGTAATCGTGGTCGGCGCGCTGATTGTTCGTGATCTCCTGCGGCGCGCGGGCGCAACGCAGACCATCGTGTCCGATCGCGGCGTGCGCTTCGGCCTGCTCGAGGCCATGCTTTCTGCTTGAGCGTCTGAGCTTGCTCTCGAGCAAGCTCAACGAGCAAAGTTGCCCCGCAGAAGCCTCGGGGAAGCGAGCGGGAAACCCACCCCGGGTATGCTCGCTGTTCTTCGCTGGAAGAATTCCGCTTTCGCGGCGGACCGAGAAATCTCGCGACGCCGCGTGAACCATGGTCGAGCCGAGCCCCTAGGGATACGAATGTCATGATCCGCACAGGGTGGAACCCGGCCGGGCGAATTTCGCAGGAAACTTGCAATTTTTGGCGGTTTTCTTGACACATTCGCCGCCAGGAACTACAGTGCCGCGCCTGGCGAATCCTGACCAAAATCAGGGTGCCAGGTGGCGAAGCTCGTTTCCACCGAGTTTCGCGTCTCCCGAAGTTGGAATGAAGTTCATGCCCCGATCGTTCAGCTCGCGCCAAATACTTACGCCGAGAAAAGGGAACCCCGGGACGTAGTCATTCAGCTGGGAACAAATCATCGCTTCGAGTGCCTCTCTAGCGCCACGAAGCGGGCGAGGGTCTACGAAGACTCTCGCGTCACAAGGAGTCGTCATGCAGTCAAGCCAGGAAGTTGAGTTCAAGGTCGGCGATAAGGCGGTTTACCCGGCGCAAGGCGTCGCGGAAGTCGTCAGCATCGATGAGAAGGACATCGCCGGAACTCGGCAACGCTTCTACGTGTTGCGCATCTTGGATACGGATCGCCGCATCATGGTGCCGGTGTCGAACGCGAACGCGGTGGGCCTGCGTCAGGTCATCAGCGAGCAGGAAATTCGCGAGATTTTCGACATTCTCAAAGAACGCACCATCGGGTTCGACACGCAGACCTGGAACCGCCGCTATCGCGGTTTCATGGACAAGATCAAGACGGGCTCCATTTACGACGTGGCCGAGGTGCTGCGTGATCTGTACCGTTTGAAGGCGAACAAGCAGCTGTCGTTCGGCGAGCGTCGCATGCTCGACACTGCGCGCACGCTGATCGTCAAAGAGATCGCGATTGCTCGCAAGCAGACCGAAGAAGAAGTGAAGAACGAGATCGAAGCGATCTTCTTCTCCAACTGAGAGAACCGCTTCTCGAGATTGAGGGCGCTGTGCTTCGGCACCGCGCCCTTTTTCTTTGTCGTCGTCGAGCCCGGCTCGCCAGCGGTGACCGGTGACGACTACTTCAGCCCGTTGTACGCGAACACGAACGGCAACGCGAGCCAGGACCCGTCGATGCGAGCGGTGATCCAAAACGCGGACGGCGTGCCGGCGGTGAACGAGCGCTCGGCGATGAGCGAGAGCCCGGTCGCCATTTCGTAGTGGCCGTAGTCGTTGAACGTGCGCAGGCCGAAGAAGGCGCTGGCGAACATGCCCGGTTGGTCGAGGTTGCGCAGGTGCGGCCCGGCTTCGAGCACGAGCGGGAACGACTCGAAGACGGGCAGAAGGACGCTCAGGCCCGCGTCGAGCCGGAAGTCGTCGAAACGGGCGCTGCCCACCCGCAGCGAGGGACCCAGCCCCACGTGCATGCCGCGGGGACGCAAGAACAGCATGTCGGCGTGGAGGGCGTTGCACCAGCCGGGCCGCTGCAAGCCGAGAGAGCTACCGCCACCGCACACCCCCGTTTCCAGGCCGGCATTCCATTGCGGCGCGCCGAAGGCCGGTGCGGCGAGGGCGGAGACCAACGCCGCCGCGGCGAGCGGAAGCCCGCCCCCGCGAAGCCTCACTGACAGGCGTCGGGGGTGTAGTAGCAGTTGTTGGTCGGGCTCTGGCAGGCCGCGTACAGGCCGGAGCAGGTGGTGCAGGGGGTAGGAAAGTCGATGCCCAGGCTACAGGGGCCGTCCGTGGCGTCCGCGGCGGCGGCCTGCATCTCGTCGGCCGCCTGCTTGCACTGGTAGTCGCTGCCGCTGGCCGCCAGATCGCGCGCCGAAGCCGGGAACGCGACCAAGCAGCCGTCGCACACGTCGATGGGAAAGAGCAGCTCGGCCGACTCGACGTCTTCGCCACCCAGGGTGGTGCCGAAGACGCGAACCTTGGCCACCACCGTGCCCCGAGGGAGCGTCGGGGCCACGGAGGCGGGAATCAGCGTGGCGAACATGGCGGCCGGCGCGGCGTCGGTACCGTCGGAGGCGTCCACGAAGCCGGTGCCGATCGACGAAAACGCCGGTACCAGCGAGGCGCCCTGCGGCGTCTCGAGCTTCACCTCGGCGCCTTTGAGCGCTACGCGTGAAGTCTCGGTGCGGACACGCTCACGCGAGCCGCGCTGGGTGAGCTGGTTGCCGACGATCAAGCCGGCCACGTAGTCCGAGGCGAACAGCCGGTCCAATGTGCCCTGGGCCAAAATGGTGCCGCCCAGGTCGGCCTTGACGCCGCAGGCGCCCGCCTTTCGGACTGCGACACCAACGATGTACATCATGCTGTCGTTGGTGGCGCAGCTGGGCAGCACACCGGCGACCAAGCAGGGTGTAGCGAACGCCAACAAGGATGTAAGGAACGAGCGACGCATGGCTACCTCGAGGCGCGCGGACTTTGCGCACCGACACCGGAAGCTTAAAGGCCTGCCGCGCAAAGCGCCAAAGAATGTGCGAACGCTTCGATAAGCGTGTTTGTGTGAAAGCGGCCCCGGTGTGGGTGGTGACGCCCGCCCGCGCCCTGGTCAGCCCGGAAGCTCGATGATTTCGCGTTATTCGAGCAGGGGCTCGCGCTCGTCTGCTTGCGGCGCCGTCAGCCCGTGTCGGTCGATCATGCGGACGCAAGCGTTGAAGCGCAACACCGCGTCGTCGTTGCCGCTGGGCGCCAAGGCTTCGGCTCGTTCGTAGGCGGCCATGGCTTCGTGCAGGTGGCCGTAAGCCAGAGCGTTGGCGCCGGGGTGACCGTCGCGCAGCTTTCGCTTGGCAAAGCGCTCGCTGATGATGCCCGAATAGTAGGCGCGTTCGTACTCGCCGGGGAACCGCGACAACAGCGCCCGCGCTCGTTCCATGGCTTGACCTGCGCTGTGGCTGAACTGATCGGTCAACGACAGCAGCAAGCAACCGAGCGCCGACGTGTGCTGAGGGTCCACGGCCAGGATGTCCAGGCAGATGCTCTCGGCCTCGAACGGCTCGTTGAGCAGACGGTAGCGCTCGGCCTTTTCGAAGGCGCGGGCGACGGTGTCCTTGTGAATTGGCTTCAGCTTCGGCATCGCCGCGTCTCCTGGTTGGTCAGCCTTTGAACACGCGAAACAGCTTCTTGATCGGATCGTAAAAGCGGTCGGCCACTCGCTCTTTGAGCGGAATGATGGCGTTGTCGGTGATGGTGATGCTCTCGGGGCAAACCTTGGTGCAGCACTTGGTGATGTTGCAGTAGCCGATGCCTTGAGCCTTTTTCAGATCGTCCAGGCGGTCTTCGGTGTCGAGCGGGTGCATCTCGAGCGCGGCCGAATACACGAAGAAGCGCGGGCCGATGAACTCCTCGTGTTTGTCGTGCTCGCGCAGCACGTGGCAAACGTCCTGGCACAGGTAGCACTCGATGCACTTTCTGAATTCTTGCACGCGGTCGATGTCGGCTTGCTGCATGCGCCAAGTGCCATCGGGCGCGTCGGGCGCGCGCGGCTTGAACTTCTTGATCTTCTTTTTGACCTCGTAGTTCCAGGACACGTCCGTGACCAGGTCCTTGATCATGGGAAAGGCGTGCATGGGTTGGATGGTCACGACCTCGTTCAGATCCAGCTCGTCCAGGCGGGTCATGCACATGAGCCGGGGCATGCCGTTGATCTCCGCCGAGCACGAGCCGCACTTGCCGGCCTTGCAGTTCCAGCGCACGGCCAAGTCGTTCGCTTGCTCGGCTTGGATGCGGTGCACGGCGTCCAGCACCACCATGCCTTCGCCCGCCTCGGTCACGTAATCCTCGAATTTGCCGGCGGTGCGGTCACCCCGCCAAATGCGGAACGTCGCCTTGGGCATTACTTGTTCTCCTCGATGACTTCCTTGAGCTCGGGCGGCATTTCCTTGATTGGCTCGCGTCGGAACCGCATTTGGCCGTCGGGGCCGCGTGAAACTACGGAGTTCCACTTGGCGCACTCCGGGTCCTTCTCCGGAAAGTCTTCGCGGAAATGCCCGCCGCGGCTCTCTTTGCGCTCGATGGCGCAGCGTGCGACCGCCTCCGTCACCGTGAGCAGGTTTTCGAGATCGAGCGCGGTGTGCCAGCCGGGGTTGTACTCACGGTTGCCACCGACCTTCACCGTATCGGCTCGCCGCTTGAGCTCGGCGACCTTCGTCAGCGCCTCTTGCATCTCGCCTTCGTTGCGCACGATGCCGACCAGCGCTTGCATCGACTCTTGTAGGTCTTCCTGGACCTGATAGGGCCCCTCTTTGCCGCTGCGCTCGAAGGGCGTGAGCGCCTTCTGCTCGATGTTGGCGACCTGGTCGGCGTCGATGCTGGCGCTCGGATTTTCTTTCGAGAATTTCGCGGCGTACAGCCCCGCGCGCCGCCCGAAAACCAGCAAATCCGATAGCGAATTGCCACCCAAACGGTTGGCGCCGTGCAAACCCGCTGCGACTTCGCCGGCGGCGAACAACCCGAGCACGTTCGTCATTTGGCTGTCGCCGTCGACGCGGATGCCGCCCATCACGTAGTGCGTGGTCGGCCCGACTTCCATCGGCTCGGCCGTGATGTCGACGTTCGCCAGCTGTTTGAACTGGTGATACATGCTGGGCAGCTTCTTTTTGATGTGCTCGGCCGCCTTCGGAAGCTTCTCTTTGATCCAGGCGATGTCCAAGAACACGCCGCCGTGCGGGCTGCCGCGCCCGGCCTTCACCTCGCGCATGATGCAGCGGGCGACGTGGTCGCGTGTCAAAAGCTCCGGCGGGCGACGGGCGGTCTTGTCGCCCTGCGTGTAGCGCCAGCCTTCTTCGGGGTTGTCGGCGGTTTGGTTTTTGTAGTTGTCGGGAATGTCGTCGAACATGAAACGACGGCCTTCACTGTTGCGCAGTACGCCGCCTTCCCCGCGCACGCCCTCGGTCACCAAGATGCCGCGCACGCTGGGCGGCCAGACCATGCCGGTCGGGTGAAATTGCACGAATTCCATGTCCAGTAGCTCGGCCCCGGCGCGGTAGGCCATGGCCTGCCCGTCGCCGGTGTACTCCCAGCTGTTGCTGGTGATCTTGAAACCACGACCGATGCCGCCCGTGGCCAAGACCACGGCCTTGGCCTTGAAGGCCCGAAACCGCCCGCGCTCGCGGTCGTAACCGAAAGCGCCCACCACGCGCTCGCCGTCCTTGAGCAGCTCGAGCGTCGTCACCTCCATGTACACGCTGATGCCTTGGTGGATGGCGTGATCCTGCAGGGTGCGAATCATCTCCAAGCCGGTGCGGTCACCCACGTGGGCCAGGCGCGGGTAACGGTGCCCGCCGAAGTTGCGCTGCAGGATCTTGCCGTCCGGGGTGCGGTCGAACACCGCGCCCCACTTTTCCAGCTCGCGCACGCGGTCGGGCGCTTCTTTGGCGTGCAGCTCGGCCATGCGCCAGTTGTTGACGTATTGGCCGCCGCGCATGGTGTCGGCAAAGTGCACTCGCCAGTTGTCGCGGTCGTCCACGTTGCCCATGGCGGCCGCCATGCCACCCTCGGCCATCACGGTGTGGGCCTTGCCCAGGAGCGATTTGCAGATCAGCCCGACCGACGCGCCCTCCGCGGCGGCGGCAATGGCCGCGCTCAGGCCGGCGCCGCCCGCACCGATGACGATCACGTCGTGTTCGTGAGTTTCGTAGTCCATGGCTTCAGAAAATCCTGAAATCGGTGATGACGCCCATCGAGCAAAGCCGTACGTAGAGATCCGCGCTCATCACGCCGAATAGGCTGATCCAAGCGAAGTTCATGTGCCGCTTGTTGAGCGAGCTGACGCAGCCGTAACAAGCCATGCTGATTGGCTTGTGCGCCAGGGTATCGCTCTTACCTCCGATCAGATGGCGGAACGAGTGACAGCTGAACGTGTACAAACCCAGAAACACGACGCACGCGCTGATCACCAGCGAGCCCAGGCCGACCCCGAAGCTTTCGACTCCCGCCGCGTCCACGAAGTGCACGCTTTTCCAAGCGTCGTACGAGAGGCAAACCAGGAATGCCAGCGCCAGATACAAGAAGTATCGGTGCGCGTTTTGCAGGATCAGCGGGAGCGAATTTTCGCCCAGATAGCTCTTGCGCGGCTCACCCACCGCGCAGCCCGGTGGATCGGCCCAGAACGCTTTGTAGTAGGCGCCGCGGTAGTAATAGCAAGTCATCCGGAAGCCCGCCGGCGCCCACAAGATGAGGAGGGCGGGCGAGAACGGCAAGAACGCGGGGAACCAACTCGGCTTGGGTCCGAACCAAGCGTGCGGTGAATCACCGAACAGCTCGGGCGAGTAGAAGGGAGAGATGTAGTTCCCGTACGTGTAGTGCGCGTTTTGCAGCGCCGCCCAGGTGGCGTACACGATGAAGGTGGTGAGGACGATGAAGGTCCCCAGCGGCGCGAGCCACCAGTTGTCCTTTCGCATCGTCAGAGAAACTCGCTGAGGTCGCAGAGTGACGAGAGGCGTCCCGGATGCCATCGCGGAGGCGACGATAGCGGACTCCCTCAAATAGAGAGTCCGAAAATCGATATTTGGATTGGTTGAACCAATAACGGACTAATCCAAGATACCGCTGCTGACGCTGGCCGGGCTCAGGCTTTACGGATCACGGCTTCGTAGTAACCGGGACGGTTGTCCAGTGAGACGAGCTCATTGCCCGTTTTGCGGCACCAAGCCTTCACGTCTTCGGGAAAGGCGCGATCATCGGCGCGCACGGTCATCTGCGAGCCACGGCCCGCGTCGCGCAGCGCTTTGGCCAGCAACACGATCGGCATGGGACAAGATTTACCGCGAGCGTCCAGAGAAGTTTCCATCAGCACACCATTCCATTCGTCACAGGAACATCGTGATTTTGCCGGGAGCGGCGGTCTCGAGAAACTTCGCCACACCGCAGAAGCTCCGCCCTGGGTAGTCGATCAGCTCGTCGGGCTTCATACCCAAGAGCTCCATGCTCATGCTGCACACGTTCAGCTCTACGCCGAGCTCTTTGGACAGCTCGATCATCTCTTCCACGGAAGCGACGCCGTTCTTCTTCATGACGTAGCGGATCATCGCCGGGCCGCCGCCACCCATGTTCATCTGCGAGAGCGGTAGCTTTTTCACGCCCCGCGGCAGCATCCAACCGAACATCCGCTCGAGCAGCGTCTTCTCCACGCGCACCCGCTCGCGACGTAGCGCGGCGGTGCCCCAGAAGGTGAAGAACATGCTCACCTCCATGCCCATGGCCGCCGCCCCGGTCGCCAACACGAACGCGGCGATCAGCCGGTCCAGGCTGCCGCTGAACACGATCAGCGACAGCTTCTCTCGCTGACCGGTGCCACGTACCAGCTCGGTGGTTTGCTCGAGTCGCGTGCTCTGCTCGAGCGAGCTCTGAGCCAACCGTCGCACCTCGGCTTCGAGCGCAGCGAGCCGGTTTTCCACGCCAGATGAAGCTAGTTGCGCGGCGGCGCTCATGTGGGTGTCTCCAATACCTCGGCCAACGCAAGCATCAGGGTGGGCAGCCGCTCCTCGGGTACGAACAGGCGCAACCCGACCATGATGTCGGATGCCAGCTCCGCCAGTTGCGCTTCGTTCAACGACGTTGCATCGAGCTTTCGCGATTCGAGGGCGCGCGTCAGGACGGAGTCGACCAAGATGGGGCTGAGGTAGGTGAGCAGCACCTCGCGCACGAGCCCATAGCGCAGCGAGTGCTCGCTGCTGCGGCTGGCTGCGCGCAGACGCGAGTGGCTCGAAAATCCGATGCCCGGCTCGAGTCGCGGGGCGTTGCGCTTGAACCGCTCCATGCTCGCTAGCGCCGCTCCATCGCTTCTGTACGGCTGATGTCACGGAGCGTTTAAGGATCGCGCTTCGTCGCGAGAGGGTGAGTCCGCAGCCCACTCACATGCGACCACAAAAGTCGTCGGAACGCGGAGTCCGTTGGTTACAGTGACGGAACAAATGTTCTATTTAGCTGACTGAAGGTCTTGGCGCGTTGGCCGTCCATCACCCACAGACAACACGGGAAATATGCGCTTTTTCCAATTCATCTCACGAGACCCCAGCCGCTTGGCGGCGCTATTCGCTCTGACGCTGGCAGCCCCGCTGGCGTGCGGTGGCGGTGACCCCCAGGTAGATCAACCCGACTCCACCGTGAGCGAAGCCGGCAGCACCGTCGACACCAACGGTGGCACCAACACGTCGTCGGGCGGAGCGAGCGCTACCGCTGGTGGTCCCGTGATCACGGTGCCGGAGGGCGGCGCGTGCGCGGATGGTTGCGCGGAAGAGAAGGTGGTGTGCGGAGACGGCCTGCTGCAAGCCATCGGTGAAGAGTGCGACGACGCGAACACGACCGAGGGCGACGGCTGCAGCGCCGACTGCACCGTAGAAGACGGCTACGTCTGCCCGGTGCCGGGCGCGATGTGTCGCGCCGCGGCGTGCGGTGACGGCGTGCTGGCTGGCCTCGAGCTGTGCGACGACGGCAACGTGTTGAACGACGACGGCTGCACCGACACGTGCACGTTCGAAGCCAACTACGCCTGCCCCACGCCGGGGGAGGCTTGCACCAAGACCACCTGTGGGGATGGCAAAGTCGAAGGCAGCGAAAGCTGCGACGACGGCAACCACTACTTGGGCGACGGCTGCGGCATCAACTGCGAAAAAGAGCCGACATGCGCGCCTCCTGCGCCTTGCACCAGCGAGTGCGGAGACGGCATCAAGCTCGGCGACGAAGAGTGCGACGACGGCAACGCGCGCGACGGCGACGGCTGCTCGGCCGCGTGCGAAGTCGAGCCGGGTTGGACCTGCGCCGAGAAAGCCGGCGGCGACTTGGTCATTCCCATCGTCTACCGCGACTTCAAAGCCTACAAGGACGGCGGCCACGTCGCCTTCCAATGGTCGTCGAACGATCCGATCGATCGCACCCCCAAGGAAGACATTTGGGTGCGCACCACGTTGGGCACCGCCGCCGACACCACCCCCGAGGGCGTGTCACTGCTCGGGCGCCCGGTATTCAAGTGGTACGCGAGCTGTGACGGCGTGGGCTGCAAGGACATCGTGCCGGTAGCGCCGGTGGTACAGCCCGCGGATACGGCAGGCGCGGCGGAGTGCAACTCGGTCAAAGGTGCGGGGACTGGCACGCGGCTCATCAATACCGACGGGAGAAATCAGTATTTTTGCGGCTACGGCGACCGCGACTTCAACAGCTTCAGCCAGTGGTACCTGGACGTCCCCGACGTGAACCAGACCATCTTGTCCACGCTCACGCTGAAGAAGGGCGCGAACGGCGTGTACAGCTACGACAACACCGAGTTCTTCCCGATCGACGGGCAGGGCTTCGGCAACTACGCCGCCACCAACCACAACTTTCACTTCACGAGTGAAGTTCGCTATTGGTTCCAGTACCAAGCGGCCAAGAACGCCACGCTGACGTTCAACGGCGACGACGACGTCTGGGTGTTCGCCAATGGCAAGCTCGTGGTCGACATCAGCGGCACTCACGCGCGCATGGAAGACAGCGTGGTTCTCAACGACACGACCAAGGACATGGATGGGAAATTGCTCGGTCTGGTCGAGGGCAAAATCTACGAAATTGTCGTATTTCAGGCCGAGCGCAACACCAACAACTCGACCTACGGGCTGTCGCTGGACGACTTCGAGCTCGCGAAGTCGACGTGTCGGAGCAAGTGCGGTGACGGTGTCGTCACGGTCGACGAAGCTTGCGACGACGGCGTGAACGACGGCAGCTACGGCACCTGCAACGCCGACTGCTCGCGCGCCAGCTTCTGCGGTGACGGCCACAAAGACGCCCCGCAAGAAAGCTGCGACGACGGCAACTACAAGAACCTGGACGGCTGCAGCGCCGCCTGCCAAATCGAAAAAATTAGATAGTTTCCGGGACGGCCTTACACCACCGTCAACCCGCGGGTGAGCTCGCGGAGCTCGGCGAGGTCGAGCGGGATGGTGACGACGTCGCCGATGCCGCGGGCGAAGACGAACGACACCCGGCTGCCGGCGCGCTTCTTGTCGTGGCCGATCAGCTCGGCGGCTTCGGCGAGCGGCTCTTTTTCGATCGCGGTCAGTAGCTGCAAGGAGCCGAGCAGCCGGCGGGTGCGCTCCGCGAGCTCGCGCGGGGTGTGACCGAGCTTTTGGCCAATTCGCAGGGCCGCGACCAGCCCCAGGCCGACGGCTTCGCCATGGGTGAGCCGCTCGAAGCCGGCCTGGGCCTCCACGGCGTGACCGACGGTGTGGCCGAGGTTCAAGACGGCGCGCAGGCCCGCCTCGCGCGGATCGGCGCTGACGATGCGAGCCTTCACGCGGATGCAGCGGCGCACGATGTCAGTCAGCAACGCGCTGTCGCGTGCCGCGATGCCGTCGGCTTCGCGCTCCAACAGCTCGAACAACTCGGGATCGCCGATCAGCGCGGTTTTGACGACTTCCGACAGCGCGCTGCGGTAGCCGCGAACGGGCTCCGTCTTCAAGTAGTCGACGTCGCACAGCACGGCCGACGGTTGCCAGAAGGCGCCTACCGCGTTCTTGGCCGCGCCCAAGTCCACGCCGGTCTTGCCGCCCACCGAAGCGTCGACCATGGCCAGCAAGGTCGTGGGCAAGCCGACCCAGCTCACGCCGCGCAAGTAGCTGGCGGCCACGAACCCGGTCATGTCGGTGGTCACGCCACCGCCGAGGCCGACCAAACGGCCCTTGCGGTCCACGCCCGCCGCGAGCGCTGCTTCCAGCGCCTGCTGGATCGAGCTCAGGTTCTTGTGCTGCTCACCGGGCGTGAAGTCGAAGCGGGCGACCCGCTTTTTTGCGCCTAAAAATTGCGCTTCTAGCGGCGCCGCGTGCAGGGGAGCCACGTTTTGATCGCTCAGCAAGAGGATGGAGGTGCTGGGCTCGCAGGCGGCCAGTAGCTGTGCGGGGGCGACGCCGCTGCCCACGTCCACCGAGTACGAGCTCTCGCCCGACGCTACGCCGAGGGGATCGCGTCGCCACAGCGCCAACACCTTGAGCGCCACGTCTTGCGTCGAAGCACCGCGCGTTTCGATGCGCGCGTGGGCTTCGGAGTAAGCGTTGGCCCGCAGCTCCAACAGCTCTTCGGCGCGGCGCCGGGTGTCGCCGGCCAGGTTGGGGCGCGAGGTATCGTCGCCCACCCGCTCGACGACTTCGTCCGCCGTGACTTGCAGGGAGGCCACCACGGCCTGGTCCACGGCTCGCAAGCGAAGGTCGCGGCGCACCAGGCAGCCACCGCCGACCGCGATAACCGGGGCCGCGTCGGTCACGTTGTCGAGCAAGCCCTGCAGCTCTTCGCGCTCGGCGTCGCGGAACTTGGCCTCCCCGTGCTCACTGAAGATGCGCGAGATGGGTGCCGAAAAGCGTGCCTCGATTCGAGAATCCAAGTCGATGAAGGGCCGGCCCGCGAGCTCGGACACGCGCTTGCCCACGCTGGATTTGCCGCTGGCCATGAATCCGCTGACGATCAGGGGCCGCTTCATTTTCGGCGGTCTACCACAGAAGGCGCACACAAACCGGCCCGACCCGCTTCATTTGAGCGCGGGCGCGGGGCTGGCACCCACGAGGGCGTCCAAGCAGGCCGACTGGATGTGGCGGTCTTTGGCCGGGCTCGCTACGCTGAGGGCTTCTATGGCGCTTCGGTTCGGCAAGTACGAGGGCATCGGTAACGACTTTTTGGTCGTGGAGGTCGATAGCGAAGCCGCGCTCGGTCCCGAGCAGGCCAAGAGGCTTTGCGATCGGCACTACGGGGTCGGCGGCGACGGCGTGTTGTTGTCGGCGCCGCCGGTCACGCCGGGCGCGCACGGACGCATGATCGTTCTGAATTCGGACGGCTCGCGACCGGAGGGCTGCGGCAACGGGCTGCGTTGCGTGGCGCTGTCTTTGGCGCGCCGCGCCGGTCAAGCGCGCGCCGAGCTGCTCATCGACACCGACGCGGGGCCGCGCACGGCGTTGGTAGAGGCTCGCGGCGACGGCGCCGACGTGACCGTCAGCATGGGCTCGGCGAAGCGCGAAGGTGAAGTGACGGCCGTGCATCGCGGCGAACAACTGACGTTTCAGCGCGTATCGATGGGCAATCCTCACGCCATCGTGTTCGACGTCGCCTGCACCGAACAGGAGCTGGACGAGCTCGGACCGCGCATTTCCCAGTCCTTGCCGGGCGGTTCGAACATCGAATTCGTGCGGGCCACGGGTCCGTCGGCGTTCGACGTATTGGTGTGGGAGCGCGGAGTCGGGCGCACGCTGGCGTGCGGCACGGGTGCGGCGGCGGTGGCGGCCCTGGCCGCGTTGGTCGGGCGCGCGCCGTTCGACGCTCCCGTCACGCTGCGGTTGCCGGGCGGTCCCCTGGAATTGACGGTTCGCCGCGAAGATTTGGCGGTCACGCTGCGCGGGCCCGCTCGCTACGTCTTCTCGGGCGAGGTCCCCGAACCGTGATTTTCCAGCGCTCGGCGCCGGAGCTCAATGTCGTCGCCATCGTTCCCGATGCGGCGACCATCGAGCTCATGAGCGCCACGCTGCAGAGCAGCGGCGACCGCTTGAGCGTCGCGACCGATTTGGCCGAGGGCTTGTCGCGCGTATCGGCGCAGGTGCCGGACGTGGCCTTCGTCGACGTGACCCTGGGCGACAGCGCCGGGCTCGCGGTCTTGCACCACGTGCGCGCGCTGGCGCCGAACGTCGCCGTGTTCGCGCTCACCCGCGCCGACCGGCTCGACTTGGGTGTGCAGGCGGTGGCGCTGGGCGGCGCGGGCGTGCTGGTAAAGCCCATTTCGGGCGATGAGCTGCTCAACGCCTTGTCGGACGTGCGCACTCGTATCGGCGAACGGCTGGAGCGCGCGGACTTACTGCGGGCGGCGCGCAGCGCAGCGCGTGGTGCTTCGTTGTCCGGCGACATCGCCGAGATCGCCAACGCCAAGACCCGACGGGAAGCCGCGCAACGGGTGGCGCAGGTGATCGCTGGCGCGGCGGGCGCAACCGACGTCATCGTCTACTTGCCGGCGGCCGAGGGCTCGCGCCAACTGCTGCGCGCCGCGGTGCTGGGCGACATCAGCAACGCCCCCACTTTTTGCGAAGAAATGGAGGCGCTGGCGTTCGCCGGGGAGCGCGGCATGACCGTCGTTCGCCTGGCCCTGCTGCGCGAGTTTTCGGGCCTGGTGTTGCTGGCAGGCGGTGACGTGAGCGATCCAGGCGCGCCGCAGCAGCCGCTGGTGGAGCTGGTGGCGACGCAGGCGGCCACCGTGCTGTCGTTGATCGGCGCGCGCGAGCAGTCGCACCGCGGCGCGATGAAAGATCCGGCCTCGAGCGCGTACACGTTTGCGTACTTCGTCGACGTGGCGGGCCGCGAGATCGCCATGGCGCGCCGGCACGGCCGTCGCTTTTCGCTCGCCACGGTTGGGCTCGAGCTATCGCCCGATTCGGGCGTCGGTGACGAGACGGAGCCGACCGTATTCGGCGCCGAACGCGTGCTGGGCGCGGTGCGCGACACCGACGTGTTGGCCCGCGTCGACGCCAACGAATTTTACCTCTTGCTGCCCGAGACGGGCGGTCCGGGCGCGCACGCCTGCCGACGCCGAATTTTGGGGCAGCTGGGCGCCGTCAACGGCGCCTCGCAGTTCAGCACCGCCGTCGGCGTCGCCACATTTCCGCACGACGGCTCGGATCTTTCGCAGCTTTTGCGGGTTGCCAAGTTCCGCGCCGACGCCAGCCGCAGCTCCGTCGTTCATACGCTGGGGCTCGGCTCGTTGCCGCTGGGGCAGCTGATCGACTCGCTGCTCGGTGTGGTGCCCGATCCCCAAGCGCAGAAATTGGCGCCGCTGGAAACGCCGCACTACATCGAGCTACCGGTAACGGACTTGATGGGCCTGGTCAGCTCGGCCGTGGGCGAAGCGACGCGCGGCGGTTTGACGCGCGTGTTGGCGACGCAGCGCGCCGGCTTGAGCGTCGGCAGCGCCGTGCGCGCCGACATGTCCCGCGTCGGCGAGCTGCTCAAAGCAGAAACCGTAGACGTGTCGCGCGTCGCCGGTTGCGAGCGGGTGGACGTGCTGATCGTGATTGCCGAGCACGCTACGTACACGCTGGCGGGGCGCACCGAAGGCAGCTTGGTTCGGGCGGTGCATTCGACCGATCCGCTGTTGTCCGACCTCTTGGTCGCGCGGCTGTCCGAGATCGCGGGGAGGCCCTTCGAATGAGGTCGATTCTGCTGATCGAGCCGGACGTGGACGTGCTCGGCACGCTGGCGTCGCGCCTGCGCTCGCGCGGCCTTTCGGTGGTGATCGCCGACAGCATCGCCGGCGCGTTGGAGCGCGCGGCGGCCGACGACCTATTGGCGGTGCTGGTGTCGAGCAGCCTGCTGTCCGATGCCGACGGCTTCGAGCGGCTCAAAAATGCCAGCGCGCTCAGCGACGCCTTGTTCTTCATTCTCGTCGACAAACCGGTCGGAGCTTCGCTCGCACCCGACGAGCTGCCGCACCACGACATCGAGCTCATCGCGCGCCGGCTCTACGCCATCCCGAGCCGGGTAACGGTTGGTCCAGAAGAGGGCGGCGATTTCCGCGGTGACCTGCAGCAGGTCAGCAGCGTGGATCTGCTGCAGCTGTTGGCGATGAATCGGCGCAGCGGCACCCTCTCCATCAACACGCCCGCCGGCGCCGGTGAGGTGCGCATCAAGAACGGCGAGATCGTGGACGCGGTGTTCCGGCGTCTGGAGCGCGAAAAGGCGCTGTACCGGCTGCTCGGCGAGACCGACGGCACGTTCTCGTTCGTGGGCGGAATTCCGCAATTTCTCGAACGAATTCGCACCTCTACCAGCACGCTGCTGATGGAGGGGATGCGCCAGCTCGACGAAACCGCGCGCCTGCGCCAAAGCCTGGCCCTCGACGGCGCCGCGCTCTTGGCCATCGCGCCGCCTGGCGCCGATACGTCGGAAGCCGCCGGGCGAGTGCTCGAAACGCTCACCACGCCGCGCACCCTGCCCGAGCTGCTCGACGAGGTGATGTTGCCCGATCTGGCCGTGCTCGAGGCGCTGGCCAGCTTGCTCGAGCAAGGGCTGGTGCGACGTATCGCGTCCAGCGCGGTGCGAGTCGAGCTGGCCGATCCGGAGCGCATGGCGGTGCTGGCGGCTCTGGCCAAGCGCGCGGCGCGCAGCGGCTACCGGGGCTCGGCGCGCGTCGTGATAGCGGCCACGCTGCAGCGCCTGGTCACACTCATGCATGCCATCGCCCGCATCGCGGACACGGCCGTACCCACCGAAATGGTGCCGGCGGCGCCGGTCCCGTACGCGCTCGCCACGTTGCGCCTCGGCGAAGCCGACCTGGAGGTCGTGGGGTTGCCGCTGGTCGAAGCTTACGCGCCGCTTTGGGGCTTGGTTTTGCCTGGTGCCGCGGCGCTGGCTCGCATCGAGCTCACCGCCTCCGAAGCGCTGGAAACCGCATGCTCGGTGGCCGCCGTGCCCATGCTCGAAGCCGGCGCGCTGTTGCAGGACGGCGACGAAGCCGATCCCGAGCAGGTCGCGACACTGCTGCGCATGTTGCTGGAGAAAGCGCTCGGCGGTTAGGCTGCAGCGATGACGCACCGGATCGCCGTGATCGCCGGCGACGGCATCGGCCCCGAAGTGATCGAGCAGGCGCTGCGCGTGCTCGAGGTGCTGCGTCGCGAGCGCGGTGTCGACGTCGAGCTGTGGCAGCTACCGCTGGGCGCGGAGCTGTTCCTGAAAGACGGCACGACCTTTCCGCTCGAGCTGCGCGACGAAGTGAAGCGGACCTGCAGCGCCGTGCTCCTCGGCGCCGTCGGCGACCCGCGCGTGCCGAGCGGCGAGCACGCTCACGACATTTTGCTCGGCATGCGCTCGTCTTGGGAGCTGTACGCCAACGTACGGCCCGTCCGCGCCCTGACGGACGCGCTGGTGACGTTGCGTGGCAAGACCAAAACCGACGTCGATTTGGTGATCTTTCGCGAGAATACCGAAGGGCAATACGTGGGCGCCGGGCTCGAGCGCGGCCGCGATGCTCCCGACGAAATTGCCATGAGCCGGGAGGTTCACACGCGGCGGGGCGTCGAGCGACTGCTGCGCGCCGCGTTCGACTACGCGCGCTTGCATCGCCGCCCGCTGTTGATGACCGACAAGTCGAACGCCATTCCCGCGCAAGGCATTTGGCGGCGCGTGCTGGCCGAGCTTCAGCGCGAGTACCCCGACGTGGCAACCGAGCAACTTTACGTCGATGCCCTGGCCGCGCGTTTGATCCAAGCCCCCGAGCGCCACGGCGTGATCGCCACCAATAACCTATTTGGCGACATCTTGGCGGACCTGTGCGCCGCATTGGCCGGCGGCCTGGGCCTGGCCCCGAGCGCGAACCTGCACCCGGCGGTGCCCGGTCACATCGGCCTGTTCGAGCCCGTGCACGGCTCGGCCCCCGACATCGCCGGTCGGGGAGTCGCCAATCCGCTCGGCGCCATCCGTTCCCTGGGCATGTTGCTCGAGCATCTTGGCTACGCGCCCGAGGCCGAACGCATCGAACGAACGGCGGCGGAGGTGCTCCGGCTGGGCCGCTGCACCCCCGACGTGGGCGGCAATTTGGGCAGCGAGGCGGCTGGCCGCGCTTTCCTCGAAGTTTTGGCGCACCACTGAGCTACGAACCCTCGAAAATTCGGCCGCTCGCGTGGCCTGTGGTACGGCCGAGGCCATGATCGGGGCGCCTCCCGCACAGGACGAGCAAGCCCGGCTCTCGGGCGCCCGTGGCGACTTCGTGGCCAGCTTGCCGCGTCGCCTCGAGGTTTTGAGGGCCGCATTGCGCGCCGTCGAGGACCAGCCGCGCGACCCCGGTCGCATCAACGGCCTCTTGCGGCGCCTTCACGCGCTGGGCTCGGCCGCCCGGGTGCTGGGCTTTGCCAGCGTGGCCGAGGCGCTGGGTGAAGCCGAAAAGACCCTCCGGCGCGTCGCCCGCAGCGGCCCCGCTCCCACCGACCTGGCCGACATCGGGAGGGCGCTCGACCTTTTGCCCTCCCTGGTCCTGGGCGCCAAAGTCTCGATTCGGGCGGTCGTCCAGCCGGAGTCGCTCGCCGCCCCCAGCCCGGATTTTCCGCTCAGCGTCCTGGTGTTCGGCCCCCAGCCAATTGCCGACTTGCTGCTCCAGCAGGCTCACGTGCGCGTGGAGTGCGAGCGGACCGAGGACCCGGCGAAGGCACGCGAGCTGTCGCGAGTGTTCGGGCCGGACGTGGCCGTCATCGACGCCGAGCGCAAAGGTGCGCGCGAGCTAGTCGAGCTGTTCGTCCGAGATCCGTTGGTCGAGCCGATCCCGGTCGTGGTGATCGGCGACTTGAGCAACCCGGAGCTGGCGAACACGTTCCTGGGCCTGGGTGCGACGCGAGTCTTGCCCAAGCCGGTGAGCCCCGATCTGCTACGGCGCACGCTGCTCGAGGTGCGGGACCACGGCTCTCCGTCGTTTCACGCCCGCGAGCCGCTGGGCGAGCTGACCGTGACGCAGCTCGTCGACCGCATTGCGGTCGAGATCCGCCGCGGGTTGGTCGAGTCGGTCGAGCCGTCCGCGCGTAGCTCGAGCGTGGTTTTCGGCGAAGGCACGGACATCATGAGCGCGGTCTGGGGCACCGTTGCGCGGCTGCGAGAGCTGGTGACGCTGCGGTCGGACGGCAACGTTCGTTTCGAGCAAACGGGGCCGGAAGGCGCGGTGCCGCTGGCGCCGTGGAACGACGAGCGCAGGGTCGGCGAGCGTGGCGCGCGTGAAGGTCGCGCGGGCGAAGGCGTCGCGCTGCAGGGGCGTCGCGTCGTCGTTGCCGACGACGACCCCGCCGTCGTTTGGTTCCTCAGCGGCATCTTGAAGACGGTCGGGGCCGAGGTTTTCGAAGCTCACGACGGCGAGCGCGCCTTCGAGCTCACCGCGTCGCTGTGGCCCGACCTGGTCGTCAGCGACGTCTTGATGCCGAAGCTCGACGGCTTCTCGCTCTGCCACGAGATCAAGCGCGACGTCGCGGTGCGCGACGTGCCGGTGATCCTGCTGTCGTGGAAAGAAGATCTGCTGCAGCGCGTGCGTGAGCTGGGCGGCGACGCCGACGGCTACCTGCGCAAAGAAGCTGCCGCCTCGACGGTCGTGGAGCGGCTGCGCGAGGTGTTGCGGCCCCGCGCGCGCGTCGAGGCGCGCGTTGCCAGTGGCGGCGAAGTGCGCGGACGGCTGGATGGCTTGACGCCGCGTCTAGTGCTGGAGCTGGCCTGTCGGGCCCGGCGCGACGTGCGCGTAAGTATACGAGATTCCTCGTATTTATACGAAATTCAGGTGCGCGCCGGCGCGCCCCGGACGGCTATTCGCAGCGCCAATGATGGCAGCTTCGAGCGCGGTGAAGGGGTGCTGTCGATGTTGCTCGGCGTCAGCGCCGGCCGCTTCGTGATCGAGCCCGATACATCACCCTGCCGCGCCGAGCTGTCGGGGAGCTTGCACGAGCAGCTGGCGGGTCCGGTCGCGCGTGCTCGCGCCGCTCAGCGCGCGTTGTCGGCGGGCGCGCTGGCCAGCGTGACGCGAGTAGCCTTCGATGCGGCGCGCGTGGGTGGCTACCTGGAGTGCACCCCTGAGCCGGCCCAGAGCTTGTTGCGTGAGCTCATCACCGGGGCTTCGCCGCGCGACTTGCTGACGAGCGGTCGCGCGCCGGCCCGCTTGCTCGAGGCGGTGCTGTCGGACTTCGCGCGCCGCGGCGGCATCTTGATGGTGGAGACGGCGGGCGGCATCGAAGACATCTCGCAGACGCGCGTGCCGCCGTCGGCAGCCCCGAATTTGGGGGCCATTCCTGAGCCGGAGCCGATGGTGGCCGCGGTGCCGGAGCCTGCCGCGGCGGCAGCTGCAGTGGCGGTTCCGGAGCCGGAGCCCGCCCCGGTCTCGCAGCGCAAACCGCCCGCCATCTATTCGCAGCCGCCCGATTCGGAGCTGGCGTCGGCCGATGAAGGCTGGTTCTCGTTCCAAATCGAAGCCAGCGCACCACCGCCCGATGCCGCCTCCCTTTCGCCTGCCGCGCCGGACCCGGCACCCGCACCGGCTCCCGTTTTACCGCGCTCCGAAGATCCGTTGCGCAAGACGCTGAGCTCCTCCAACGCGCCGCCGGCGCTCGAGGACGACGCCATGCCGGGTGCGTCGGTGCCGGTCGAGCGCGGACATCGCCCCGAGTTTCGGACCGATACGCTGGGCAGCGCCGGCAATGAGGCCGCGGCGGCGATGGCTGCCGTCGCGAAGAGCGAAGAAGCTGCGCAAGCTCCGGCCGCTGTCGAGCCGGCCCCCGCCGTGACGTTGGAGCCCTCGGCGTCGCCGCCTCGGCCG
>JBEQSW010000393.1:0-16374 GCA_040348565.1 Myxococcales bacterium | reverse complement strand
CTCGCGCGCGCCACCTCTTCGACTCGTGTCGCGAGCGCGACGCCGAGCCTCGAGCGCTTGCTGCCGGACGTGTCGTCGCGCCGCAGTACCTTCTCCACCAGCTCTCCGGCGGCCTGCGGCTTGGCGTACGCCAAGCTACCGACGGCCAGCACGACCAGAACCAGGCCCTTGCTGAACCAAGTGCGGCGCGGCCTGGGTCGGCCCAGCCACAAGCGCGCCCGGCGCACGCCCGTTTGCACTTCGGCGTCGCGCGGCTCGGCGGCCTTGTAGGCACGCTTGGCCAGCTCCAAACGGGCTAGATCGGCGGCGTTCATGCCGGCACCTCCGGATCGAACAGCGGATCTTGGCGCAGCAGCTGAGCAAGCTTCTTGTGAGCGTCGCGCAGTCGCGAGCGCACGGTGCGCTCGTTGGCACCCGAAATGGCGGCCACGTCGGCCACGTCGAGGCCTTCGAGATCGTGCAGAATCAGAGTGGCGCGCTTCTCGTTCGGCAGCTGGTCGAGCGCGGCGTACAAGCGGCGCGCCCGTTCGAGCTCGCGCAAATCGGTCTCGGACGAGCGGGGGAACACCAGCTCGTCCGGCTCCTCGCGTGAGTCGAGGGTGAAGCGCCGCTGAAAGCGCCGAAACCAACGCTGTTGATCGATCAGCGTGCGGTACACGATGCCATAGGTGAACGTGGACAACGACGAGCGCCCCTCGAAGCGCACCAGCGCCTTGAGCGCACGTTCGGCCGCTGCTTGCACCAAGTCGTCCAGGTCCTGTCGTGGCCCCGCCAGCGCGCGCATCTGCCGGTACAGCAACGCCAGCAGCTCGTCGCTGCTCCCTTGCGCGAGCGTGTCCTCGAGAGGACGACCAGGCGTCGTCAGCTCGAGCGCGCTATTTACGAAGGATTGGTCCATCCTCGACTTTGGCCAGCCCATTTTCCGGGCGGCGGCTCCGACTGCCAGACTTCCACTTGTTACGTTAGTCGCCCGACCTGCGCAACCTGAGCGCCCTCGGGAAGCCGGTGGCGCATTTCCTTCGGCTCAGGTGCGCTTTCTGGCACACTGCTGCGGGTGGTGGGTGCTGCGCGGGTCTTCCCGAAAAAGCGATGCAAAGCGCGAGCTTATGCCTTCGCCATGGCCGGCGCCGCCCTGTTTTCCGCGACGGCTGCGCTCGCCCGCGGCAGCCACGTCGATAACCGCTGTCCCCGGCTTTCGCGCGCACAGTACGACGAGCTCGACGCCCGCGTGCTCCTGCTCGTCGAAACCGAAGCGGGTCACGCCAACGACCTGCCCGCGGTCGTTTGCACGCGCGAGGGCGCTTGGGTCGAGTGGGCGGGGCAAAGGTTCGAGATCTTGGGTCGAGGCTCGCTCGTCGACGAGGTCGTAGACATCGTGGAGACTCGCCTGCATCAGGCCGAGCGCAACGCCGACGCCGATCCCAAAACCGCCGAAGACGCGGCCGTCGCTGCCGGGCAACCGATGTTGGAGCGTGGTGCGGGGCCGCCACCCACGCCGCCAGACGTCGTGCAACACCCGCGGATGGCCGTGCGGGCCGTGGACGCCCGTGGCGGTGGCATCTCGGCCGGCCTCGAAACGGAATTGGTGTCGGACAACATTGGCGTGGCGCTCGGCCCCGCTTTCGATTTTGCTGGCAGCGTGGGCCCGCTGCTACTCGGCGGACGCGAAGCGTTTCGATTCACCGCGTCGTCACCGCAAATGGTGTTCATGGATTTCGAAGGCTCGGTCGGCTACGGCGCGCCCTTCAATCCCGACGCACGCTTCGGTGGCGTGCTGCGCTTCGGTGCGGAGTGGATGGTCGCGTATCCGGAGGGCAACTCGGGGCAGGCGACGGTGGCGCCCATCGCGGCGCTGGGTTTTCGCGTCGCACACAGCTTCGGCCTGGTCGGCTTGTGGTTCGGCGTCGACAGCCGGCTGCGCTTGTCACCGCTCAGCCTGCGCTCGGGTGGTCAGCGTGCCAGTGACGTCAGCGGCAGCCTCACCATCGGCGTGGCATTCGTCGATTGGAGCCGAAAATAGGCCCGCGGGAACAGTAGCAGCGCGGCGTTCGTTGTCCATGCGCCGCGCCTCCCAAGATGCTTTACTGAAGAGGCAATCAAAGAAAACGTCACGCACCGACCTTAACGATTGCTCGTTCGTCTAGCTGGAGAGCATGAGCCAAGGGAACCAAAGCGCGCCCCACGAAGGGCTTCGGCGGCTCGAGCGCGCGGCGCGCAGCGCTGGTCGTCGGCTCCGCCTGCGGCGCGCGCTCACGGCAGCCGCCGCGTGGTTGCCGCTGCCGCTCGGCTACGCGGCGCTGGTGCTGGGCGCGGTGAAGGCATTGCCGCTGTCGTCGGCGCAAGCGCGGCCGTGGTTGTGGGGCACGCTCGTACCCGCGGCGTGCGTGCTGGCAGCGGCGTTGCGCGCAGCTTGGGCGCGGCGCGCACCGTTCGAGGGCGCGCTGGCGCTGGACCGGCATCACGGCCTGGAAGATCGGGTCGCCAACGCCCTGGCATTTTCGCGCTTGCCGCCGGCCGAGCAGACTCCGCTGATGCAAGCTGCCATCGCCGACGCAGCCTTGCACGCTGGCAAGCTCGAGCCCGCGCGCGCCGCTCGCATCGCAGTGCCGCGTGAATTAGGCGTGAGCGCGGTGCTGTTGCTCGGTTTGGCCGGGTTGTCACTGCTCGAGGTGCGTCACCTGCGAGAGGTTCCGCCACCCGTGGTGAAGGTGCAGCCGGTGCTGCTCAGCGCCGACGACGTCGAGCTCTTCCGCGAGATCGGGCAAGAGCTCGCCAAATCTGCCGACGATCCACAGCTGTCGGCCGCCGCCCGTCGCTTCAACCAGTTGGTCGAAGACATCGCCGCCCACCGCATGGACCGGCGTGAGGTGTTCGAGCGGCTCGGCTCGCTCGAGCGCGAGCTGGCCGAATCCAGCGATCTCGAACGTGAGGCGCTGGACGACGGCTTGAAAGAGCTGGCGCGCGAGCTGGAGAAGAGCGGCCTCACCAAGCCCGCCGCGCAAGCGCTGTCCGAAAAACGCCTGGCCGACGCCGAGCAAGCGCTGCGCGAGCTGGCCGAGCGCTTGAAAAAGAAGGACAAGCCGCCCAGCAAAGCCGAGCTCGAAAAGCTCCGGAGCGCGCTGCAGAAAGCCGGCGCCGCTTCCAGCGAGCACATGGCCGGCATCGAGCAACGCAGAAAAGAGCTCGAGGAGGAGCAACAGAGCCTGCTGAAGAAGAAGCAGCAAGGCGACAACTCGCCCAAGACCGACCAGAAATTGGCCGAAAACAAGCGCAAGCTCGAGCGCTTGGGCCGCGACAAAGAGCGCGGTGAGCGCGGGAAGCAAAAACTGTCGGAGCTGGACAAACAGCTGCAAGAAGCCGCGCGCCAGCTGATGCAAGACGCGCAAGCCGCCGGCCAAAGCCTCGAGTCCGCGGCCGAAGACGTGAACCGCATGGGCAAGCAGCAGCAGACCGACGAGCAAAAGAAGGAAATGCTCAAGCGGCTGCAAGAGCTGCGCGAAGTGCTGCGCCAGCAGGGCAAGGGCGGCAAACAGCAGATGGACCGCATGCAGAAGTTCGGCGAGCGCGCGCGCGGCGGCGGCAAGAAGCCCGGACAGAACGGCAAGCCCGGCAACGGCACGCAACCGGGTGAGCTGCGCCTGTCACGCGGTCAGGGCGACGGACCCAGCATCGACGTGCCCATGCCTGGCTCCTCGCCCGGCGCCGGCAAGGACGGTGGCGAATCGGACGCGCCCGGCAGCGAGGTCGGCAAAGGCGCCGGCCACGGCCACGACGACAACCTCGCCGGTGATCCCACCAAGCTCGACAGCAAGACGCACGACGTGACTGCCGCCGGTGTCGACAGCGGCCAAGGCGCGGCCTCGGCCGAGGTGATTTACGGCGCCGCCGAGCGCGGCTTCGTCGGCAAGGGCTACCAGCAGGTATTCACCGACTACCAAACCGTGGCCGAGCAGGTCATGGCTCAGGACGAAATCCCGCCTGGCTACCGTTTCTACGTCAGGCGCTACTTTCAGCTGATCCGGCCACGCGACTGAGCCGTAGGCGGGCCATGATCGGCTGAGGGACGAGGCATCCCCCTCAACCCTCGTCCCTCGCTCGACTCTCCCCCAACCCCTCACTCCTCACCCCTAGAGCCCCTATGAGCGAAGTCGAAGAAGCCCGCGAGGAAGTCCAGGCGTTCACCAAACACGTCGGCAGCCTGCGCGAAGAAATCGCCCGCGTGATCGTCGGCAACCGCGAGGTGGTCGACGGCGTCATCACCTGCGTGCTGGCCGGCTCCCACGCTTTGCTGGAAGGCGTGCCGGGCCTCGGCAAGACCATGCTGGTGCGCACCCTCGCCGAGTCCTTGGCGCTGGATTTTTCGCGTATCCAGTTCACGCCCGATCTCATGCCCGCCGACATCATCGGCACGGTGGTGATCGACGAGTCCGCGCAAGGTGGCGCGTCCAAGTTCGAGTTCCGCAAGGGACCCGTGTTCGCGAACATCGTCTTGGCCGACGAGGTGAACCGCGCCACGCCCAAGACGCAAAGCGCGCTCTTGGAAGCCATGCAAGAGCACCGCGTCACCGTGGGCCGCACGACGTATCAGATTCAAGAGCCGTATTTCGTGCTGGCTACGCAAAATCCACTGGAAATGGAGGGCACGTATCCATTGCCCGAAGCCCAGCTCGATCGCTTTTTCTACAAGCTCTTAGTGCCGTTCCCCTCGCGCGACGAGCTGCACACCATCATCGATCGGACCACCACCGACTCCGAGGTCAAGGTCAAGGCCGTGCTGTCGCGCGGCGACGTGCTCGGCATGCAGAAGCTCGTGCGGCGCGTGCCGGTCGCGCGTCACGTGCAGGACTATGCCATTCGCATGGTGCTCGCGACTCACCCCAACCACGCCGAAGCCACCGACTTGGTGAAGCGCTTCGTGCGCACCGGCGCTTCCCCGCGCGGCGTGCAAGCGGTGCTGCTTGGCGCCAAGATCCGCGCCTTGTTCGCTGGTCGCTTCGCCGCCTCGCTCGAAGACGTGCGGGCCACCGCCTTGCCTGCGCTGCGCCATCGCATTTTGCGCAGCTTCGAGGGCGAAGCCGAAGGCGTGGCAGAAGACAAAATCATCGAAGAGATTTTGAAGAAGCTGCCCGAGTCGAAGGCGTAGTCCCGTCCGACGTTGGCCCAAGGCTGAGCATGGGAATCCTCGAGCTATTTCGTCCCAAGAGCACACCGCGCCGTGCCGAGGCACGCCGTGCGGAGCTGTTCGACGACGACTTTCAGAAGAAGCTCGAGTCGCTGGCGATCGTGAGCCGGCGCGTGTTCGGTGGCCGCATGCGCGCCGATCGCCGCAGCAAAAAGAAGGGCAGCGGTGTCGAATTCGCCGACCACCGCGACTACACGGCCGGTGACGACTTCCGCTCCGTCGACTGGAGCGTGTACCAGCGCTTTGGCCGCCTGCTGGTGCGGTTGTACGAAGAAGAAGAAGATCTGAGCATCTACTTCATCGTCGACTCGTCGAGCTCCATGGCCTTCGGCGACGCCAAGAAGTTCGATCAAGCCAGGCGGCTGGCGGCGGCGCTGGCGTACGTCGGCTTGGCCAACTTGGACCGCGTCACCATCGTGGGCGCCACCGATTCGGTCAGCGCGCGCATGCCCACCACGCGCGGCAAGGGTCGCATCTTCAAGGTGTTCGAGTTCTTGAGCGAGCTCACGCCCGGCGGCACCACCGACTTGGGTGACGCCATGAAGACGTTCGTGGCCCAGCACAAACGCCGCGGTCTGGCGGTTTTGATCAGCGATTTGTACGACCCGGCCGGCTTCGAGCGCGGCATCAACACGCTGCGCTTCAACAAATTCGAGCCCTTCGTGCTGCACGTCGTCGACCACAAAGAGGCGCGGCCCGAGCTGAAGGGCGACGTCCGGCTGTACGACTGCGAAACCGGTGAGGAGCGCGAGGTCACGGTGACCGACAGCCTGCTCGACGACATGGCGCGCGCCTTCGACGACTACAAGCACAGCATCGAGCGCTTCTGTACGTCACGCCAGGTGCCGTACTTCGCCGCCGACGTGGGCATTCCGTTCGACGAGCTGGTGTTGCGCGTCTTTCGGCGCGGAGGGTTCTTGCGCTGATGGGGCTCGCGGGCCTGCCGCTCGGCACCTTGCTCGGCATCTTTGCAGCGGCCGGGGCGCTGGTCGTCGTCTTCTATATTTTGAAGCTGCGGCGGCGCGCCGTGCCGGTGCCGTTCTCGCGCATCTGGGACAGCGTGCTGCGCGACAAGCAGGCAACGGAGCTGTTCTCCAAGCTGCGCCGGCTGCTGTCGCTCTTGTTGCAGCTGGCCCTGCTGGCCCTCTTGGTGTTGGCGCTGGGCGATCCCAAACCCAAAGAAGACCTGCGCGAGGGCCGGCACTTGGTGCTGTTGCTCGACGCTAGCGCCTCCATGAAAGCGGTGGACGTGAAGCCGAACCGGCTCGCGCAAGCCAAGGCCGAGGCTGAAAAGCTGGTGCGCGGGCTGGGCGCTTCGGATCGGGCAATCGTCGTGCAAATGGGCAGCGTGCCCACGCCGCGTTCTTCGATGAGCGGCGACCAAACCGAGCTTTTGCAAGCCATTGCCCAAGTCACGGCCAGCGACACCCGCGCCGACCTCGAGGCCGGGCTCTCGTTCGGGCGTGACAGCCTGCGCGGCCTGCCCCACGGCGAGCTGGTCGTCATCGGTGACGGCGCTTACGGCGACGCGGCCGCGCTGGCTGCCATCTCCGAGCGCGTGAACCTGGAAGGCGCCGAGCCGCGCTTCGTGCCCGTCGGCAAGAGCGGTAAGAACCTGAGCATCACCGAGTTTTCGGTGCGGCGTTACCCGCTCGACAAGAGCCGCTACGAGGTAATGCTCGAGATCGCGAATTTGAACGACGCGCCCGCCGACGTCGAGCTCGAGCTGTCGGGTGACGGCGTGGTGGTGGACGTGACGCGACTCAAGCTCGGCCCTAAAGAAACGCTGCCGCGCTACTACCAAGACTTGGCGGGCGCCAGCCGCACCCTGACCGCGCGTATCAAGGCCGCGCCCGGCTCCGACGACCTCCCAGCGGACGACGTCGCCTACGCGCTCTTGCCCGAGCGTCGGCGCGCGCGGATTTTGGTCGTCACCGCCGGCAACACCTACCTCGAAGCGTCGCTGTTGCTCGACGAATACCTCGACGTTTCGCAGATCGCGCCCGGGGCGGCGTTGCCTGACGGTAAATTCGACGTCGCCATCTACGACGGCGTCGCCCCTCCGCTCGACGAGCGCATAGGCGCCGCGCTGTATCTAAACCCACCGGCCGTGGGCTCGCCGGTGCCGTTCGGCGCTGCCATCGAAGATTTCGGCTTCGACACCTGGGAACGCAAGAGCCCGGTGCTCCGCTTCATGTCGATGGGCGACATTCAAGTCTCGAAGGGTCACGCCTTCAAGCCCACGCCGGCCGACAAGGTGTTGGGTGCCAGCGACCACGGTCCAATTCTGGTCAGCGGTGCTCGCACCGGCCATCGCTTCGTCGCGCTCGGCTTCGACCCGCGCGACAGCGACTTCGTGCTGCGCATCGGCTGGCCGCTGTTCGTGCTCAACACCATCAACGCCTTCATCGAAGAAGACACGGGCTACGTCTCGTCGTTCCGCACCGGCGACGTGTGGCACATCGCGGTGCCGGGCTCGCTCAGCACGGTGAGCCTGCTCGAGCCGGGCGGCGCCAAGCACGCTGTGCCGGTCAGCGACGGTCGGGCGGTGTTCCGCGGAGAGCTGGCCGGCTTCTACAAGCTGACCGGCGGTGCCGACGACGCGCCCTTGGGCGAATTCGCCGCCAACCTGTCCGATCCGGAAGAAAGCCGCATTGCTCCGCAGAAAGAGCTGATCTTGGCCGGAAAGAAGGCCAGCGCCGTCTCGGTCGCGACCGTGAGCCTGAAGAGCGACCTTTGGGTCTATCTGCTCTTGGCGGTGATAGGTGTATCGCTGCTCGAGTGGGTCACTTATCACCGGCGGGTGACGGTATGAGCGAGCGCGCACGGCGCTTGGTGTGGCTCGGCGGCTTGGCGCTGCTGTTCGGAGCGCTGGCGTTCGCGCTTCAGCGCTTCGTGCTCTCGGCGCCGACGGACGCCTTCCATTGGCAGCGCAGCGGCATCAAATACGAGCTGCTGGAGCCTCGCGCTTTGGCGGTGGTGCTGCTGGCGCCCATCTTGCTCTACGTGTTGGGCAAATCGTTGGCCGACTTGCCCTGGCAACAGCGCGTGCTGTCGGTGCTGCTGCGCATCACGTTCCTGGTGCTGCTGGGCTTGGGTCTTTCTCGCCTGGTGCGCTCCGACGAAACGCACCGCGTGGCCACGGTGGTGTTGGTGGACGTGAGTGATTCGGTCGCTGACGCCACGCTCGAAAAGGCACGCACCGAGGTCGAGCGCCTGTACAAGGCCAAAGGCGAAGGCGACGTGCTCAAGCTGGTGGCGTTCGCAGCGCGTCCGCGCGCCGTTCCGCTCGAGCAAGACGGCCAGCTACGGCTGCCAAAAGCCGCAGATTTGCGATGGAAAGACGCGCCCAAGGCCGGACACACCGAAGCCGGCAGCAACATTCAATCGGCGCTGCAGCTGTCGTACGGCTTGTTTCCGCCCGGGTACCTGAAGCGCATCGTGCTCATGTCCGACGGGCTCGAGACCGAAGGCAGCTTGCTCTCGGAAGCGAACCACGCCAGGCGCTTCGGCGCGCGCCTGTACGTGCACCCGTTCCGCGACCCGCCGCCGGGTGAAGTCGCGGTGCGCGCGCTGCGACTGCCGGACAAGGTCGACATCGGCCAACCCTTCGACGTCACGGCCGAGGTGTACGCCAGCCGCGCCACCACCGCCAAAGCTCGCCTGTACCAGGGCGAGACGTTGAACGGGCTCGAGGGCGTGCGTGACCTCACGCTCAAGGCCGGTGAAAACGAGGTCAAGTTCAAGAGCGTGGTGCGCGTCGGCGGCGAGGTCACCTACGCCCTCAAGCTCAGCGACATCGGCGACGACCGCTTCGCGCAAAACAACGGCATGGACGTCACGCTCGACGTGCCGGGCCGCCCCCAAGTCCTGTACATCGAGGGCCAACCGCAGCGCGGCAGCTACCTGGTGAGCGCGCTTTCGGCTCAGCAATTCGACGTCGATTTACGGCCCGCTAGCGCCATGCCCGGCTCGCTGCGCGAGCTCGAACGCTACGATTTTTTCATTCTCTCCGACGTGCCGCGCGAGGCCATCAGCGACGCCTCGCAAGACTTGATCGAAAAATACGTGCGCGATCTGGGCGGCGGCTTCTTGTTCGCCGGTGGCGAAGCCGGCTACGGCCTGGGCGGCTGGGGCCACAGCACGCTCGAGCGTCTGTTGCCGGTGCGCATGGACGCGGAGCGCCGCAAGGAAATGCCCGGAGTCGCCATGGCGCTGGTCATCGATCGCTCGGGCTCCATGACCGGCTTGCCGATGGAGATGGCCAAGGCTGCCTGCCGCGCCACCGTCGAAACCCTGCAGGGTGACGACCTGATCGAGGTCATCGCTTTCGATTCGACGCCGCAGCGCTACGTGAAGATGCAACCAGCGCGCTACCGCTCACGCATCCAAAACGACATCGCACGCATCCAGCCTGGTGGCGGCACCGAGATCTTTTCCAGCTTGGACATGGCCTACCAGGACTTGTCCGTGGTGCAGGCCCGCAAAAAGCACGTGGTTTTGCTGACCGACGGCCAAGCGCCGGTGCAAGGCATCAAAGATCTGGCGACCGGCATGCTAGCCGAGGCCATCACCGTCACCACGGTGGGCCTGGGCGAAGGCGTCAATCAGGAGCTGCTGCGCAGCGTGGCCGACGCGGGCGGCGGGCGCTTCCACTTGGTGCCAGACCCGAACAGCCTGCCCAAGATCTTCACCCGCGAAACCGAGCTCATCGCGCAACAAGCCGCCGTCGAAGAATGGTTTCCCGTCGAGCAGGTCGGCAACGCCGATTTCTTGAAGGGCGTCGCCGTCAGCGCCGCGCCGCTCTTGCACGGCTATGTGGCGACGCAGCTGAAGCCGGCACCGGCGCAGCTCATTCTACAGAGCGATCGCGGCGATCCGATCTTGGCGCGTTGGCGCGCCGGCCTGGGCTGGGCCGTGGCGTGGACCAGCGACGTGAAGAACAACTGGTCCGTCGATTGGTTGCGCTGGAGCGGCTTCTCCAAGTTTTGGGGCCAATTCGTGCGCGAGCACATGCGCATCAAGCGCCGCCAAGAATTGCCGATGCAGGTCGAGATGCGCGAAAACACGGTGCACGCCGTGGTCGACGCCTTCACCGCCGACGAACGCTTCGACAACCAGCTCGAGTCCAAGCTCGTCGTCACCGGGCCCGCCACCGCCAAAGGCAAAGGCGAGCGCCGCGACGTAGTCATGCGCCGCACCGCACCCGGTCGCTACGAAGCCGATCTGCGGCTCGACGACTACGGCTCGTTCTTGCTGCGCGCCGAGCACGCGCGCATCGCACCCGACGGCAGCCTACAGCCCTTCGCCAGCAGCTTCGGCCACATCAGCAATCCCTACCCCCGCGAGTACGGCCGCTTCGAGCCCGACGTGGAGCTACAAGCCCGCGCCGCCGCCGCTGCCGGTGGCAGCCTGGACCCCGAGCCCGCCAAGGTCTTCGACCCGCAAGGCGAGAAGATCATCTATTACCGCCCGCTCTGGTCGCGCTTCGTGCTCGCCGCCATCGTCGTCTTCTTGCTCGACTTGCTGATTCGCCGGGTGCGCCTGTTCGACCGCAAGTTCCTGCCCCGTCGCAGCTTGCCGCCGCCACCCCGCGCGGTGTGAGCGCGGCGGCAAGCGGGGGCTGCCGCGACGCAGCTCGAATTGCAGAAGCTGCTGGGGCGGAAACAGGTGCTGATTTCGAGGGGAGGCGGAGGCGCAGGCGAACGCAGGTGTGCGACGGGCAATGCGGCCCTATGCTTAGCGCTTGCCTGAGCCGGTTCCTCCGCGCTTGCGTGCTGCCATCGTGGGGCTGTTCGTGGCGGTCACGCTTGCCAGTTTGCTCGGCACGGCGCTGGCTCCGTATTTGTTGGTGAAGAGCCCGCTCGGGCTGGTGGCTTTGTCGCCGGCGGCTCATCACGTGGCCATGGCGGCGGCGACGGTTGCGCCATTGCCTCTGATCGTGGTCGCGACGGTGCGACGCGTGCTGACGGGGCTGGGCGCGTACGGGCTCGGGTACCTCTACGGCAACGCGGCGATAATCTGGCTGGAACAACGCCACCCGCGGCTGGCTCGGCTAGTGCGCTGGGTCGAGCGCGTGTTTGCGCGCGTTGGCGTTGCGCTTTTGGCCGTCGCTCCCGCGCCGACGATTGCGGTGTTGGCCGGAGCGGCGCGGAGCGGCTTGGTGCGCTTCTTGGCCGCGCTTACCGTCGGGCACGCGCTGTGGAACACCGTCACTTTCTACTTGGGTGACACCTTTGCGCGCCGCACCGATCTGCTCACCGCTTACCTCGACGAGCATCTATTGGAGAGCACGTTGGTTTGCGTGGCCATCGTCGTGCTGCAGCAAGCGATCACGCGCCTCTTGCGCCGTCGCCGCCAGCCCGCCCCCTAAAAAAACTCGCCGAGCCATGTCGAGCCGCCCGGCTCGGCTCCGACGTAGCAGTGGGCCAGAGGTTCTGGCCTCCGAAATCGGAGAAAGTGATCATGGAAAACATCAATACTATCGGTTCGTTGGCAGCACCGCGGCGCACGGGTCGCAGCGTCGGAGCGGTGCTGGCCGGGCTCGTGGCCATCGTCGTGACTCACACCGGCACCGACGCCATCTTGCACGCGACCGGCGTATTTCCGCCGGCCGGCTACGCCATGAGCGACGCGCTGTTCGGGCTGGCCACCAGCTACCGGGTGCTCTTCTCGGTGCTCGGTGCGGCGTTGACGGCGTACCTCGCCCCCGCGCGTCCGCTCAAACACGCGCTCGTGCTCGGCAGCATCGGCGTGGTCGGCTCGTTCGCGGGCTTGCTGGCGACGGTGGGGCGCGGTCCCGAGTTCGGCCCGCTCTGGTACCCGCTGGCGTTGATTCTCACGTCACTGCCGGCGTGCTGGCTGGGAGCCAAGCTGGCGAAGGCCGCGGCCTGAGCCGTTACAGCTCCATGCGCGTGGGCACGACCAGCGACTCTACGTCCATCACGTCGAAGTTGTCGTAGGCGGCGCGGCCGTACGCGGGGCCTTCGTCTTTCATCACGCGCAGCGGAAGGTACGCCAATTTCTCCGGTGCTTCGCCGGCGTTGGTGGCGTCGGCGAGCTGCCAGCGCTGGCCGTCGTGGTACTCGGTCCAGGCGTGGCCGAACGCCCGCACTTGGCCGTCCAGACGAGCGAGGACGATTCCCGTCACGACGTGGGTGGGAAAGCCGAGCCCGCGCAGGAGCGCGGCGGTCAAGACGGCATGCTCGGTGCAGTCGCCTTCGCGTTTCTGCGCCACCACCGAAGCGATGTCGAACCCGCGCGCAAAGTGTTTGTGCTCGATGAAATCGTAGACGTAGCGGACGACGTCGTGCGCCTCGATGGTCGGGTGGGCGGCGCGCAGCTCGGCCAGCAACCCCCGCACCGCGAGGTCGTCGCAGTCGATGACGAAGCTGCAGCGCCGCTCACGGCTCACGACCGCTTCGCCAGAAGCCAGGTAGCCAAGCTCGCGCTTGACGCGCAGCCGCCCGCCCGCGCCGCGCTTCAACAGCACGTGGCGCGCGTCGAGCTCGCCCAAGCTCGAGCCGGCATAGTTGGGCGTAACCAGCTCGAGCTCATCCGAACCCAAGCTGTCCGAGCTGGTCACCTCGACAGAGGCCAGAAATTGGCTCGGATCGAGCTCGCCGCTGAAGCGCTGAGCCGCGCTGCCCGCTTTGGCCTTGGGCGACGCGGCGGGCAAGCTCGGTTCGTTCGGCGGCGCCTTCACGGGCGCGGCGGCGTGAGGCGTGGCGCCGCCACAACCCACGCTGATGGCCGCCAGGAGGCAGCCGAGCGCGGCGAAGCGCATCACGGGTGACCGTCGACGCGCGCTCGCTCGATCGTGATTTTGCGTTTGCCGAGTCCGAACCAGCCGTTTTTCAGGATGCCGTCGTCATCGACTTCGCCCGTCACCAGGCGCTCGCCCAGCTTCATCGTGACTTGGCGCGCCGGTGCGTCCTTGGCGTGAGCGTAGGTGACGGCCACCACGGCGGTGGGATCGATCGACGGGTGATACTCGTCGACGGTGTCGGAGAACGCGCCGCCGGCTTTGAGCTTCTTGCGCAGCGTGGCCGCCGTTTGAAAAGAGGTAGTCAAGCCGTGCGGCGTGGCCAAGTTGCCTTGCACGGTCTTGCCGCTGATCTTTCCGTCGTACGAATACTTGCCGTCTTCGCCGCGCGTCAGCTTCAGCTGCATGCTGAGCTCACCTTGGCTGGCCTCGATGAAGGTGTCGTCGGCGATCTGACCCTTGGCGTTGTAGTGCGTGACGTTGAAGCTGTCTTCGAACACCACGTCCTTGGGCGACGTCGGCAAAAAGCTGCTGCTCGAGTCACGACGCTCACGCTCACCGGGCTTGGCACCGGGCAAGAGCATCGTCACGTTGTAGCCGACCACCGCGTCGTCCAGCTTCACGATCGAAATCTCGGTATAGGTGGCCTTTTGTTCGGTCTTTACGGGCTCGCGGAAGGTTTCGAAGAAGGTCGTGCTCACGCGCTGAAAGGTGTCGCGATAACCCAGCTCGTCGTGCAGGCAGAACAGCGAGCGGCCGCCGCTGGTATGAATGGCGAGCTTGAGGCCGCCGGCGGCTTTGCCGCCCGGCGCGTCGGTCACGTACAGCGCGTCCAGGTAGGCTGCTGGCCAACCGCCCACGAGCTTGACGCCGGCTGGCTTCACCTCACGGTACTCGACACGTGCGGCGCTCTCTTTGAGCACGCCATAAAGGGTGCCCGCCGGATCGACCGGCTCCGGATGGACCTGGCAACGCACCGCCGCGTCCGAGCCGATCGGGATCTCGACCACGTGGACGTCATCGACCACGCTGATTTGAGGCGCGCCCACGGCTGGAATTTTCGCGCTCCAGGCGTGTCCAGGACCCTCTGCCGCCTGCTCGGTCAAGGCTTTGGCTTCACGCGCCACCGCCGCCTCCAGATTGAACCCAGCCGGCGCTGCGCCTTGGGCGGCGGGGGTTGCCCCGCCTGCGGTCGGAGTCGTGCTGCTGGCGGGCTTGGGAGCCCCACCACAAGCGAGCAGGCTCACGCTAAGCGTCAGGCAGACGGTCGTTGGCGGCGAAAAGCGAGCAATTGGTACTGAAGATCGGGTCACGCCGGCAGGCTAAGCGGGCCGCCGCCCGTGCGGCAAGATGTCCCGCTTTTTGCCGGCGGTGGCGCGTGCCGCCCCCACCAGGAAGGGCCTAGAACGCAGTGGCTGCAAACTGATTGGCGTACTAGGCGGAGCGCGCGCTGGGCGGAGCGGGGTTACGGCTCGAGCGCTCGCGCGTGGCTCGCCGGATGGTGCTGATTACGTCGTCGAGGTTGACCGGCTTGACCAGGAAGCGATCCGCACCCAGCGACGACAGCAGCTGCCACTCGCGCGAGCCCCCCGACGCGCTGATCACGATGATGGGCACGCGCGACGCTTGCGGACGCGCGCGCAACAGCGCCGTCACGGCCATGCCATCCATCTCCGGCATCTGCAGGTCGAGCACTACCACCGACGCCGGTTGGCGATCGAAAGCAGCGATGGCTTTGCGACCGTCGGCCACGCACTCGACGTCGGCGTCTGGAAATTCCTGCCTCAGCAGGATCTGCAGCAGCTCTCGAAAGTCGTCGTCGTCTTCGGCCACCAAAATTCGCACCGGCTCCAGGCTGTCGTTCCGGGCCTCCATCAGCATGCGTCGAAAGAGCTCCACGCTGCGAGGGCGCTCCTTCGGGTCTTTGGCCAGCGCGCAGGCCAGCACTTCGTCGAAGGCTTCCGGCAGATCGCGCCGCACGTCGCTGGCTTGCGGAATGGTTGCCGTGGCGTGCAATACCGCTAGCGCCAAATCGCTGTCGGCGTCGTAGGGCGGCTTGCCCGTCAGCAGCTCGAACGCGATGCAGCCCAGCGAATACAAGTCGCTTTGAGGCGTGGCTCCGCCGTCGGCGGCCACGTCGAATTGGATTTCAGGCGCGATGTAACCGGGGGTGCCGACCAACTCTTTGAGCGACGCGCCGTCGTGAAACGGCACCGCCAAGCCCAGGTCCGAAACGCGCGCGCGCAGCTGATCGTCGAGCAAGACGTTGCTCGGCTTCAAATCTCGATGCAGCGTGCCGGCGGCGTGAATCGCGCTCACCCCCAGGCACACCTGGTTCAAAATGCGAAGCGCGGTGTCGATGTTCGCGTGCGGCCGCTGCTCCGACATCCAAATGTCGAGGGTCATCCCGTCGACCAGCTCCATCACCATGAACGGGTTGCCGCGGTGCTCACCGAAAGCGTGAATGGTCACCACGTTGGGGTGACTGACCAGCGCCATCGCCCGGGCCTCGTGCATGAAACGCGCTCGAAAATCCTCTGCCTGCAATCCCGCCCGAATCAGCTTGATGGCTACGCGGCGCTCCAAAACTCGGTCGAAGCCCGCCAGCACGACGCCCATCGCGCCTCCGCCCAGCTCCCCTTCGATGCTGTAGACGTCGCCCAGGGAGTCGCCCACGCCTGGGAACGAGCCGGGCCGACCCGACACGCGCAGCTCGTCGAGCCCGATGGATCGTGGTCTGGCCGGATCCGTGAAGCGCGTTTCCAGCAGCTTCGGATCCGTGTCCGCGGAGGGATCCACGTCTGGAAGTTTGCGCTCGGGCATGTGCCGCGTCGCACCGGCTGCACGGGACGTGCCGATCCCGGCCCGCCAGGACACGGCCGATTACGCGACGCCATGTGGGGCAAATGGGCCCGCCGCCGCATCCCGCCACGGGTCGCGTCAGCGCAGTCCGGGTAGCGGGCCCTGACTGAAGGCCTACTTCGACGGCGAAAGGCTCTCGGCGGCGAGCTGGTCGAGAGCGCGCGTCAGGTCGGGCGCCAACGGGGCCGCGATGTCGAGGGGAGCGCCACTGGGCGCCCGGAGCCGAAGCTGGGCTGCATGCAACGCCAGCCGGTGCAGGCCGTAGCGCTCGCGAAACAATCGATTGTGCTCGCCTTTGCCGTAGCGCACGTCCCCGATGATGGGACACGACACGTGCTTGAGGTGCCGCCGGATCTGATGCAGCCGCCCGCTGTGCGGCAGCGCTTCCACCCACGCGTAGCGCCCATACTGCGAGAGTCGTCGAAGGTCGGTGATTGCCGGTTGTGGCTCGCCGCCATTGTCGGGTCGGAGCGCGTGATCGATTGTCTGCGCCTCCGCCGGAGCGCCGCGCACCAGCGCCACGTAGCGCTTGTGCACGTCACGACTCTCGAACTGCTCGCACAGC
>JBEQSW010000371.1:0-14040 GCA_040348565.1 Myxococcales bacterium | reverse complement strand
GGGATCAAGGTCGACAAATATATCGGCCTGATGCGGCACTCGACCCCCGGCGTGGGCCTGATTTCTCCGCCGCCGCACCATGACATCTACTCGATCGAGGACCTGGCGCAACTGATTCACGACCTCAAGAACTCGAACCCCGAGGCGCGGATCAACGTCAAGCTGGTGGCCGAAGTCGGCGTCGGCACCGTTGCCGCCGGCGTGGCCAAAGGCAAGGCCGACGTGGTGCTGGTCTCCGGCCATGACGGGGGCACCGGCAACAGCCCCCTGACCTCGATCAAACACGCAGGACTCCCCTGGGAACTGGGCCTGGCCGAAACCCACCAGACCCTGGTGATGAATGACCTGCGCAGCCGGATCGTGGTCGAGACCGATGGGCAGCTCAAGACTGGCCGCGACATTGCGATTGCAATCCTGCTGGGCGCCGAGGAATTCGGCTGCTCGACGGCCCCGCTGATCAGCATGGGTTGCATCATGATGCGCAAGTGCCACCTCAACACCTGCCCGGTCGGCATCGCCACCCAAGATCCGGTGTTGCGCGCCAAGTTCGAGGGTAAGCCCGAGCACGTCATCCGCTTCATGTTCTACGTGGCCGAGGAAGCGCGCGAAATCATGGCTTCGCTCGGCTTCCGCAGCATCCGCGAGATGGTCGGGCACAGCGAGCGCATTCAGGTCAGAAAGACCGACCACTGGAAGGCATCGCGGCTCGACTTCTCGGACGTGCTCACGCCGATCACTCCCGCGGCGGGCGTGGGTGTGTGCAAGCTCCAAGAGCAAGACCACGGCCTCGACAAGTCGATCGACAACAAGCTGATTGAGCTGTGTCAGCCGGCGTTGACGGCCAAGACGGCGGTTCGTCACACGCTCAGCGTGCGCAACGTCGACCGCACCATCGGCGCGATGTTGGCCGGTGAGGTGGCGCGGCGCTTCGGCAAAGACGGCCTGCCCGACGGCACCATCAAGCTCGAGTTCAAAGGCACCGCTGGCCAAAGCTTTGGCGCCTTCGCCACCAACGGCATGGAGCTGAACCTGGAAGGCGACGCCAACGACTACGTTGGCAAGGGCCTCTCCGGCGGTGTGCTCAGCGTGCGGCCGCCCCAGGGCGTCACGTTCCGCTCGGATCAGAACATCATCTTGGGCAACACCGCGCTGTACGGCGCCACCTCGGGCAAGGCGTTCTTGAATGGCAAGGCGGGCGAGCGCTTTGCCGTCCGCAACAGCGGCGCCACGGCAGTCGTCGAAGGCGTGGGCGACCACGGCTGCGAGTACATGACCGGCGGGCGCGTGCTGGTGCTCGGGCGTACCGGCCGCAACTTCGGCGCCGGCATGAGCGGCGGCTTCGCCTACGTGCTGGACGAAACCGGCGACTTCGAGAAGCGCTGCAACATGGGCATGATCGAGCTGGAAGAGCTGGGTCCCGACGACGCCGCTTTCGTGGCCGGCTTGATCGAAGAGCACCGCGCGCGGACGGGCAGCGTCAAAGCGGGTGAGCTGTTGGCCGACTGGGAGAACACGGTGCGTCGCATGGTCAAGGTCTTCCCGACCGAGTACCGGCGCGTGCTGGAAGAGGCACAGCTCAAGAACAAGGGTCCCGATCGGCCCTCGATGCTCCCCGCCATGCAGGCCGAGCCCAAGTCAGGCGTCATCGCCGGGGGCTGAGCCGCTCCGCCATTCAATCGTCAATCGTCAATCCTCAGTACTGGAAGTATCGTGGGCAAAGTCACCGGTTTCTTGGAGTTCGAGCGTCAGGATCCTTCGAAGCGCCCTGCAGGCGAGCGCGTGCACGACTATCGGGAGTTCGAGCTCCCCGTCGTACAAGACGAGCTGGTCAAGCAAGGCGCGCGTTGCATGGATTGCGGCATTCCGTTTTGCAACACGGGCTGTCCGCTGGGCAACTTGATCCCCGACTGGAACGATCACGTTTACCGGACCGATCCGCAGCGCGCGATCGAGGCCTTGCACGCAACCAACAACTTTCCCGAGTTCACCGGTCGTGTCTGTCCCGCGCCGTGCGAGGCCGCGTGCGTTCTGGGCATCAACGACGATCCGGTCAGCATCAAGCTGATCGAGCGCTCGATCGCCGATCGCGCATTCGCGGACGGCTTCGTGAAGCCGCAGCCGCCCCGCCAGCGCACCGGTAAAAAGGTCGCGGTCGTGGGCTCCGGGCCGGCCGGCATGGCCGCCGCCCAGCAGCTGAATCGCGCCGGTCACAGCGTCACGCTGTTCGAGCGCGACGATCGCATCGGGGGCCTGCTCACCTACGGCATTCCCGATTTCAAAATGGAAAAGTCGCTGGTCGAGCGGCGCGTGCAGCAGATGACGGCCGAGGGCGTCGTGTTCCGCACCAACGTCGACATCGGGCGCACCATCAACGCCGATCAGCTGCGCGCCGACTTCGACGCGATCGTGCTGTGCATCGGCTCGCGCAAGCCGCGCGACCTCGAGGTGCCAGGCCGCGAGCTGTCGGGCATCCATTTCGCGATGGATTTCTTGACGCAGCAAAACCGCCGCGTCGCTGGCGACGCGGTGCCGGACGAAGACGCCATCTTGGCGACCGGCAAGAACGTGGTCGTGATCGGCGGCGGCGACACCGGCAGCGACTGCATCGGCACCTCGCACCGCCAAGGCGCCAACAGCGTGACCAGCTTCGAAATCATGCCGCGTCCGCCCGAAGAGCGCGCCAGCAGCACGCCCTGGCCGCTATGGCCGCTCAAGATGCGCACGTCGTCTTCGCACGAAGAGGGCGGCACGCGCGACTGGAGCGTCTCCACCGAGAGCGTCAGCGGCGAGAACGGCAAGATCACCAAGCTTCACTGCGTCAAAGTCGAATTCAAAGCCGGCAAGTTCGAGCGCGTCGCCGGTAGTGAGTTCGAAATCCCGGCCGATCTGGTGCTGCTGGCCATGGGCTTCGTGCACCCCGAGCACCCCGGGATCGTCGAAGGCTTGGGCCTCACCATCAACGGCCGCGGCAACATCCAGGTGGACGGCAACTTCGCCACCAATCAAAAAGGCGTCTTCGCCGCCGGCGACTGCCAACGCGGCCAATCCCTAGTGGTGTGGGCCATCGCCGAGGGCCGCAAGGCCGCCCGCGCCGCCGACATCTTCTTGATGGGCCGCTCAGAGCTGGCCTGAGGCAAGCCTGCTATGACCAACGGAGGTGGGGCTGGAGCCCCACCGACCCACGAGACAACCGTGGGCCATCGCCGAAGGTCGCAAAGCCGCCCGCGCCGCCGACATCTTTTTGATGGGCCGCTCCCGAGCTAGCCTGAAGCAAGCCTGCTACGACCAAAGGAGGCGGGGCTGGAGCCCCACCGACCCTCGAGACGGCGGGGTTGGGGCCCCCCCGACCCTCGAGATGGACGGCGAGAACCGTCGTGAATTCGACGCCTTCCGCTAACGGCCTTTCCAAGCAATGGGCCCGGTCTGGTAGGCTTTACGGTTGATTGGCTGCCAGTAAGAAGAGCGCAAAGGCAACGGTGGGTAAGCGTCGTAGCGTCGTGCCGTCGGCGCCGGAAGTGAAGCTGACCTACGCCACCGCGGGGCGTGAAACCATGGCCGCGATCGAGGCCGAGCTGGCGGCGCCTCGTTTGGCCAACGCGGAGGCCCCGGTCATCGAAATTTCGGAGACGCCCGCCGGCCGCGAGACGATGGCCGCTATCGCCGAAGAGCTGGCCGAGTCGATGCGGCCCCGCCAGAACACGCTGCCCTACGCCGACAAGATCTCGAACGCCCCTGGCGCTCGTTCACCCAGCCGCGCCCCCGCGCCGCCTGCGCCGCCTGCGCCGCCCGCCGCGAGCAAGGCCGACGACGGCCCCGAAATCACCATCGGCGCCGAGGCGGCTCCGCTCACCCCACGCTTGGCGCCGGACGTGCTCGAGATCTTCGAGCTGCTCACGTTCATCATCCGCGGCAGCGGTGTCGGCGATCTATCGACAGACGCGCTGCGTCGGCGCTTCGTCGAGGAGCACCTGCTGCACCGCGTCCCGTCCGGCTCCATCGCCGACGTCGAGCGCATCGAAGTCACTCCTTGGACCGCCAAGGGAACGATGGTCGTGCGCGTCTGGTGTCGCAGCTGAGCTAGGCCGGGAGCTCACTCGCCTCGGGCAGGGCGCTCCCGATCACCGCGCGCACGTGCTCGGTCAGCTCGGCGCGGCGTTCTTCGCCGAAATCTCGAGGATTCACCGGCGGGTGCACGATCACCCTCACCGGGCAGCCGTCGGTGACGTGAGCACCTTTTGCGGGCAACACCGCGCGCGTGCCGACGATCGTTATCGGTAAGATGCGGCAGCCGCTCTGCAACGCCAGATGAAAGCCGCCGCGGCGAAACGGGCCCAGCCGGCCGTCTTTGCTGCGCGTGCCTTCGGGCGCGATCCAAATCGATGTTCCGGTGTTCAAGATGTCCGCGGAAGCCAACAAAGTCTGGCGTGAGCGCTCGCGGCTTTGCCGATCGAGCGAGATGAAGCCGGCGCGGTGCATGGCGCGCCCCCACACCGGTACGCGAAACAGCTCCTTCTTGGCCACCATGCGGATGCGCCGATCCAGCGCCTGATAGATCACGGGCACGTCGTACAGCGACTGATGATTGGACATCAGCACGAAGCTTTCGCCCGGCGTGGCGTTCTCCGCGCCTTCGACGCTGAGCTGGATGCCCGCACGCTGCACGATCGAGGCTGACCATTCGGCAAGCCGGCGATCCGTGGCTTCGGGCGTGAGCGAGCCGCCAAGGCTCTGCCAAATGGTCGGCACGCTGATGCGCAGCGTCTGCCAAATGGCGTGAACGATGTGCGGCGCCGTCACGCCTCTATTGTGCCTGAGCCTTGCTCGCTTTGCCCTTCGGGCGCGGTGGCGGGGCGGCCGGCTCCTCGGCGGGCATGAAGGTATTGGAGAACAGCAGCCGCTTTTCCGGGCGGTTGCGGGGTTGTCCGGGCGCCGAAAATGTCTCGCTCACGTAATACGCTTCGAATGACACCAGCTCGTCTTCGGGACGGTCGGTGAGCTTGTGATGGGTCAGGACGAAGTCGCGTACGCCGTTCCAGTAAGCGCGAAATCGGTCTTCGGCAATGCGGATGTGGAAGTAGCCCCAAATCAGATTCGTGCGCGGCGTTCCGGGCGGGTGCACTTCGAATACAGGCTCGGCACCGGTCAACGGATCGAAGCGGCGACCGTCTTTCGTTCGTCCGTCGATCACCAAACGACCGTCACTCTGCGGTGGCGCCGGAGCGAACATGCTCCAGCCTTGAAAGATGCGCGGGTAGGCGATGATGGCCGCGAAAAGGGGCGGACGACCAAGCGGCTTGAGCCAAGCCGGCACGCTTTGATTCTCGAGCAGCGCCTGCGTCGTGCACGCCACCATCAGCAGCGCCACGCCCGACTCGCGCACTAAAGCCACCAGCTTTGCCCAGGCTCGAGCCGCGTCGCTCGGCTGCGGCGCGAGCGCGTCGCCCTGGAGCGGCACCGCTTCGAGCCCGAAATCGGCGTCGAGCTCTCGAGGCGCCGCCACCAGTTGGTTCAAGCGCCGAACGACCCGTTTGCGTACTAGCGGCGCCAGCAACCTGAGGGGCCGACGTCCGAACCAGAGCGCGTCCGATGCCGCCAGCAAAGCATCCCAGCCCGTCAGCGACTTTTCGCCGGCGACGCTAACGCAGAAACCCTTGTGCGCCTTCTTGGGCGAGCCTTCGTCCAAGGCGCGAAACGTCAACAACCCCAGCCCGTCCAGGCGCTTGAGGATGCGGCACAGCATCAGCGAGCCGCCCACGCTCGGGTCGAAGTGAACGACGGCAGGCGTGCGCTGCGCCGTCCAACGGCGATGGGCCCAAGCCCAGGCCTCGGCCGGAACCAACGCCAAGAACACGACCGGCATGGCCCAAGAAAACGAGCCCAATTGCAGCACCGAATCGATGGAAGCGTGCAGCAAGAGCACGAGACCAAACGCCACCATGCGCGTCATGCGCGGCCGCCACGGCAGCAGCAGCAACAGGGGCACGCTGCCTTCGATCAGCAACGTGCCGAAGGTGAGAGCCTTGATGGCCGGCAGTGGCAACACGCCGCGCAGCCAGGCGCCAAACCAGGTGACCAGGCGGTCCTGCTGCAAGAAGTAGTGCACGGCGGTGCCCTCGCGCCAGGGCGCGCCGTTCTTGTGCAGGGTGTTGAAGAAATAGATGGTCGCCCACTGCAGAATCAGAGCCGTCACCGCCAGCGTGACGACGGGGCGCACGTCCCGCGCCGGCAAGAGCCGCTCGTTCAGGGCGGTCTGGGTCGTTTCGTGCCGGGCTCGCAGAGACGCCACGAAGGCGTCCACGCTGAAGCGGCGCCCCAGCGGCAAAAATGCGCTCCAAACCAGCAAAATATTGAGCACGACCGAGCCGCCGTTTTCGATCAAAAGGTTGCGGCTGTTCAGGCTCGTCGTCAGGACGAGCGCCAAGAGCTGCATCACCTTCGTGCGGTAGCCGACCAGCAGCAGCAAGCACACCAACAAGTGCAAGCTGAGCAGGAACTTCACCTCCAACGGCGACCCGAACGCGAAGTAAACCGAGAACAGATGGTCGCTCATCGGCCGGAACAGCGCGAAATGGTTCGCGAGCCAGCCCGCATTCGAAAAGTGCGCAGCCACCTCCGGGAACTTCAACCCGACGTCCACGGCCAGGAGCGCGCCGAGCGCGATGCGGAACAAGCCGAGCGAACGCGGATCGGCGGAGCCGTAGAGCCAAACCAGCTTGGGCCACAAGCCGGCGGGCGCGGGCGGGACCAGCACTGGCGCGGGGGGCACGAGCTCGAAACGCGGCTTCACGGTCGTCCTCCCGCTGGGCGCGGGCTGAGCCAAGGGCGAGCACCGGAGTCTTTGACGGCCCCGTAGCTGGTGATGCGCTCGGGCGGCTGCGGCACCCCATGCTTCTGACCCGGAGGCGGCGATTTATCCCCGATCCACCAGACGTCGAAGGCCACCAGTTGGTCCTGCGGGCGGTGCGAGTACAAGTGCTGATTGATCAAATAGGTGCGCAGGAACTGGCGGCGCCCTTGGTTGTGGGGCCAGCGTATGTGGTTGCTGTAGTCGCACCACAGCTGATCGTGACCCCAGCCACGAGGCGACTCGGGATCGAACTCGGGGGTGTCGGCAGTGAACGGATCGAGCTTGCGGCCGTCGACGGTGCGGCCATCCACGACCAGGCGTCCGTCGTCGTAGGGCGGCTCGGGAGCGAACATGCCCCAGCCTTCCAGCATGCGCGTGTAACCGATCACCTCCGTCATCCACTCCGGGCGTTTCAGCTGCAGGTGCCGTGAGACGAACGGGTTGCTCTTCACGACCTCGGTGGAGAGCACCACCATCAACACCAACGCCAAGGTTTCGCGCGCCGCCACCCGAAACGAGCGCAACTCCTCACCCACGCGGCCGAACCGGGGCGAGCGTGTCGCCACCTCGGCGGAACGCGGCGGCTGAGGCACGCCGCACGCGCCCAGGCCGAAAAAGCTGCTGATGGCCAGCCGGTTTGCCGCCACCCGTCGGTAGAGCGCGCGGCCGAGTTGGGAAAGCCCTGGCACGTACAACCAGCCGCCGAGCACGATGCCGAACGGCAACGCCCGGATCGCGCGACGCACGGCCTTCTCCTCCGAGAACACGCGCCCGGCCGAGTCGACGACCACGACGCTCGTCTCGCACAGCTTCGGATCCACGCCGGCGGGCAGGCGCTCCTTCTCGTCGTTGCCGACGAACGTCAGTCGCTGCCAAGGATCCAACCGCTTCAGCAGGCGGCACGTCCACAGGCAGATGCCGCAGTCGGCGTCGAAAATCACCGTGACCGCTCGCGCCGGACGCCCGAACCAACGACCGAGAAAGTCCAGCTCTTCTTGGCCGAACAGCATCAAGAAGAACATCACCATCACGTAAGAAAAGGGCCCGAGTCGCGACAGCAAGGCGATGTTGCCGTGGAGGCCGAGCGCCAACAGAAACGCGATTCGCCTCAGCCATTTTTGGCCGAACGGCACGAGCAAGATGAAGGCCAGCACGCCTTCGACGATCAGCGTCAGTCGGGTGAACAGCGCGAAAACCCCGAAGGGCACGTGCTCGCGCGCCCACACCCCAAGCCAGGTCACGATGCGATCTTGGTACAAAAACCAGTAGATCGCGCTGTGGTTCTGCCACCCGACGCCGTTCTTGTGAACGCAGTTGAAAAAATAGATGACGCTCCACTGGAGCAGCAGACCCAAAACGACGATGGAGACGAACGGTTCTACCGGCGTCACGTCGCGCCGGTTGAGCTCGACCGCGCTTTGCTCGTGCTCGCGCGCGAGCGAACGGCGCACGGCGTCGACGGAGAAGCAGCGACCAAGCGGGAGGAACACCGTCCAAATCGCCAACGAATGAGTCACCACCGAGCCGCCGTTTTCGGTGAACAGGTTCCGCCCGTGCAAGCTCGTGATCAGGATGGCCGACAGCACGTGAAACAAACGCGTGCGATAGCCCACCGTGAAGCAACCGAAGACGAGCAGCGTGAGCGCGAACGCCACGTGCACCTCTTGGATCGTCGAGAACACGTGGTAGATGGAGAACAGGTCTTGCCCCATCGGTGCGAACAGCGAGAAGTGGTTGGGCAGCACGCCGTCGTTGGAAAACAGCACCCGCGCGTAGCTCCAGCGGTACAAAAGCTCGCTGATGAGCAGGCAGCCAAAGCAGATACGGAACAGACCGAGCCAGCGCGGGTCGAGGCTGCGATAACGCTCGTTGAGGAAAGCGAGCACCCCGGGGCCTGGTTTATCCTTGGAATCCATGAGCGATGCGCCGCCGCACCCCAACCGTGACGGGCAGCCGGCGGGCGCGGACTCTATCAAACGCTTGGAACGGAGCTAGTCAGCGAGCCGCGACGCGAGCTCGCAGCGAGAAAACGCAGTCGGTCGGCCCCTACGGACGATGCAAAGGCCCAACTGCAACCAGACCGGACCCTGCCCGCGGGCGGCAACGAGGCCCGCCGACCAAGGCGACCGACCACTTACTGAAGCTGGGCCGGCTTGGCGACCGCGCGGCTCTCATGGTATTTCTCCACGATTGCGGGCAGGCACCCTCGAGCTTCGCGGCGCTGCTCTGCCCCAAGGAACTTCATGAACGTCAGCTGCACGTCTTGCTCGGCCAAGTATGCGATCCCGGATGAAAAAGTCCGCGGCAAGAAAGTAAAGATCACGTGCAAGCACTGCGGCACCGGGATCATCGTCGACGGAACGAAGATTGATGCGGCGGATGCTGGAGAAGGCGCGCCAGCGGCGGCGCCTACCGCGAGTGCAGCGGCTAGCCCGGCCGCCGCCAAAGCGGCACCGACTGCCGCCGTCGCGCCCGCCGTCGCGTCGCCCCAAGCGCCGGCTCCAGCTGCCGCAACGGAGCTCAGCTTCGACATCGCTTACCCCGACGATCGTCAAGAGACGCTGAGCGTGAGCCAGATTGTCGACAAGTACGCCGCCGGCACCCTCGACGACTTGGCCTTCCTCTGGCGCGAAGGCATGAGCGATTGGAAAGCGCCTTTCGAAATTCCCGAGCTCGCCAGCGCGCTCAGCGCACGCGGCTTGAAGAAAGCGGCGGCGCCGCTCGCAGCTCCCGCGGCCTCCGGGTTCGTCGACGACGACGAAGCGACCAAGATTCAGGATTCCCCGTTCGAAGGCATGATGACCACGGCCGAGCCTGACGCGCCGGGCGCGTGGCGTGAGCCAGGGAAAGAACCGCCCAGCTCTCCCCAAGCCGCCTTCGATTTGCGAGCGTCGGCGCCCCTGCCCTTCGAAGAAAGTGCGCCCGTGGCCACGCCTGCGTTTGCTGCAGCGAGCCCCAAACCTGCCGCGGTGGCCGCGAGCCCAAAGCCTGCTCCCGCCGCGGTGGCAGTTGCTCCCAAAGCCGAAGCGCCGAAGCCCACCGCGGCGCGTCGCAGCGCCGCTCGCGGCGGCGGCGATCTGTTCGGGGACTTGGCCGGCGCCGGCAGCGAAGAAGACGAATCGCTCGGCACCGATGCGAAGGACGCCGCACCCAAGCTCACGGGTGCCCGCAACGAGAGCTCGGTGTTGTTCTCGCTCGACGCGCTGGTCAAGCAAGAGCAGAAGCCTGCCGCCAAGAAACCCTCCGCCGCCAAACAGCAAGACGACGCCGCGGCCATCTTGATGGGCACTGATTCGAGCCCCAACTCGATCGCGAACGTGGGCACGGGCTCGTTCGGCTCCGCCTTCGCAGCGCCGGATTTCAACGCACCCGTGCTGGCCCCGCCGCCCGAGGTGCGCGCCGCTGATCCGGCCTCGCTGACCGGCGACGTGCCCGCCAAGAAGAAGGGCATGGGGCTGTGGATCGCCATTGCCGCCGTGGTCGCCATCGGTGGCGGCGCGGTCGCGGCCGGGTTGCCCGCCAAGCTCGCGGGTGCTCCGCCGCCCGCGCCCACACCCAGCGCCGCCCCGGCCGCCGTCGCGCCAACACCCGCTGCCGTCGCGCCCTCGCCAGAAGCCACCGCTGCGACTTCGGCTTCGGCTGTTCCCGCGGCGAGCGCGGCTCCGGTGGCTGCCGTCGGCGGTGCCGCCACAACTGCTCCTGCCGGCGCCACCCCGGCCACGCCGACCGCCGCCAAACCCGGCGAAGCAACGCCCAAACCGAGCGAAACCGCGGCCAAACCGGTCGAAAAGCCCGCCGAAAAACCGGCCGAAGCCGCCGCCAGCGACGCGCCTCCGTTCGACAAGGCCGCCGCAATCGCTGCGCTTTCGGCGGCCGCCGGCAACGCACAAAGCTGCAAGACCCCGGACGGCCCGAGCGGCAGCGGCAAGGTGTCCATCACCTTCATGCCGAGCGGCCGCGCCACCAACACGCAAGTGTCCGGCGATCTTGCCGGCACCGCCGTCGGTGGGTGCGTCGCCAAGCTCTTCCGCAGCGCCAAGGTCCCCGCCTTCTCCGGCGACGCCGTCACCGTCTCAAAATCCTTCAGCGTCCAGTAGCGCGCCAACGAGGCTCAAGCCGCGGCCCCGTCCGCCTACGTCTCGAGCTCCCCGTCCCAGCTCTCGAGCTCCCCGTCTACTGAACAAAGTGCGCTCGCGCGCAGCGCGAGCCAGATCGCCCCTCCTCTCGGTCTCGAGCTCCCCGTCTGCTGAACGAAGTGCGCTCGCGCACATCGAGAGGCAGATCGCTCCTCTCTCGGTCTCGAGCGCCAAGTCTGCTGAACAAAGTGCGCTCGCGCGCAGCGCGAGCCAGATCGCCCTCACCCACACCTTGGCGAGATCAGATCACGATCGAAACAGAAGACCGGAGTGAGACAAAACTCGGCGAGGCCGAGCGCACGCTCCGCCGCTGGTCGCATGGGTCGCCAAGCACTCCCCCCAAGGCACGGAGGAGAAAGGAAACCTACGGATGAACAAAAACCAACGTCCCCTCTTCGAAGCCGCCCTGACCCGAGTAGGCACCGTGCCAATGCTCGGGCACGTCGGGTGAAGACCAGAAGAAGACGTAACGCGCGTCGATTGGCGCCAGGTTGATGCAACCATGCGAGCGCGCATGGCCGAAGTCGTCGTGCCAATACGCGGCGTGCAGGGCGTAGCCACCCTTGAAGTACATCACCCACGGCACGTCACGTAGCTCGAACTCGTGCTCGGCGACGGCCGAGTCCATGGTGGTCGTGATGTGCTTTTGGTAGATGCGAAACTGGCCGGTGGGGGTGCTGAGCGTCTTGGCTGGATCGCCCAAGCCATCCTTGCCCGTCGACACCAGCGTCACGAAAACCGGCTGCGCGCCCTCGTACAGCACCAACACTTGGTTTTGGATCGACACGTCGATCCATTTGCTGTTGCCGCGCGCCCACCCCGGCAACTTGCTGCTCTTGGCGGCAGTCTTCAGGTCGGCGCTCGGCAACCACGTGCCGTCGCGGGTCTCGACCATGCGGTCCCCGCGCAGCTCTTTCACCGCTCCGGTGAGGGCGACCAGCGCGCGGCCGGCGAGCTTGTCGCCCTCCACCAGCTTGCCGCCTTCCAGACGATAGCTCTGCACGCCTTCCTTGCGAGCGAACGCCACGGGCAGCCCCACCTGCTTGATGTCGTAGCCGTGAAAGGGCGAGCCCGAGTCGGCCTTCAGCTTGTCGGCCGGAATGAGCCGCGCGTCGGTGGACACCGCAAAACGCCGATTTTGCGCGTCCGGCCCGGCTACGAACGAACCGATCAGGGACACCCCCGCGTGCCGCTTCAGTCGATTGGAAATGACCGCGTAGCCTGGCACCTTGAAGCTCGAGACGTTCGGGATCTTACGGCCGCCTTCGAGCCACCACGGCACTTTGTCGCTGCCGTCGCCACCGTAGCGCTCGCTCAATCCGAGCGGTCGCGCGTGCTCGGGAATGCCGCCGACGGCCAGGCCACGCTCGTCCAGCGGCACGTCGTTGGCGCCGACGTCGAGCTGGTCCCATTTGTCCTTCAGCTTGTCGTGGTTGCGCAGGTGCCGCTCGAGGCGCATCTCGTATTGGAATTGCTCGTCCTTCGTCGGCAATTTCATGTACGAGGGCGCGATCGAGCGCAGGAAGGCATACTGATACGGCATCGGCTTCTTGCGATCGGGCTCGACCGCGACCGCGCGCACCAGGGGATGATCGAGCTTAATGGTGGCGTTCGGGCCGACACATACGAAACCGAGCGGACGAACCGCGTACCATCCCTCCGCGCAACCGTCCTTCGTGACCGGCTGGACGGAGCGCGCCACCTTCGCGCCCAGTCGCAAGTAGCCGATGACCTCGGCCTTGGGGTCAGGCTTGGCATAAACTGGCGCCTGCATCGCAATTGGCGCCAATTGGGGGCCATCGGCGGGCGGCACCGGCACGTGGGACCAATCGTCGACCGGCGGCGTGATGCCGCCGTTTTCGGGTTTGACCCGCATCGCGGCCGGATCCTTGCGAGTCAGCCAGCTGTTGCCGTCGCAAGCCGCGACCGAGGTCGCCAAAAACACCCCGACCGAGACCAGCGCGGCCCAGCGGTTGGGCCGTCCGGCGGCGGGCATACGGAGCGAAGCCATACCTTGCCCATGCCAAAACCCGCCGGAGTGGCCAACAAAGCGGCAGAAAGTCTTGCGCTGCCGGCTCTATCGAGGAAGGCTCGCTCACCCCGAGCGCAAGAGTCGTCAGGAAGATCAGAACGAGCGAAACATGGCGAAAGACACCCTCACCATCACCGACAACCGGACTGGCAAGACGTACGAAGTGCCAATCAGCGAAGGCACCATCCGTGCCCTCGATCTTCGCCAGATCACGGTCGACAAAGACGACTTCGGGCTGATGACCTACGACCCGGCGTTCATGAACACCGCGTCGTGCCGCTCGTCCATCACCTACATCGACGGCGACAAGGGCATCCTGCGCTACCGCGGTTACCCGGTGGACCAGCTGGCGGAGAACGCCTCGTACCTCGAGGTCGCTTACCTGCTGATCAACGGCGAGCTGCCGACGCAGGCCGAGCTGGACAAGTTCACCGACGACGTCACCCACCACACCTTCGTGCACGAGAACGTGCGCACGTTCATCGACGGTTTCCGCTACGACGCTCACCCGATGGGCATGCTGTGCGCCAGCGTGAGCGCGCTCAGCACCTTCTACCCGGAAGCCAAGCACGTGATGGATCGCGACATCCGCCGCGCGCAGATGGTTCGTTTGATCGCCAAGATGCCCACCTTGGCCGCGTGGAGCTACCGCCATGCCATGGGCATGCCGTTCGTCTATCCGTCGAACGAGCTGAGCTATTCGGCGAACTTCTTGCAGATGGTGAAGCGCATCGCCGAGCCGAAGTTCGAGGTCCACCCCGAAATCGTCAAGGCGCTCGACGTGCTGTTCATCCTCCACGCCGATCACGAGCAGAACTGTTCGACGAACGTGATGCGCTCGGTCGGCAGCTCGCGCGCCGATCCGTACGTGGCGGTGGCCGGTGCCGCGGCCGCGCTGTACGGCCCGCTCCACGGCGGCGCCAACGAGGCCGTCCTGCGCATGCTGCGCGAAATCGGCTCGCTGGCGAACGTGCCCGCCTTCATCAAAGAAGTGAAGAGCGGCGTCGGCGGTCGACTGATGGGCT